>CAZBEO010000096.1:0-12465 GCA_964490935.1 uncultured Verrucomicrobiota bacterium
CGTCCGATAGAAAAACCCACTCCATCGAGACGCCGCCGACAACAGTTGCGTAACGACATAGCTTTCCCAAGAGGAACCGTACGTTGGATGACCGAAAAGTTGATTCATGGTTTCGATGTCCAACAGACTGTGCAGCAGTCCCGTATCGCCGATGAATATTTTAGGACTTTTCACCATTCGTTTTTTGACGTTTCTGGACCACGGCTGCAAAACACGCAGCATGTACGTGTGCTCTAAAAAGTCAATATAACGACGCACCGTAGGCGGAGTGACCCCCAAAGATGCCGCGAGCTTGGAAGCATTGAGCAATTGCCCATTGCAATGAGCCAGCATCGTCCACAAGCGGCGCATCGTCAGGCGCGACGCTTCAAATCCGAATACGGCCATATCGCGCTCCAGAAACGTTCGAATGAATTGTGCCCGCCATTCAAAGCCGGCTTCATCCGACGGCGCTAAAAAACTATCGGGGAACCCTCCGCGAAGCCATAAATGATGGGCCTCAGCCATTTGAGCTCCCACTTCGAAACGCGTAAACGGCGTCAAATTCACATACGCAATGCGCCCGGCCAGTGTTTCCGATGATTGTTGGAGCAGTTCCGGTGACGAAGACCCAAGCACCAGATACTGTCCCGGGCTCCTTGTTTGATCACACAGTGCCCGCAACAAAGGAAAAAGCTCCGGGCAACGCTGAATTTCGTCCAGACAAATCAACCGCCCCTGATTAGCCCGCATAAAGCCCTCGGCATCGGTCAGCTTATTTAAATCGGACGGCAATTCGAGATCCAGATACACCGACGGGCGGTCTTTGATCATTTTTCGGGCGAGCGTGGACTTCCCGCATTGGCGTGGGCCAATGAGGGCGACAACCGGAAACTCATCCAATCGTCGTTGCAACCTATTTTCGACAGACCGCTGGATATAAATACGCTTCACAGGTGCAAGATAAGGAAAGAGTTAGAGCAAGTAAAGCGCATATTGAAAATTATAATTTCATTTTGCACTCGGGTTGGACCGGTCGCCAGGACCTATATCAGGCAGGCTACCGGAATTTTAATGACCAGTTTAGTCACAAAATCGGCTTCCGGGGTGATTAATTTGGGCATGTGGGCGTCTTCCGGGAACAAAATCGTGAAAAACCCCGCCGAATTGGTCACGAAGGCGTGCGGATGCGTCGGTTTTTCAAAATGTTCAGCATCAATCGATTCATCGTAGTCATTCAGCGGTTTTAACGCCTCCACCGGGGCGATTTCGATGATTTCCGCGCCCGAAATCGTATATTGCAGGTCAATCGTATGCCGATGAGCCTCAAACCGGGCTGTTTCGCGTGTTTTCAGCGAATAACTCATGATTCGAGCATTAAACCCGTCCTCTCCGAGCGGATAAATGCCCTCCACGTTGTTATTTTTGTTGTTTTCGAGCCATTTCAGCGCAGTTTTCCACATTTTTGACCCAGCAAACAGGTCAAGCGGGCTTTTTTTCGTTAATTTTCCGTGAATCATGGCTTTTTCTCCCAGTATTCCGGCACACTGATTTCTGCATCGGCACCTGAAAAGGAACGCATCAACTGTTCCGCACGCCGGAAATCGCCCTCGTGGCTTACTTTGACGGCATGCAGCGGGTCAATCGGGAACAGCAGGCGATTCGTACCGAGGTACCCCCTCCGCTCCGCACGGTACGTCGCCAAGAAGGTGGCCGTATCCCAGATCGCAACCGCCCAATTCAGAATCTGCACCGGCGGATTCTTCTGCGATGCCTGCAAGGCCGCCTGATCATCAATATTCACTCCACGCCCCTGAGAAAACACCTGCATCTGCGTCTGCTCGCAGGTGATCAGCGTATCGCCATCCGATTCCGCATACGCCTTCAGCGCTTTTTGCACATCCTCCGGCGTTACCAGCGGACACACTGGGCTGATCATCACCAGCGTATCCGGCTGCATTTTCTCCATGAAATCTGCGGTGAAATCATCCCCCTGCGCCTCGTCCGACGCCAACCACGCATCGCGTCGGTACGCCTTCACGCCGTACTGTTCCGCCAGGGCCATCAGCACCTCGGAATCCGTGTTGACATAAATATCCTGAAAGCACCCGCTCGCCTTCGCCGTTTCGACGGCATAGGCGATCATGGGCTTTCCGCACAGCATCCGCAGATTCTTTGCCGGCACCCGCTTACTCCCCGCACGCGCCGGAATCATGCAAAGTAGTTTACCCGTATTTCTCATAGGCTTATTCTCGATTTTCGGTGATCGCATCATCATTTATCAAGCAACGCGGGCTTTCCCTGGCAAAACCCAGTCCATCCCGTTAATCCTGTCCAAATTCTACTCCATTCCTTAGTGACTTTGTGTGAGAATCTCATTCCGCTCTACGATACCGTGACATATTCTTCTCCTCACAACATCTGCACATTCTTCAATCCCGGACAGCAGGCCCAGACCACTTTGGAAAACTCACGACTTCCCGCGCGCCACGTCCAGCAACCACCCGACGCCTCAATAAGAGCCAATCCCGCCGCCACATCCCACAGCATGATGTCCTGCTCAAAATAGGCGTCCATTCTTCCATCCGCCACAGCCAGACACGACTGCACCGCCGATCCAAACATACGCACCTTGTTGAATGCCGTAATCTTCTTCACATATTCGCCAAGATTTTTTTCATCAAACGACATTCTGGCAGGGAATCCCGTAGCCAGCACCACCTCTTTCATATCCCGGCATCGGGATGGAGCAATTACCCGCCCACCGGCTGTGGCACCCCGCCCCACGATGCCCGTCACCAATTCATCCCGAAGCAAATCATACACGACCCCCGCCACCGGACGTCCCTGATCGCACAACCCGACCGACACCGCGCAATAGCCGATCCCGCGCAGATAATTCACCGACCCATCCAGCGGATCGATCACCCATTGCATGGCAGACTCTCTGTCGGTTCCGAACATCAACCCCGTTTCTTCGCTGAGAATGGGAAGGCCCGTTTTTTTCAGCGCCTCGACCAGAATCTCGTTGGCCACCTGATCGGCCAATAATTTGACTTCCCGTCCGCCTTCTTCCACGCCCACCGCGCGACCGATTTCCGCCCGTGCCTTCTTCAGTTTCTCCGCCGCCGCGCACACGGCTTCTTCGGCATATTTTATGTATTGTGATTCAGGCATCATAGCTCTATCAACCCCATCATTCTATTTCGCATACGGCCCGGGTGGAAGCCCTTCGTACAGGTCAATCAACCTCACATCCTGCCCGTATAACTCCCGACAGCGACGCGCCAGTTTTTCCTGAATGCAGTCAGAAGACAGGATGATGGCGTCCACGCTTTTCGGATCAAACGTGCCGGACAAAATCGGAGTCAGATGAAAGGGCCCTTCCCGATTCGCTGCGGGATGATCATCCAAAACGGCCACCACCTTGATATCCTGCTCATCACGCACAACGTGCGCGAGCCAGTAGGAATGCTTGCCCGCGCCATAGATCGCCACACGCTGCACCCCTTCATCGCGGGCCAGCGCCCGCCAGTGCAGACGAATATATTTCTCCAAAAGACGACCTCCCTGCCCCCCTCCGCTGCCCGAGCGTTGAAACAGACGGGAAAAGAGACGCGTCGCGTAATAATAAACGACTTTTCGGAGAGGATAATCGCGGAGCCTGGAGATCAAGCCTGGAGTCGGCATGGCCATCGCCATCGGCGCGGGTCGATCCGCTGCTTCGCGCAGTACGGCCATCAGCTCGCCGAAGATCACTTCGGGAGTCATGTACCGTTTGGCGTAGAGTGCCGTGACCGCTTCCAGGTCACGCCGCTTCTCCGTATCTTGCAGCAACGGAATGATACGTTCCGGCATGTCGCTGTATTCACAGACCAGTCCGGGAAAGGAAGTCGGATCGAACCCCCGTGCGCTGGGCGTATTGCAAACGAGACCTTTTCCATACGCCAACGCCTCGGAAGTTTTAATGGGCAGCCCCGTGCCATACAGTGAAGGATTAACCACGACGGCGGCATTTTCATAAAAGACCCGCAAGTCATCCACCATGCCATGCAGGTGTATGCCGGGTTGCGACTCCAAATGGTACAACGATCCACACACCTGCCCACAGATATCAAGCGTAGCGGTGGGGACGGCTTCCCGGATGCGCGGCCAAGCTTGGACGACAAAGCGCTCAATGCCCCGAATATTCGGATCATAATTGCTACCCACAAAAAAAACGGAATGTGAATCATTCGGCGAGGCCAGCGGCTTGACGGGCATCGTATGCGTCGCGCAGATCACTCGATGTCCGGGCAGGATATCTTGAAGCAAGCGCTGTTCGTCGGGCTGTATGGCAATCAGCACATCCGCCTTGCGCAGCTCACGCAGCTCTTCGCGCTTTTCGGCCTGACGATCAAAATTAGCTATGCCGTTAGCCCGAGCCACCTCCCCTCGCCGATATTGAATGTCAATCGTATCCAGAATACCCATAACACCCGCAGGCAATCGGGACAATACTCCCGCCGTCCACGCATAATGAGTGATTACCGCCTTGGGCTTGATTGTATCAATCAACTCAAGGGCCCACTCGTTAAATTCAATATCCATCTTCCGAGCGATGTAAGAGCGAATGGATTCCTGAGACTTCAGACGCATGGGGAGGGCCGATCCGAACTGATATATATTCCGGAAGATATTCCGTCCGGGCATGTCCGTATCCCCGCTATCACGCGAGGCCAGATCAAGAACGAATCCTGCATCGGACAGAGCACGACACATCGCCATGGCGCGTATCGCCCCACCGCCGCTTGACGATATTCTACCCGGATAAACCATGAAAATCAGACTCGCATCCACAATAAACTCATCCCTTCGATGATGGGCCGTCACTCAAACGTTCCCGTGCGTCGTTATACGCCTTTATGCCGACTGTTTGCGAATCCCGCAGACAATTTATGCAGCCTTCGGGAGTATGCGGCGGGTGAAAGGCTTCCGTAGTCTTCTTTCTGATCGGACTATCCAGTACGGCGTCGAGGCTGTCCTGAATGAGGTTTCCATAAGGCTCATTATGCGTAAGCCAAACGCATGGGTAGCAGACGCCATCGGGAAAAATGTGGAATCCGTTGTTCATATAGCCGCACTGCACACGCAAGTCTTCCGGCGGCTTTGGTGCGGCGGGAGGGAGATCAACGACAACCCCCCTCTTCTTTCCCTGCGCACGAATCAACTCGAACACGGCACTCGTTTGATCCGGGCACAACAGACACGACTGCTCCGCGATGGGCCGCCCCTCCCATTCACACTCCGCGATGGGAATCAGATGCTTCACGCTAAACCGTTCGGCACCCACTTCCGAACACAACGAGATCATACCGGGCAACTCATGCAGATTCGCCTGCATGGCAGTAGAGCGAAGAATACAAACCGGCTGCGCTACTTCCCGGTCGGCTTTGATCCGATTCAGGCGCTTCACTTCCCGCACAATATGATCAAACTTCGTATTCCCTCTTATTTCCCCGTTCAGTTCCGAGGTGGGGGCATCCAGTGAGACGTAGATTTC
The DNA here is from genome assembly GCA_964490935.1 of uncultured Verrucomicrobiota bacterium. Taxonomy (GTDB): domain Bacteria; phylum Verrucomicrobiota; class Kiritimatiellia; order RZYC01; family RZYC01; genus JAQVYB01. Next base: position 5,522 of record CAZBEO010000096.1, read on the forward strand.
GGCAATCCTGGAATCCACCAGTGCACGGGACACCGCCTCGGAAAGAAGAATTCCATTCGTGTTGAGCCTGATCTGCCAACTTCCCGCCAATGGAGCGCATTCTCGCAGGATGTCTTCTATATCCACATGAAGCAGGGGCTCGAACTCACAGGAAAGCGCCAAGCGGCCTGAATGATCGCTCAGCTTGCCCACAATCACACGGAATTCATCAAACGTCATATCCTTTCCCTTGGGCTTAAAGCCGGGGAGGGAAAAATAGCAGGTTTTACAGCGTGAGTTGCACCGATTGGTCACATCCATCGTGATCGAGAGATTCATCGCGTACTACCTCCAAGTTTAACATCAACGGGTTTCATTTCGCGTAGGGCCCTGGTGGAAGCCCTTCATACAAATCAATTAATTTAACACCATCGCCGTAGATATGCCTGCACCTTAACGCCATCTCACGCTGACGACAATCCGAGGAAAGCACGATGGCATTCACGCTCTCGGGCAAGAACGCTTCCGTTCGTACGGGGTTAAGCCCGAAGAAGGGACCTTTACCATCGGGGTTATCATCCAAAATCACCGTGATGCCCAAATCAAGCCCTTCGCACGCATTTTCTAGCCAGGTGGTATGTGCCCCGGCGCCGAATAGGGCCATCTGTTCAACCCCGCTGGTATGAAATGCCGCCAACCGCTCCCTGACCAGCAGACGGAGACAGCGAGAAGCAAAAATATCCGCTTTCGATAAAGGCTTGTCCGATACAGCCAACTCTGGCCCAGGGAATATGTCTTGGGGGAAATGGACACACGATTTGAGACGGATGAGTATGGTATAGCCCTGAGAATTTCTATGGAGTGGCCATCCATGCGCGATGCCAAACGGAACGCATATTATGTCCGAGAGATCGGGCAGTGCGAGAAAAACAAAATTATCCACAGCCCTTGTGACCCCTGATTTTTCCACATCCCCATAACCGTCCACGGCAAGCACGCTGCCCTCCGAGAGAAACGGCGTAAAACTTAAAAGATTCCGAAGCAATCGTTCTTCGCGGTGTTCCCCATGCAGATACAGCATGTTGTAATCCGTTTCTAGAGGGGGTTGCGAAAGAAATTGTTCTGGCGTCAACCGGTGGAATCGGAAGTGGTTGTCCTTGCTTAACTCCTCATCGGCGCAGTTGTTTTTCATCCATTGGTAGTCAAGTTCTTCTATGGAAGCAATCGGAGGAAGGCTGTCATAGCGAACAAGGCGAATGGATTGCGCGAGGTTTGCGATCATTCCACGCGAGGGGTATCCGATCTCAAGGACATGAACATCAACCTCTCGAAACAGGGCCTTCAGCATGTCGGGCGCACTACGAGGCTGAACCGTTACATTCGGAATGGAGCATTGCGCGAGAACTGGCGCGCACCCGCAGGCAAGTGTCTCCCGAAGTTCTTCGTAAACATAATTCATGGAAAAATAGTTTTCTGTATACGCTCGGGTATACTGTTGGAGAGCATGCCTTTCTTTCACATTGCGCAAGAGCCTGATGCAGGCGGCGGCAAACGCATCTGCGTCATCGGCAATGACAAAGGGTGATTCTTCGACCCGGGGAAGTCCTTCGCATCCTGTGGTCGTTGTTACAATCGGCATTCCGGCAGCAATTGCTTCCACCGTCTTAATTTTCAATCCTGTGCCCAACCGTGTTGGGTTGATGGCCACGGCTGCAGACTCATAGAGATGTTCTACATCATCCACGGGACCCATTGAAACCACTCCCGGAGCGGTCAGCATTTCCGGGTAGCCATCCGCTTTCAGGCGATCGCACACCTGCCCGGCAAGAAGGAGCCGACAGTCGGGAAGCGATGAGCGGATTTTGGGCAGAACATCCTTGATGAACGTTATCGCCCCGTCTCTATTAAAAGGGTTGGAAGACGCAAGCATAAGCATGTCTTGGGATGAGTCTTTATGCATCTGGCGGCCAGCGGGCGGCATGGAGTATCCCACTGTGATCACTTTTTTATCTGGCAACATTTCCAGCAAAAGGTCTCGCTCCACCTGGGTAATGGCCATCAAAACATCGACATGCCTGAGCAGGGCGATTTCCTCATCTCTTGTAAGCTCACGCTTGAGATCAATATGATGACGTCGTAATTTTTCACCAGACAAACGAGAGACCACGTCAATCATCTGAACCAGCTTGAGCGTTTGGTTTGAGAGAACGGACAGGCAAGGAGCCATATAAGCATATTCTGCAATGGCTGCGGAGATGCCAAACCGTTCCTCAATCCAGCGAAGACACCAAAGGGTTTCCTCCGTTGTAAAATCCCCCTTCGCCGCTCCTTTGCGTGGAGTTTGTTTCCCAATGTGAAATGTCGCATCAAAATATCGATCGCCTATTGCTTGATAGCTTGAGATGTAGCGACCGTCCGCTTTGGCCTGATTCACCCAAATCGTGCAATAACCTGCGGCTTTCAGAACCTCGGCCAATTGGAGCACAACCACCCGAAATCCATGCAATGCAGGAAAAAGCTCCAAGTGCGAGATGATGGCCACAACGGGTCTTCCATCCCCGGGGTCGAAGGATGGCGCCGGATGAAAGAGAACCCCGTGTGACAGGCGGTGAAGCATACTATTATCAGGCAAATCCATGTTCATGGCCGGAGGTTGATTACTCATTATTCTTTTTTATAGGGGCCTGACGGAAGCCCTTCATAGAGGTCCACAATCTTCACCGTATTGCCATAAAGAGCGAGGCATCTCTCCCGCATGTTTTTCTGGAGGCAATCGCTGGATAACACGATGGCATTAACTTGCTTGGGATTGAATCCCTGCGCATTGACTGGTTTCAGGCCAAAACGATTCGGCTTGCCGTCGGGAGAATCGTCCAAAACGGCGACCACTCTGGGCATCCCGGCTTTGTCGGCGAGGATATTCTCCAACCATGCGGAATGCTTACCAGCCCCGAAAATGGCCACTTGATCAACCTGTTCTTTGGACAACAGAGTCTCCAGCTTCTCTAGGACAATCCGTGACAACAGGGCGTCCTCCTGAACGGACTGAAATGGAGTCTTCTGCGCGGTTTTCTCGGCAGAGGCTATCACGGGCACGAGGCACAGTCTTTCAATGGAAGCTCTTCCACTTCCGCACAACAGTTCTTTCGCCTTTTCATTCATTTGCGTCATGTAAGGCTGTCGAGACCAGTCCTTGCCATCGGTGTGCAGGTTCTTTCTGAAGCTGCATGTCTTGCCATCGAAATAGCTGACCAAACTCCACTCTTCGGATTGCAGCAGAAAATCTTTCAGCATCATGCCGGTAACAAGCTGGAGGTCATCCACCACCAAATATCCGCCGATCTTCACTTTTTTGAAAGTATAGGCATAATCCACAAACGGGGTTGGGAAACCATGCCCGCCATCAATAAGCACAAGATCGAGGCTCTCGTCCTCGATGGTCAATGTTGGCAGGACATCTTCTGAACGCCCGGCGATATAGTGTAACCCTTTCGAGGGAATCTCGTTTTTTTCACAGTAGTCCAAAATACGCTTGTACCCAGGCTCATCCGGTGCAATGGAGTAGTGCTTTTGGGCCAGCATGGTCATCAGCACGGTGGTCAGACCATAGCCCGTTTCAAGCGTAACCGCGTTTGGTCTCTCCGAAAGCACATCAGCCATCCACTTCAAGGCATTATCCAAAAGCGACATCAGCCGGGGGGTTCCATCGCCAAAAACATGCAGGTGCGGTTTCTCTTTGATCATTTCATACACATTCATTCTTTTCCCTTTCGTTGTCCTTCATCCCGACAAACAGAACCCTTTTCGTTTAAGACCTTCTCAATGCTGACACGTTCAAGGGCTTCCAGTTTTCCGCCGCAGGTTGCATTTTTAAGGAATCCATTTCGGGAACGCAAGAACTGGTCACAAATGCAAAAGCTCTTTTCGATTAGGTTCGTTGCCGGGGGGAACCAAGCTTTCCCATCCCGGTAGTTTGCAATAAAATGGTTAGCATCGCCAACGGCGCTTCGGGCTCGGTCCTTGGTCTCGACTTTCTGGTAGTTAAAATCATGGTCTACACCATACAAGTAAAACTTCCGAATGCCCATGTAATAGCCTATTTGAAGGGCGCCAATTAAGGTGCCGCCACCACAAAACAAGCCCTTAAACATGGTTTCCTGAAAGACTAATGGGGCACAGTGCGGAATAATGCTCGGCACCCAGAAGACATTAGCATGATGGATGCCAGGGTCTTCCATGGTGTTTAAAAACAAGGGACATTTCGCTTCACGACTCATCTCTTCGCCAAAATCGCTGATCATGGTGCGGTCCGCGCTTGCGAGATACGTTGGCCGGAACGATGTGCGATCATAGCACCGATAAAACCGGTTGCAGGCGAATGTTACAAAGCCCTTCATTTTTTCGAGATCCTCGATGCGCACACTAGGTCCGCTGCCAAGCAAAATGGCCTCTTCTCCACAGTGCTTGTCCTTGAAACGCCATTTCAGTCGGTATGCATATAATGCAAAAAAAAGTTTCCATCGAAAGTCACGTTCTTTCTTCACGAGCGCCGGATCGGGCAGATAACCAGACATCCATTGTTCCACTACTCCCGTGAGACGGGAACGCCAGGTGCTATCCGCCACAACGTCCTTGCCTGCAGCAACAACACATTTATTGGGCATCCGGGACCTGGGCGAGGCCTTTGGATAAGGTCCTGGCGGAAGGCCATCATACAAATTTACAAGCCAAACCCGATTTCCATACAGCTCTCGACAACGAACGCTCATCTGTTCGGCTACTGTATCGCTGGACAAAATAATGATTTCGTCATCAGACGGTTTCCACGTTGTCGGCATGACGGGCGCTATACCCCAGAGAGGTTGCTTTCCCAAAGGATGGTCATCCAGCACAGCCACCACGGTCGGGCCTTCCATTCCCCGCACCACGGATTCAAGCCATTGGGAGTGTTCCCCGGCGCCAAAAATGGACACGCGAGCTATTTTGTCATGCGCACCCTGCCCATATCGAAGCGAGCGCCATTGCCCCTGTACATGTGCAAGGATGCTGGGGATATCCATTTGATTCATGGGCGGTGTCATACTTTTGATCTTAGATATTTACAACGTGACTGAGCTTAATTCCCCCTGAAACACCTTCTTAGATACTTCATCATTCATCGCACGATAATCACATTTAAAGAAAATGGATCGAGACCCGCGCGGGGTGATCTGCTCAGGCCGGTTTTATGATGATTTAGCATAATTTATGCCAAACCTCTCAGGATCAGGTTGTAGTGAGTTGCACGCTGCGGCATATGCATAGCAAGTATGTAGCTGGCCCGGCACCGGTTTCATAGCAGTTTCACCACCGGCTCCTTCAACAATGGCCATACCGGCGGCAATATCCCAAAGCATGATGCCATCTTCGAGATAGGCATCGGCGCGTCCGCAGGCCACATAGGCCAAGGCAAGAGCGGTTGAGCCAAAAAGCCGGATTTTCTTGAATCGTTGGACGAGACCCAGAAACGGCAACAGGGCCTTCTCGCTAAAATCCCGGTTGGCAGGGAATCCCGTAGAGAGAGTGGCCTGCGAGGGCTTAACCACATCGCTTACGTGAATGGGACGATCGTTCAGAAAGGCACCCTGTTGGCGTCCGCCATAAAAGAGTTCCTCTCGCCAGAAATCGTACACCACTCCATAAAGAGGCTGTGTCCCCTGCCAGAGTGCAATCGAGACGGAAGCGAACGGTGCGCCCCGAGCGTAGTTGGCCGTTCCATCCAGCGGATCAACGATCCATCGCAGGCCGTCTTCCGTGGCCGCCCCACCCGTCTCCCCACACTCTTCAGAGAGAATCGCGTGTTTTGAATTTTGCTTCAGGAGGCCCAGGATAATGGACTCGGCCTTCTGGTCTGCTTCCAGCTTGATGTCGTGGGTGGCTTGTCCGATGACGCCCTGCCACTGGTCGCTAAATGCCCGCAGACAATGCCCCGCCTCGACGGCGGCTGTGCGGGCCAACTCCTGGTCGTGAATGGATACTTCAAACATTTTTGCGCACCAAGAATCCATTGGAAGGCAGGAAGAAGCGTAGCGCAGAAGCTCCTTTGTCCTGGAAGAAATCATCCACGACAATTTTTAAAGGCAGGCAATTGGGCAGGAACCCGTAGTCGTCGTAGAGCAATAGGCCTCCAGGCTCAAGCAAGGGCCAGATGTGGCGGGTCACCGCCAAGGCGGTTTCATAGGTATCCACGTCAATGTGCGCAAGGGAGACCGGGGTCTTGAGATTGGAAATGGTGTCGAGGATATTGCCGTTGATGAGCTGAACGCCTTGGCATTGGGCAAACCGGTTACGAATCTCGGCAAAAGAGATGTTGGAGAATGTTCCTCCCCAGCGAGCGTCCACTCCGAAATGATGCGTGGGCAAGCCCTGAAAGCTATCGAACAGCAACAGGGAGCGGGGGTCTTCTTGCGCCTGCAGGGTTTCCCAGATCAAGCTGGCGGTGCCCCCCTCGAAGGTTCCGCATTCCACAACGGAACCGGAAAGCAGCGTTGTCTCGCGCACAACCTGCATCAGATTGTAGAGCCGGTCGGGCGTGTTCACGGAAGCAGCACGTTGTCTGGCGCGCTCGCAAATAGGGCGCGCCCATGATTCCTGCGTGCAGGGTTCGTAGGCGGTGGGTGTATTCCACAGCACGGGCAGGACGCTTAAGCTTGGGATGGCAATAATCTCCCGCAGGGCTTCCTCAATCGATGCGAGTTCGGGCGGGCAGATCACTAGGCCAGCATGTGCGTTCGCGCAAGAGGATAGCTCCTGTATGGCCAACGTGCCAATGTCGTAGCCCTGGTACTCGCTTCGCCAGTCGTAAATTCCAGCCACACGAGAGCCCAGCAAGCGGCACAGCCACTTCATGTCCTCGCCAAACCCGACCAGCAGGAGTGGTCTGTCAGGCTCCTCGTTGGCCAAGCGTTCCAGCAATTGGTTGGTTT
>CAZBEO010000097.1:0-12398 GCA_964490935.1 uncultured Verrucomicrobiota bacterium
GCCGATTACTGGTTTGTTATCCCTCTTTTATCTCTGCGATCTTTGCGACCTTCTGGTGCGTCAGGATAAATCGGATTTATCTATTCATCTGAAAGGTGATGAACATGTAAATTGAATATACCACATGTAGCCCATGCGGCGGTGAAAGGAGTAATCCCCAAGCCGAAGCTCGCCTGCGCGAACTCATGAGCCGTAACGTAAGTGAACTCGATTCGGCCTCGTTACACCATTTGAGAGCGGCCAAGCTGCCGAAAAGGCTGAAGCCTGCCACCAGTGATGAAGTAATATTCAAGTGCATTCGCTGGGCTCTCCGGGGTGACTGGAGATGGCGCGTGAGGAAAGATAAGTCGCGGAACCTGAGAGGCTCTGCCTGTGGGAGGAACGCAGGCAGGGAGTCGGACGGCTTCATAGTAGCGAAGAAATGCCTAACCAGCACGGAGCGAAGGGAGCCGACTGTAAACATGCTAACATCGAAACGATATGCAGCCGATTGATACAGAAGTCTACTACGGAATATCCGACCGGAGGTACCTGGATCGCGTGGCGACCCAGCCCGACCTTTTGCCGGATAAACTGCACCAGATGCGATGGAAGCTACATCAGAAAGCGAAGAAGAAACCCAGATTCCGCTTTTATGCGCTCTACGACCGGGTCTACCGGATGGATGTGCTTGAAGCGGCATGGAAACACGTCGGGCGGCGCGGGAAAGCCGCAGGGATAGACGGGCAGAAAGCGGAGGACATCCTGAACAGGGAAAACGGAGTGGCCGAATTTCTTCATGAGATTCAGTCAGAACTCCAAGCCAAAAGCTATCGCGCCAGCCCGGTGAAACGGGTGTATATCCCCAAGGCCGACGGGAAGAAACGCCCACTGGGCATCCCCACACTGAAAGATCGTGTGGTCCAGATGGCGGTGACGTTGATATTGGAGCCTATTTTTGAGGCGGATTTCCTTGAGTGTTCTCATGGATTCCGTCCGGGTCGCAAAGCAGCCGATGCGCTGGAGGTGATCCGGGAGAACCTCAAAGACGGGCGGGTGGAAGTGTACGACGCCGACCTGAACACGTCCTGGAGCAGGCTGCACCCGTTCTCGTTGAAAATACTATCGATTCAGGCGGTGCCCAACGTTTAACGGATTGCTAGAGAGGACTTGCTTTTTCCACCGGCTGTGGTTTCCTGTTGTGCGTTAGGATGATTTAACAGCGTATGGGAAACAGACTTGAAAAAGGATGGATTCAAATGGGTTCTTTTCTATGTGGGTCACGACGGCTGAGTGCCTGTTTAGTCTTGCTTGTCCTGTTATGGGCAGGGAGGGCTGCGAAGGCGGATGAGGCCCTGCGGATTATGGTGAGCATCCCGCCCCAGAAGGAGGTGGTGGAGCGTATTGCCGGGCCCGATGCGGTGGTCACCGTGCTGCTTCCACCAGGGAAGAGTCCTGAAACCTATTCACCCACGCCGTCGCAAATACGGAGTCTGGCCGAAGCGGAGGTCTATTTTTCTATTGGGGTGCCCTTTGAAAAAGTGCTGCTGCGCAATGTGGCTGAAACGCATCCGAATCTGGTGGTGGCGGATCAGAGCAGAGGCCTCGCGCGGCGTCGGCTTGAGGAAGGACATGGCCACGAGGATGTCGAGGAATCGGTGGAGGAACATCAGCACGCGCAGGGTGAACGAGACCCGCATGTGTGGATGGCACCACTGCTGCTGGCGCACATGGGAGAACAGGCGGCGGTGACGCTGTATGCCCGCGATCCGGATCGTTCGCCGGAGTATCAGCGCGCGGCGGTGGCCTTTCGTCAGGAGATGGAAGACCTGAATAACGAGTTGAAGGCGATGTTGGCGTCGTTTGCGGGGCGGACGGTCTTTGTGTATCACCCGGCATTCGGCTACTTCACCGACGCCTATGAATTGAAGCAGGAAGCGATTGAGCAGGGCGGAAGCAGCCCGACCCCAAGGCAGATGGCCCACCTGATTGCCGCGGCCAGAGCGGATGATGTGCGCGTGATTTTTGTGCAACCGGAATTTGATCAGAAAAAGGCGGGTCTGATTGCGGAAGCCATCAAGGGGCGAGTGGTGTCGTTGAATCCGCTGGAGGAGCGGGTCACTGAAAATTTGAGGCGCATCGGGGTTTCCATTCGGGAGGCCTTGCAGTAAGCTGTTTGTTATGAATACGGTCATTGAATTTGATCATGTTTCTTTTGCCTATCCGAACACGCGTGCCGTGCTCGAGGACGTCAGCTTTTCGATTCGGGAGAAGGAACTGTCCGGTATGATCGGCCCGAATGGCGGCGGCAAGACCACCTTGCTGTATCTCATGCTTGGCCTGTTGAAACCGACCTCAGGGAGGGTCAGGGTATTGGGGCGGAATCCGTCCGAAGTGCGCCCACGCATCGGCTATATGCCGCAATACACCGAATATGACGCGCAATTTCCCGTGGATGTGATGGACGTGGTGGCCATGGGGCGTTTGCGACGGGGGTGGAGCCGTTTTACTCGGAGCGACCGAGCGGCCTGTCGTGCCGCGCTGATCGAGCTGGGCATGGAGTCGCTGGCAAAAAAACCGTTCAGCGAGCTGTCGGGCGGGCAGCGCCAACGTGTGTTGATTGCCCGGGCGCTTTGCGGTGAGCCGGAACTGCTGCTGCTGGATGAGCCGACGGCCAATGTGGACCCTCGGGTGCAGGATCAGTTTTACGAGGTATTGGACCTGTTGAAAAACCGTATGGCGATTGTGGTGGTGTCCCATGATCTGGGTTTGGTTTCAAACCGTATTGAGCGGGTGATTTGCGTGAATCGGGTGGTCCACCTTCATCCGGTGAGCGAGCTGGGTGGAGCGGTGATTGATGAGTTGTACGGCAGCAAAATGAATTTGGTCCGACACGATCATTGCTGTTCGGAACGGGAGCACCACCATGTTTGAGTATATTCAATTGATGCAGGAACCGGGCATGGCGTTTTTACAAAATGCACTGCTGGTGGGGGTGATGGCCTCTGTGGCGTTCGGGATAACGGGGACGTTTGTGGTGGTTAAGAAGATCAGTTATTCAGCGGGTGCCATTTCTCATGCGATGCTGGCCGGAATCGGGGCGGCGCTGTTTATGCAGTCGCGAGGCATGGCCTGGGCCGGGCCATTGCTTGGAGCGGCGGTTTCGGCTGTGGCGGCGGCGCTACTGATCGGCTCCATTCATCAGATGTCAGATCAGCGCGAGGATACGGCGATCGGCATCGTTTGGGCGGTCGGTATGGCTGTAGGCCTTCTTTTTATTGCGCGCACCGATGGATATGTGGACCCGATGAGCTATCTCTTCGGCAATATTCTGCTGGTATCCCGTGCGGATGTGTGGCGCGTGGCGGGCCTGAGTGTTGGGCTCATTCTGACGGCAGTCTTGTTTTACCGCAAACTGCTGGCCGTGTGCTTCGACCGGCGCTTTGCCGAGATTCGCGGCATTTCGGTGACGGGTTATTATTATCTGTTGCTGCTCATGACGGCGGCAACCACGGCGCTGCTGGTTCACGTGGTGGGCATTGTGATGGTGATTGCACTGCTGACGCTGCCCGTCGCCGCCGCCGGACTATTTGCCCGCAAGTTGTGGATGATGATGGTGCTGTCCACGCTGTTCTGTTTGGTGGCCAATGTGGCCGGCCTGGTGGTGAGCTTTCAGACAGACCTCCCAAGCGGGCCTGTTATTATTTTGGTTGCGGCGGCGCTATTATTGCTGGCCGGGGTGGGGCGGTATGTTTGGCGCGTTGTAAGGGGGTAAGGGAGTGGAGAGCTTTTTGCCACACACTTACACCTTCGTTACCGTCTGTTTAAATCGAGTCTCCAGTCTATAGTCTGTGGTCTCGCTCCCTCTTTATTCGTGAGGGGTTGCCAGGAACTGTTTCCAGGCCGTCACGGCATGTTGCATGGCGTGCGCGCGGTGCGAGAGGCTCGCCTTGGCCGCATCGTCCAGTTCGCCAAATGTTTTGTTGAGTCCTTCCGGGATAAAGAGGGGATCATAGCCGAAGCCGTGCGTGCCTCGGCAGGTCGGGGCAATACGTCCACGGCATTCACCGAAGACCGTTTCGATTCGTCCGTCCGGAAAGGCCAGAGCCATCACGCAGACGAATCGCGCCTCTCTGTTCTCTATATGTCTCAGTGCCTGCAGCAGTTTTCTGTTATTGGCGTGGTAGTCCACCGGCAGCCCCGCATACCGTGCGGAATAGATGCCAGGCGCGCCGTCGAGTGCCTTCACCTCTAGGCCCGAATCGTCCGCCAGGGCGTGAAAACCCGTCGCATGGCACAAGGCTTCTGCTTTTTTGATCGCATTGGCCTCGAAGGTGTCGCCATCCTCTTCCACTTCCGGCACCTCGGGAAAATCCAGCGCACTCTGCACATGGACCCCTGGAAAACCGAAAAGTTGGCGTATCTCCAGCAGCTTGTGCGCATTTCTTGTCGCCAGAATCAAATTCATCTTGCACCTTTCTGAGAAACCATTTAGTTTAACTGCCTTGTTCGCCCGAATAGGGCGTTTTTCATCGCTCGGGTGGTGAAATGGCAGACACGCCAGTTTGAGGGGCTGGTGACCGCTTTAGGTCGTGCGGGTTCGACTCCCGCCCCGAGCACCAAGTGAACGCAGGCTTTAATATGCCATAAGCCGCGCTGCAACGCAATCGAAGGATGTTGGGCCCCATGAAAACCCCCGAATACATCGATCAATCCCTTCTGAACCACCTTACATGCGAAGCCGCCGCGTCGCCGCGCCTACGCAAAAACCGGAACTTTCACCCTGCGGATTCCGACCCGTGCAATCGCCTGCTCAATGCCATTGAACCTGGCTCCTACGTGGCCCCGCATCGGCACAACGAGGCTACGAAGGACGAAACCTTTCTGGTGATACGCGGGCGTCTGGCGCTGTTTTTCTATGACGATACAGGCCTGGTCACGGAACACGCTGTTCTCGGTCCGCAGGAGAAGGCCCTGGGAGTGGATATTCCACACGGTGTTTGGCACAGTGCGATCGCGCTGGAATCGGGCACGGTCTTTTTTGAGGCCAAGGCCGGCCCCTATCTCCCGTTGACGCCCGAAGAAAAGGCCTCCTGGGCCCCCGCCGAAGGAACTGCCGGTTGCGCGGACTTCATGAGCAGCCTGAAGCAGCTCCTAGCAATTCGTCGGACTTGAGGTGTTTTAAAACCCGACCAACCAAAAACGCAACACCCTGCTTTATAGGGTGTTGCGTAAATGGTGGAGGCGGGGGGAGTTGAACCCCCGTCCGAATAAGCGTCACTGTGGCTTCTACGTGTGTAGTTCACCTTTTATTTTTCGCCTTCCGGTTGGCCGATGAACATGCGCCGGAACGCTAATAACCTGTTTGGTTCTCGTTGCGCCCCCCGGTTATCCGGGTTTGCAACCAGCCTGCTAGTCGACGTCGCCCTGCCCAGCAGGCATCAGCAGTTTGACGTCACCGCGTTAGTTACGCAGCGAGGGCCAATTCTTCGTTGGCTTTTGTTGTTTTTCCGGAGGATTTACGAGGCCGACCGGAGTCCTCGACACGCCACCAGAGCTTCAACCTACCCGTCGAATCCAGTCGCCCCCATAGTCAAGATGGATGCGGTTCGTCGGACAGTGCATCTCTGAGAACCAAATGGGTGTATAGTGGCTCAGGGTTGCTTTGTAAACAACTATGTAGATTTATAACGCATCGTAATCGTCTTCTTCGTCTTCGTCAGTGTTGGTCAGCTTGGTTACGCGGTCTTCGAAGTGTCCGCGTTTGAGGAGATAATCCTCCCAGTCTCGGAAGAGGTAGGGGCGTCGTTCGCGTTTGAGCGCATCCACGATCTGCGGGCTGATGGTAGAAAGGGCGGTGGTGGCGCCGGGGGTGCGGCTGATGACATGGATGACAAGCAGGCGGCCATCTTCGGTCGCGGCCGGCTCAGCCATTTCACTCCGGTTGCAGGAAAGCACGGCCGGGACAATGGTGTTGGAGTCGTCGTTGTCTTCAATACCTGAAATGGCGTTGAAATCGGAGGCGGTGAGCACGGGCAGTTCAAAGGCGGCGGCGATTTCAGCAAAGGTTTTGCCCTGTTCCAATTCAGATGCGGCGGTTTCCTGGACCTTTTTAGCGAGGGCCAGGGAGGCGTCTTCGATGGCCTGAAGGCGGCTGGCTTCGCGTACCTGATCGGCCACTTCGTTGAATTCTGGAATACGTTCGGGATAGGATTGATCGAGTGCAATGACGTAGACATATTCATCGCCGAGGATGGCATTGCTGAAGTAGTCGTCGGAATTGTCGCGCAGGTCAAAGGCGTCGCTGTTGAAGTCGAGTTCGGCGTCGATGCCGTCAATTTCTTCTTCGAGGGAGAAGGGTGGAGTGACGGCTATGGTGCGGTCAAATTTTTCGGCGGCTTCGTCGAAGGAGGGGGCGTTGCCTTGTCGGTCGGGCGAGAGGGCCATGGCAAAGGTGGTTGCTTTTTCAGCGGCGAGGTCTTTTGCGCGGTCATAGATGAGCAGAGCCGTAATCTGTTCGTTGACGTCCTCGAAAGGAGAAATAATGGACTCGCCACCTTCGTCGAGGTCTGCGGAGAGGGACTCGACGGCGTCCTGCTCTTTTTCCTCGTCGGTCATTATTTTTGCTTCGTAGGTAGTATAGTCGTCGATATTTTCATTGTAGTAGGTGAGGGCGTCGTCTTCAGTGATGTCCACCTGATTGGTGAAGTCGCTGATCGGGAAGGCGACATAGCGTACGCTGATTTTAGGCGGAATCATGAACGCTTTCGTGTTGGCGTCGAAAAAGAGTTGTACATCTTCGTCGGACATGACGACGTTTCGTTCAGCGATCTCGGGGGTGACCTCGATGTATTCAACATCGAACTGATCGTTGATGGTATCGAAGGTTCTCTGGATTTCGAAGGGGGATATGATCAGGGATTGGGCCACCATGGCGCGGAGTTTCTGCATGATGATTTCTTCGCGTACGTATTCCTCGAAGTGGTGTTCGGTCATGCCTAGGTTGCGCAGGAAGGCATAGGCGAAGTTCTGGTAGCGCTGGCGGCTGAACTGGCCATTGGTGTCGGCGAAGAGCTGCTGCGATTTGATGGCGTCAACAACCTCGTTGTTTCCGGCGGTGATGCCCATTTTTGCGGCCTGCTTGAGGTTGGCCAATCGACGCCAGGCGCTGGAAGTGAGTTCTTTTTCCATGCGGTCGGTGATGCGTGGCGGCTCACCCATCATCATAGCCACGGCTAGGTAGGTGTTGGCGCGGGCCTGCCGGAATTGGTCGAAAGAAATATCTTCTTCAAAGAGTTTTCCGGCGTGTCGTGCTTCGGAAGAAATTTCGTTACGGGCGGGCCAAGGCATGGCCCAAATGACGAAGGAAAACAGGATGACGATGAAAAAGATGATCCAAACAAGTCTGGACTGAATGAGCTTATGAAACTTCGATATCATCATGGCCATAGTCGAGGCCCCTTTCCATTGGCATATAGCCTATTTACCGGTGGTTGCTTTGAAAATAAACAGGCGATCACATTAGCGATCCCGAATGAAGGGGTCAATAGGAATGTCCAGAGATACGCAGAGAAGAAGTTGGACGGGATAGCCGGGCGGTCGCGATTTTAGCAGTACATCCAGCGGAAGAGGCGCTCAGGGGACGGGGTAGCCCGCGGTCAGTTCAATGACCTTGCCGCGCACGCCTTCGATCACCTTTTCGTTGTCGCTGTTTTTCAATACGTCCACAATGAACCCGGCAATAGTGCGCATTTCGTTTTCCTTCATATCCCGGGTGGTCAGGGCGGCAGTGCCAAGACGTATGCCGGAGGTGACGAATGGGCTTGTGGTGTCGAACGGAATGGCGTTTTTGTTGACCGTGATGCAGGCTTTATCCAGGGCCGAAGCGGCGTCTTTTCCGGTGACATCGATGGGGGTGAGGTCCACGAGCATCATGTGGTTGTCGGTGCCGCCGGAGACGATCCGCAGTCCGGCATCCTGCAGAGAGGTGGAGAGGGCCTGAGCGTTTTTGATGACCTGCTGGGCGTAGTCTTTGAAGGAGGGCTGGAGGGCCTCTTCAAAGCAGATGGCCTTGGCGGCGATCACGTGCATGAGCGGTCCGCCCTGAATGCCGGGGAAGACTTGGCGGTTGATGTCGGCGGCAAAACGTTCCTGACAGAGGATCATGCCGCCGCGCGGCCCGCGCAGGGTTTTGTGGGTGGTCGTGGTGACAAACTCGCAGTAGGGCACGGGATTGGGATGGCACCCGGCAGCGACGAGGCCGGCGATATGCGCCATATCGACCATGAGCAGGGCACCGACACCATCGGCAATTTGCCGAAGACGCTTGAAGTTGATGATGCGGGAGTAGGCGCTGGCTCCGGCGACGATCATTTTGGGGCTGTGCTGTTCGGCGAGCTTCTGCACTTCGTCGTAGTCGATGGTTTCGGTTTCGCGTGAGACGCCGTAGGAGACGATGTTGTAGAGGCGCCCGGAGAAGTTCATTTTGTTGCCGTGGGTGAGGTGTCCGCCTTCGGCGAGGCTCATGGCGAGAATGGTGTCGCCAGGATTAAGCATGGAGAAGTAGACGGCCATGTTGGCCTGACTTCCGCTGTGGGGTTGCACGTTGACCTGTTCGCCGCCGAAGAGTTTGGCGGCGCGGTCGATGGCTAGGCGTTCGGCGGTGTCCACGAATTCGCAGCCGTTGTACCAGCGCTTGGCGGGGTAGCCTTCGGCGTATTTATTGGTCATGATGGAGCCGGTGGCATCGCGTACGGCACGGCTGGCATAGTTTTCGGAGGCGATGAGTTCGAGATTCTCGCGCTGCCGTTTCATCTCGCCGCGCAGGGCGTTGTAGATTTCCGGATCGGTGTCGTAGATGGCGATGGGGTCGTCATTCTGGTTCATGCAGGCCTGAATTTTGTTGGCGCGGCGCTCGTGGCGTCCGCCGGATTCGAAGTCGGTATCTAGCCAGGCGTCAATGATGGCTTCGGCCTCTTTCGGGGTGATGAGGGAGGCCCCGAGAGCGAGGACGTTGGCGTTGTTGTGCGCGCGTGCCAGTTGGGCCATTTTGGGCGTGGTGCAGAGGGCGGCACGTACACGGGGGTATTTGTTGGCGACAATAGAGACGCCAATGCCGGTGGTGCAGATGACAATGCCCATGTCCACACGGCCTTCGGTGATTTTCAGGGCGACAGCACCGGCGTAGTCGGGATAATCCACGGCGTCGGTGCTGGAGCAGCCCTGATCCAGGGTTTCGAGGCCTTTTTCGGCCAGGAAGGCGAGCAAGTGCGTTTTGAGTTCAAAGCCGCCGTGATCCGAACCAATGGCAATTTTCACGTTACTATCCTCTTTCCCGCGTTTTTTTAAGCAGGGGCGCTCCCTGGTTGTTTAAATAGATGGCCATATCCGTTATAGCCGTATCCAGTTCATCGCGGGTCTGGCGATACCGGCTTTCGGATTGACCGAATGGATCGGTCACATCGTTTGCGGTATCGGTCACTCCGAATGTGTGTGCCAGCCGAACCCTGTCACGGGCTTGGGGGAAAAGGCTGCACACGGTGTCCCGATGAGCGGAGGTCATTACCACGATGAGATCGGCTTCGTCAATCTTCTCGAGCGTCAAACTTCGGCTGCGGTGGCCGGAGAGATCGCAGCCGAGTTCCCGCATGACGGCGACGGCGCTCGGCGAGGCGGAGGCACCTTCGCAGGCGGCTAGGCCAGCGGAAGAGCAGCGCACATCAAACACATCGCCGAGCTTGCGGCGAAAGAGGTGTTCCGCCATTGGGCTGCGGCAGGTGTTTCCAGTGCACACGAATAGAACGGTTCGGATCATCGGGTCACAGGATCGTGGACTTGGTCAGGGCCAGCATGCTTTTCCAGAGTTTGTCGGAATCTTTGAGTTCCGTCACCTTATCACGGGCTTCTTTTTTCTGGAAGGTCAGCGCGAGGCCGGCGAGCAGTTTGAGATAGAAGGCGCTGGCGGCGGTTGGGATGACCACAAAGACGACGACCCGCGTAAGCTTGGTGGCGTCGGCATCGTATTTGAATCCGTTTTTGCTGGTGGCCACGGCGACGGTTAGTCCGCCGCCTTCGACGCCACGTACGTGAGGGAAGGCGAGTCCGTGATCCAGGGCGGTGCTGACGATGGCTTCACGCCGGAGGGCGGCTTCGGTGAGGGCGGCGGCATCGTTGATGAAGTTTTCCTTTTCCATGAGCGCGGCCAGTTCGGCGATGACTTCTTCTTTGGAGGTGGCTTCACTGTGGGCCACCATGAGGCTGGGTGCGGAGAAGCGGCTGAGGCCAGCCTGGACGGGTGCGGAGAAACGTCTGGTTTTCTGGGCGATGCGTTTGGGCAGTTCCTTGGGCGGGAAGTAGAGGATACGTGCGCAGTTGGGGCAGGTGTACATTTCGGTGGCGGCCCTGACGGCATGTACGCGGCTGACGGGGAGCGCCATGCCACATCCGGTGCAAGTACCGTTCGAGATGGGTACAATGGCGATATGATGTTTTTTCTGAAGTTTTGTGAATTGCTCTCTCAGGTCGGACGGGAGTGCTTCAAGATAGCTGTTAATGGCCTTCTTCAGTTGGTCGAGGCGTCCGTTAGTGGAGGTGGCGCTTTGCTGGGCCATGGCCTCCATGAGTTCCTGTAACTGAATGAGCTGATTGATGGTTTTTTTCATTCACGATCCTGTTTTCTGTTATTTGGTTGAAAACGTCGTCCCTCCGGCGGCGTAGCTGAATGGGAAAGTGTCTAGCATATTTCAAAAGGGATGCAACGAAGAAGAACGCTGTTTTATTGAGACGGGAAATAAGGCGGACACGGAACTTGCCAAATCGGTGAAATGAATTATCGTACAGCGGATTAAATAGGCCGCTGGGCCGCCAACTTCGCAGGACGGTGTTTCACCATGAAGGTAGAAGAAAAAATTGATGTATCCGTGGTCGCCCCGATTTATAACGAGGAGGAATGCGTGCAGGCGCTGGTGGAAAAGCTGCACGAGGTGCTTTCCAAGTTGTGCCGCCCGTATGAAGTCGTGCTGGTGGATGACGGGAGCCGGGATGACTCTTGGCGGATCATGGAGGAGTTGTCGCATCGGGTGCCCTGTCTTCGCTTGGTTCGATTGCGGCGCAACTTCGGCCAGACGGCGGCCATGAGTGCGGGTTTTCATGAGGCGCGGGGCGAGGTGGTGATCACGATGGACGCGGATTTGCAGAATGATCCGGAAGATATTCCGCGCCTGCTCGAGCATATGGATACGGGCGTGGATGTGGTCAGTGGTTGGCGGAAAAATCGAAAGGACCCATTTATCAAACGACGCCTGCCCTCGATGCTGGCCAATTCGCTGATCAGTCATATCACCGGTGTACATCTGCACGACTACGGCTGCACCCTGAAGGCGTACCGGCGCGAAGTCATTAAAAATGTGCATCTCTACGGTGAAATGCACCGCTTCATTCCGGCGTTGGCAAGCTGGGTGGGCGGAAGCATTGACGAAATCGTGGTGAACCATCATCCGCGCACCACCGGGCAGTCCAAGTATGGGCTCTCGCGCACCGGGCGCGTGATTCTGGACTTGATCACCGTCAAATTTCTGCTGCGCTACAGCACGGGGCCCATGCAGATGTTTGGAAAAATCGGCGCGCTGTTCGGCATTCCCGGATTCCTGATGCTATTCTTTATGGTATTGGGCAATCTTTCCTATCACCTGTTTGGAACCGAGTTCGCGGCGTTTCTGGTCAAACGTCCGTTCTGGTTGATGTCGGCCTTCATGTTGATTTTCATGGGGGTGCAGTTTATCTGCATCGGCCTGCTGGCCGAAGTGCAGGCGCGGACGTATCATGAATCGCAGAACAAACCGGTGTATGTGATACGGGATGTCGTGACGTCCACCTGCTGATCGCCTCGGGGAGTGCTGACTGATATGCCTTTGGCCCAGATTGCCGAATCACTGAACAACGAAGCCCTGCTGCATTCCGACGACGTGCGTATGCTGATTCCGGTTGGGGTCTATGTCATCCTGATTGTGCTGGCCGGTCTCGCAGTGGATGTTTGGCTGCTCGCCGGCATAATAGCGCGCGCCCGGACATGGACGCTCGCTTCGGCCCGTGCGCTGGCCCCCCGCATTTCTCTCCGGGATGTACTGATCTACGCCTCCGTCCTTTTTGGGATGCACTTAGTCGGGCTGCTGATCGGCCTCCTGGCGTCGCCCGAAAGCGATGTGCCGCTGATGGTGCTGCAAAGCCTGACACTTCACTGGGCGGTGCTTGTTCTGACGGTTATTTTTTTGCATCGACGCAAGCTAGCGGTCTCCACCTTTTTCGGGATGACGTGGCGCGGCGCGGCGCGGGATGTGGGCGCGGGCGTGGTGGCCTTTCTGGGGATGATGCCGATTCTGATGCTCGGGACGCTCCTGTATCAGACGCTGTTGCGTGCGTTT
>CAZBEO010000098.1:0-12249 GCA_964490935.1 uncultured Verrucomicrobiota bacterium
TTCATCGCATCATCCTGGATGGCAAATGATTGCGTCAAGCGGGACAAGCTCTAGTATAACCAATGTTTGCCCTGCCAACGGCTCGTACGCATGCGTTCGGACGATACAAGCGAGTCGTGCACATTGGTAGCGTGGTGATCTCCGAGCGCCACGGCGTTTCATCGCGCAATCCCCGTCCGCTCGGCGAGCGGACGGCTACCGCCGAATGGCTAGATATACCGTTTATCGAATTTTATCATTATTTTTTATCGACTACTATTTCTAGCAAGGGGACCTCCCATTCTATCGGTTCCTTTGCAAGTTGGTCGGTCTGCTGCTTCCGGGAGATTAAGGCATAAATGCGTGCCTCAATAATAGACGGCAGTTTATCCAGCCAGGTCCGGCAAGCGGACTTGGATAACGCGCCGACCCGAAAGCCGTGTTGATTCATGACATAAATCCGTTCTCCGACCGCCTGCAACTGAACCAGATCGCCGGTTTTTACCTTGGCCATTTCCTGTCTGATAAAGGCTCCATTGTGCATCGCAATCGGGAAGTCAATCCACACATCCGCCAAGCTGAGCACCGCATAGTGTCGACGCAACAGCTCATCAGACAGCTCAGTGTATGGCGGGGCCGTGACCCGTTGGACCCAGTCCCCGCGCAGTTTTGATGTGAAGGGATTTGCGCCGTTCGCCCATTCGCAAAGCGTCAACGTCGTTCGTGCGCGCGTCATGCCGACGTAATACAGGCGCCGCTCCTCCTCACAGCGTGTCGCGTCAGTCTGCTGTTTCCAGTTGCCCAGCAGGATGACGTGATCAAACTCGAGCCCTTTGGCTGCATGCACCGTCGATAAACAAACCGCGCCGTCCATCGAGGGTTCTCGTTTTCGTTCATGCAGGGCTTCATAGAAATACTCGATGACTTCTTGCGGCAGGTGCTGATGGTTGCCGCTTTCTTCGAGCCACTCCTGCAGGACCCCATCCAGGATATGGCACCACGGATTATTTTCTGCATACCAGTCGGCGGTATGAAAGATTTCCTGCACCTGCTTCGCCCGAATGGTTTGCTGCAGCATGGCCTGGAGGAGGCGAATTAAGGCTAGGGCTTCGCGCGTGCGGTGAATCGGGATTTCCATTTTCGCTGCGGCATCCACCGCCGGGATATTCCGTGCCGCCAGAGCTGCCCGGATGGGGTGCAGCTCTTCTTTCGTCCGTGCAAAGACGCCCATGCTTCCGCTCGCCCTGTGATCCAATACCTGTTGAAGAACGGCCCTGGCCTGATGAAGCATATCCCGGCATTGCAGAATCTGCACAGGTAGACCGGGGGGGTCATCACGGCGTGCCGCATTGATCTGAATCGAATGCCCGCTTTTCATTCGATCCCGATTGTGTGCAATCAACTGGTTGGCTGCGTGAATAATGTGGGCGGTCGAACGGTAATTTTCCACGAGGAAGTGTGTTTGCGCCTGATAGTCCCGCTCAAACTCACGGATAAAAAGGATGTTGGCACCGCGGAAGGTGTAGACATTCTGATCATCATCTCCCACCGCCAGAATGGAGAGGCGGGCCTCCGCCTGATCCGCCTCCAGGGTCCGTCCTGCCAGGGCTGAAATCATGTCGTACTGCGGCTGGTCAATGTCCTGGTATTCATCAATCAGGATATGCCGATAGCCCGCTAGCAGGCGCTCACGCATTTCATCGGGTTCGAGACCGGGGACATCACACTCTCCGCGAAGCATAGCGGTTGCTTTTGGGATCAGGCTGTCGAGGTCCTGCTCCTCGTCGCGCCCTTCGATGCGTCCAGAAAAAGAAGCGCCGACCAGCCGCATGGCGAGGCCGTGGTACGTCTGTATGGTCACACCCAGGGCATCGCGGCCTGCCAAATCACGAATACGTTTACGCAAGCTGACCGCCGCCGCCCGATTAAAACAAACCACCAGAATTTCCCGGGCACGCACCCGCTCCACCCGCAGTAGGTAGGCACAGCGATGAGCAATCACGCGCGTTTTCCCTGAACCCGGCCCAGCCAACACCAACCTATTCCGGTTCATCCCGGCTGCGACAATGGCAATCTGCACCGGATGATTCAACTGATCCACAATCTGTTGATACGACTCCGCACCCGTCGCATGCTCCAACATCGTTTCCTCGTTCGGAAAAAAGGTCTTCACAAACTCGGACTTGCTCATGGTGAAATAGCCTGCCACCAGCGCCAGCGCCGAGGTGATTTTATCGAGTCCGAGGCTCGCATATTTATTCATCACATGAATTTGAAAGGTACGTTCCTTGTAATGTTCCTTCAGCGACGAATAATCTCCGGCAGTGAAACGGCGTCCTTTTGCTTCGGGTAGGATGGTAATCGTCATCGCCTGACGAAACACCGCTAGGCCCTGTTGCAGGATGATGGCTTTCTGCTCGTGCAGATAGAGCAGCCCTCGTTCAATCGCCGCCCCCATATCACGAATCTGCGAGCCAAGAAATAAATCACGACTGATCGCCTCGCGTAGTTCTTTCTCGCTGAATTTCACTAGCAGTTCGCCGCGTGCCGTCGAATCGGTTTTTCCGATGATTGTTTGCAGGATAAGTCCGGCCAATGCCCGGCGTTTTTCAGCAATTTCGCTGAGCTGTTCCCAGGTCCGTTGCAGCTTCACGCGATAGTGCTCTTTGTCGCGGTATTTTAAATCTATGCTTCCGCGCGCGCCAGCCAAACCCTGCCCATCCTGCGCGAGACTTTGCAGCAGGTTACGGACCGATTCGGGGAGCGAAGAAAATCCTTCATCGAGCAAACGCTGATTGATTCGGCGCAGATTCAGGAGCAGCCAACCCTCCGCATCCGGCGACTCTTCCTGCATGATTGCAATCATGGCCTTTTCCAGCACCACCGCATGCTCCAGTATGCCTTCGGAAGTCTCTTTGTGCCGCACTTTCACATAAGCGCTCAGCAGCGTCTCTTTTTCGATCAGGCCCGCCTCGACCATGTCGTTCAAAATCCGCATCACCGGCAGGGTATCATGCCGCAGTGCGGTGCCTTGCGTCCGCTCCTCACGCACGGCCATGGAGGGCAGTTCCGCGAGGTCCTCCGCGCTTACCCCCTTGTCCGGCGGGCTGTTGAAGAGCAGGGAAAAAATATCCAGCCACTGCTTTTTTACCTGTTGCGAGAGAGGAAGAGGTTCCACTTTGTTCCGGGCTTCTTCCATGGAGCGGACCAGCGGCTGAACTTGGAGCACCGTGGTCCTGTTTTCATCGCGGCGCACAAACTGCCCCCGCTCCAACATGGAAATCGCCGTGCCGACCTTGGTCGCAGCCATGGCATCGCTGGTATCAAACCCTGTTTCCACTTCCTCATCGCGTAGAATTTCCCCGGCGGTAATGATGATCTCCTGATTCTCATTCTGTTTGGCCCGGCGCAAGCCCCGCAAAATTTGCGCAATGTCATGCCGGGTCAAACGGGAAAACGCGCTCAGCGAAAATTGAGTTTCAATGTCCTGGTGGTCATACAGCAATACGCACTGCGCCGTCTGGCGATCCCGCCCGGCTCGTCCGGCTTCCTGTAAATAGTTTTCCAGCGAGCCGGGGATGTCCGCATGAATCACGAGCCGTACGTTCTCCTTGTCGATGCCCATGCCGAAGGCGTTGGTCGCGCAGATATGCTGAATGCCGCCCGCCAGAAAAGCCTCCTGAATGCGTCGCTTTTCCGGCGCGGCCAATCCGGCATGAAAGGCCTCGATTGATAGACCTTCGCGCTGCAGAGCCTGCGCCAATTCCGTTGTTCCTCGCCGTGTGGCGCAATAGATCACCGCCGCCCCGGACTCCGGCGTGGGAAGTCGCTCGCGCAGCAACTGTTTTACTCGCTCTCGTTTTTCCGCCGAATGGATCATCTGCACTTCGAAACAGAGATTGGGTCGTTCCGCACCACCATCAAACAACACCAGTTCTTGATTCAACTGTTGACGGAAATGGGCGCGGATTTCCTCCACCACATCCTGTTTGGCAGTCGCTGTAAAACACGCCACGGGGGGGCAGGGCACCCCCTGCTGTTTTGCCAGTTCCCGGATGAAGCGCGAAACATACAAATAATCCGGACGAAAGGAGTGTCCCCAGCGCGAAAGACAATGCGCTTCGTCAAAAATCCAGCAACCGATTTCCCTTTGCTTCACGATGTTTCGGAATGAGTTGTTGCGCACCTGTTCGGGCGAAACATACAACAAGGCCACATCGCCCATACGCACCCGCTCCAGCACATCGCCGCGTTCCGGCGGAGTCAGCATCCCATAGAGCGCCGCCGCAAACGAGGACTCCGTGAGGCGGTTCATATTTTCCACCTGATCTTTCATCAGGGCCTGCAAAGGAGAAATCACAACCGTCAAAACCCCTGCCCGCAAATTACGCACCAGCGCCGGCAACTGGAAACAGAGGGACTTTCCACCGCCTGTCGGCAGGATGGCCAGCAAGGGCTCCTCATTCATTCCGCAGCGCACAATGGCTTCCTGAAGGCTGCCGCCCTCCGGCGCAGGTGGATCATTTCGAAAGGCGTCAAATCCGAAGAAGCGCTTCAGTTGTCGTTGGGGGTTGTGCTGTTCCACGCAATAGGCGCATCCGGCATCCCCGCATACCCGATTGCGTAATCGCTGAATGATTGCCGATACCTCTGGAAAGCGATGGCGTACCCAATGCGGGCATATCGAGCCGGTACCTGCCACACTCATCCAAGCCAGGGCGTATGCTGCCGCTTCATGGTGCTGCAAAATCGGCAAATCCAACGCCTGAAAACGGGCCCCCGTGCGGCAGCCATTCGCTCCGGCCCGTTGTTCAAAAAATGCTGCCGCCTCCTCTTCTGCAAAGGGGACCACGTCCAGCGCCTCAAACAACGCACCCATCAGCCGCTCGAAAGACCACGCATAAAAGCGCAGCAATTCCGAGTCATTCACCCGCAGCTCACTCAGCACCCCCAGTTCGTCCTGAAAAAGAAGACCGGCGTTGCGTGCATCCGAAACCGGATCATTTAGGGCTGTACACAATAGACGGTAGTCCTTGACCAGATGATGATACGGGTTTTTTGGAAAGGTGAGCGGCGAAAGATATAGCGTGTCGATAATCGGCAGGCCATGCACTGCTGAAGTGGGTAGGCATTCTTTCAGGATGCGCATGTCATGGTCGATGATATTGTGCCCCAGCAAAAACTTCGCCCCGTGCGAGAACGTGTCCAACGCACGGCCCAGCTCCTCCAAGCGGATACGGCCCTTCAAAAATTGAGATTGCTCCTTCAAAACCATTCCCGCCTTCAATACCTTTCCGGCGGGTGTGGTTTCCAAGTCCAGCAGCAGGCATTCGTCTAAAATGGAGTCAAAAGGCGTCATTAGATGTGTTATTTTGCACAAGTTCCGACTCCCTGTCAAAACAAGCGGTAGAAAACAGAGGACCCGTTGTGATCATTCCCTATTCGCTCGATCAAAGGAATTCGAGTCTAACAACAGATGTGCCCAACGTGTTTCTCCAAAAAAATCCCGCTTGACTTATAGGTATTCTTCTCTATGTTACGGCACTGTTTTCTTACCCAAGGTTCCGGCGTAGCTCAATGGTAGAGCGCTTGGCTGTTAACCAGGATGTTACAGGTTCGAGCCCTGTCGCCGGAGCCAATTTTTTCTTCCTGATTCTTCCCTTTGAAATGCTCGAAAAAGCCTGGTTTTAGGCTTTTATCGCTTTTATGGCGGGTTGACCCTTTTTCCTCACGTCTTCCTTTCGTTGCTCTCTTCATTCGTTGGAAAATCTTCTTTTCAATATCCATCGGATTTCTCTTTATATTGTGCACGATTTGAGCAATAAACAGCGTTTATATAGCCCAAATAAGCGCATTATAGCGGGCTATAGAATGAAGGGGTTATAGCTCATGAGTAAGCGTCCGGGGAATGACCCCACCTCCTACACATTGTTCTTGCGTAGCCGTCTGCTCGCCGAGCGGACGGAGGTCGGGGTATCACTGCCAAAGAACCCGTGGCGCTCGGAGAGCACCACGCTACCAACACGGCTATTTCCACTCTTGGACGGCGCATGGCTCATGCGCCTTTCAGCGTGACACGACCCAACACATCATATCGCACCTCGCGTTTTTTTGTAAGCGTCTGGGGGTTGACCGTCTGTTCAACGGCGGGGGGCTGGCTTCGTGCTCGTTTTTTACCCGTTATACTTGTCGTAGTGGGTTTCGAGGCAGGTGGGGCATAGGCTGTGGCTGAAGCTGACGCCGAAGTGTTTTTTCATGTAGTCTTCCACGTCGAGCCAGGCACCTTTGTCGCGTATTTTTTTACAGACGGAACAGATGGGCAGTAGGGGGGCGTGCTGAGCAGGCACGGAGGAGGCCTGGAGGCGTTCGTCCAGGGCGAGTTGGAGTTCAACGATGCGGCGTCCGATGGCTACGCGGGCTTTAAGTTCTTCGTTGTCGAAGGGCTTGGTGATGTAGTCGTGCGCGCCGTTCTGAAGGGCTTGGACGACGTCTTCCATGTCGGTTCGTGAGGTGAGCATGATGAGGTAGGCGGGCACGGGGTTATCCCGGTCGTTTTCCGCGATACGCTGGCAGAGTTCGAGGCCGTTGAGTCCGGGCATCATCCAGTCGAGAATGACGAGTCGCGGGGGTTCGGGGTTCTGTAGTTCGTCCCACGCCTGATGGCCGTCGGCGGCTTCGACGACGGTATAGCCTTCATTCTGCAGTATGGTACGCAGCATTCTTCGTGAAAAAAGGTTGTCTTCGGCTATCAGTATCTTCATGAATCCCCACTGGTTGCTCCCCTTCTATGGGGGCGTTCCGTTTATATGTAATTGAGGGCTTTTTAGATGTAAAGCTCTATTCCTAAATTGACTTTGGTGGTTTATTTGGCCTATGTTGCCCGTTCATTTAATAAGGAACTGCAAAGGGGTTACAGGTATGAAGATTACGGTGGTTGGTACAGGTTATGTCGGGTTGGTCACGGGTGCCTGCTTCTCGGAAGTGGGGCACGAGGTGCTCTGTGTGGATAACAATGAGCAGAAAGTGGCCATGCTGAACCGGCTGGAGATGCCGATTTATGAAGACGGCCTGGAACCCATGGTGCGCAAAAACATGGCGGAAGGCCGCCTGCGCTTCACGAGCTGCATCAAGGAGGGCACGGAATTTGCCGAGGTCATTTTCGTGGCGGTTGGAACGCCTCCGGGGCGCAGCGGCGAAGCGAATCTTTCCTATGTGGAACAAGTGGGGCGTGAAGTGGCCGAGCACATGACGTCGTACCGCCTGCTCGTGGAAAAGAGCACCGTTCCGGTGAACACCAGCGAGCAGTTGAAAAGGACGATGACGAAGTATCTGCGCACGGATATTGATTTTGACGTGGCCTCCAATCCGGAATTTCTGCGGGAGGGCCGTGCGATTCCGGATGCGCTGAGTCCCTCGCGCGTGGTGGTGGGCGTGGAGTCCAAGCGGGCCTCGGCGTTGCTGCAGGAGGTGTATAAGCCCATCATGGAACGGAGCGGGAGCCGTCTGCTGGAAATGGATATTGCGAGCGCGGAGTTGACCAAGCATGCCTCGAATTCGTTTTTGGCGATGAAGATTTCCTACATCAATGCCGTCAGTCGGATTTGCGAATTGACCGGTGCAAACGTGGAGAAGGTGGCCGAGGGTATGGGGTTGGACCCACGGATCGGGCCGGAATTCCTGAAGGCGGGCGTGGGCTACGGCGGCTCGTGTTTCCCGAAGGATGTGGATGCCTTTGTGCATATCTCCGAGCGCCTGGGCTACAGCTTTAACCTGTTGAAAGACGTGCAGCAGGTGAACCGGGAGCAGCGCGAACATGTGTTTTCAAAAATCAAAAAAGAGCTTTGGGTGGTCGAAAACAAGACCATCGCGATTCTGGGCATTGCCTTCAAACCGGGAACGGATGACTATCGCGAGGCACCCGCACTCTACTTTGTGAATGAGCTGGCCGAGCACGGCACGACCCTCAGGCTCTGGGATCCGATTGCAGCGCCGCATTTTAAAAAAGAATTTCCGCAGCACACGTACTGTGACGATCTGATGGACTGTGTGCAGGATGCCGATCTGGTCTTGGTGCTGACGGAATGGCCGGAGATCAAGGCGCTGGATATTCAGGCCGTGAAAAAGGCCATGAAGAGTCCGGTGATGATTGATGGACGCAATGTGTTTGATCCGGAGGTACTGCGTGAGGCGGGCTTCATTTACCATTCCGTGGGTCGGTTGTAACGATCCGTTGCGCGATGGGTCATTTTCTTGACCTTGGAGGTCTCTATGCGCGCTGCTGAATTGATATCCACCGGGTCGGAGCTGCTCGATGGAAAGACCGTAAGTACCCATGCTCTAACGCTGGCACGTCATCTGCGCTCGCTTGGTATACCCCTGTTGCGCGATACCACCGTGCCGGACGATTCGGAGGCCATTCATGCCGCTGTTCTCGAAGCATCTAGACGCGTGGACCTCGTGTTTGTCAGCGGGGGATTGGGCCCGACCTGTGATGATCTGACGCGCGATGTGATGTTGGGCCTGCTCGGCGGCGAATTGGTCCACAATGACGCGGCGATTGAACGCATACGGCAGTTTTGCGAACGGTCGGGGCGCGCCTTTACCGAAGGTCGAAAACGTCAGGCGTTGGTGCTTTCGCAGGCGGAGGTGATTCCCAATGCCGTGGGTGCCGTGCCAGGGGAGCTGATTTTGCAGGACGGCATTTGCTATGTCCTGCTGCCAGGGCCGCCAAACGAATTCAACCATCTGCTGGAAAATGGAGTCATGTCCCGCTTGGCCTCGCTTCAAGGCGATGTGCCGATCAATCACGAGCGTCTCTTTCAGGTAAGCATGGCCGAAGGGGAAATTGTGGAAGCGCTGGCGGCGGTTGACGTGCCTGGCGATGGGGTATCCTTCGGCTATTGCCTCTCGGAACAGGGGGTCGAAGTGCGGCTAAACGGGTTGGATGGCGCCCGGGTGGAGGAGGCTGCTCAACAGGTTCGGTCGGCACTCGGGCGTCAGATTTATGCCGAGGGCCGCATGACACTCGAAGAGGTGGTGGGCGGCCTGTTGCAGGCGCAGGGGGCTACGCTCGCAACGGCGGAATCCTGCACGGGCGGCCTGTTAGGCGACAGGATTACCGGAGTGCCCGGCAGCTCTGGCTATTATTTGGGCGGTATGATTGCCTATGCCAACGAGGTGAAGTTAAACCTGTTGAATGTGGAGCGCGATCTGATCGAGCAGTACGGTGCGGTCAGCGCGGAGGTAGCCGGACGCATGGCGGAAAATGTACGCCGTCGTTTCAATGCCACCTACGGCATAGGCATCACCGGGATTGCGGGGCCCGGAGGCGGTACGGAACAGAAGCCGGTGGGGCTGGTGTTTGTGGCGGCAGCCAAAGCGGACGAAGTGCGTGTGCAACGCTATATCTTTGGGCGCGAACGACCGCAAATCAAAATGATCTCCGCGCATAAGGCGCTGGTACTACTGCGTGACATGATATTGGGTAAATGAGTCCCGGGTAGAGCGAATGCCTCCGGCTGAGCCGCAGACATCGATTCACCGAATGGTTTCGCAATACACCAAGACGGATATCCGTGACGGATTCGCCCCGCCGGCAGCCATTTCTTCCCTCTCGGGAGGGCCCGTGTCCCCACGGGCCATGCGGAGGGTGAGCGCATTTCGGGAGGGCGAGCGTCCCCGCGAGCCGTCTTCGGACTTTTGTCGGCGGCACCAATGAGTGGAAAAAAATCGTCTACCTGTTTCCTTATTTACTATTTAAGGGCTGACCCCGATTCGGGGAAGAAGGCGAAGGGAGGGATGGTGCCGAGGTGGGGCTCGCCCGTGAAGAGGGCGGTGTTTCGGAAGCGTTTTGGGGTGTGCCCCAGGTTGACGATGCAGCGGATGGTCTCCTTTTCATCGCGACGCTCGAAGGCAAGCAGGGTGTGCCCCGGTGCCGGGCCTTCTTCGTCGACTTCCAACCAGTGAAAGGTTCCGATTTGCAGGGCGGTGTGCTCTTTGCGCCAGGCAATCAGATCGCGGTAGAATTGCAGGAGTTCTTGTCGGGCGGCATAGGTGCGCACAAAGGAGTTGCCTTCAAATTCAATGCCTTCCTGTCGGACGATGTTCGTGCCATAAACGACTTGGCGGCCCTTGTCGCACAGGCCGAACCGATTGTGAATGGAGGGGCGGTTGGCGGCACCGAATTCCTGTCCGGTGAGCATGAAAGGGATGCAGTGATTGGTGGCGAAGAGCAGTTGAGTCATGGCCTGGACAGCGGGAAGCCCGAAGCGGTAGATGCCGCGCCCTTCGTCGTGATTATCGGCATAGCGGGCCATGAATACGGGATGCGGGACGGTCGGCAGAAGGGTTTCATACTCGGTGAGGAGTTGCCGGACGGCGGCGGAGAGTCCGCCTTTTTCAAATACGCTCCAGTAGGGGGATTGCGTGGTGTTTTCGGGATGAAAGTCGGGCGAGAAGGCAATGCTCTGGCCCTCGGGGTCGGTGCCGTAGTAGTGTTCGAGGATTTTATAGAAGGCGTCGTCATAGGAGGCGTTAAATCCACACTGAAAGAGGTCCATGCTGTTGTCAAT
This sequence comes from uncultured Verrucomicrobiota bacterium, assembly GCA_964490935.1. GTDB lineage: Bacteria > Verrucomicrobiota > Kiritimatiellia > RZYC01 > RZYC01 > JAQVYB01. The sequence goes on from CAZBEO010000098.1 coordinate 10,551, forward strand.
TCCGTAGCATTCGGCTAGGAAGAGAAGTTCTTTGTCGGCGTGTTTTTCGCGGAGGTGGGAGATGGTGTCATCCCAGAAGGTACGGTCGTTGATGAAGTGGGCCATGTCGATGCGAAAGCCGTCGACGCCGTCGGGGAGACCGTCAGGTCCGGGTAGGCTGAGCCAGAAATCGTACACGTCGCACATAGCGACGCGGAGACCGGGATTGGTGTAGTCGAGTTTGGCGGTGTCGGACCAGTCGAGATCGTAGATAATTTCACCCTGATCGTTGTGTACGTAGTACTCAGGATTCGATTCAATCCAGACGTGGTCCCGGCTGGTGTGGTTGGGGACCATGCCGATGATGACCTTGAGGTCGAGTCGGTGGGCTTTTTGAATGAGGGCTTTGAGTTGTTCGATGGTTCCATATTCGGCATCCACTGCGGTATAATTCCGGGCGGCATACGGGGAACCAATGCCTTTGCGATGGAGCAGGCCCATTTCGAAGGGGGGCATCAGGTGGAGCACGGTGATGCCCAGCGATTTCAACACGTCGAGATTATCGCACAGATAATCCAGGGGAGTGGAATCCATGCCGGTTTCCTTGAGGGCCTCGATGGCATTGCGCGGTTCCCGGGCACAGAGCGAGCGCAGATTGATTTGGTAGATGAACGCATTGGAGAGCCAAGTGGTTTTCATAATAGATGTGAATGTAAGAAGATCGTGCCTGTTGTGGCAAGTCTTTTTGCGGATCGGGGCCAGTGAAAAAAAATGATTTTTGCGCTTGTCAAGCGAAGTGCGCTCCGGCAATGTGTACAGCGTTTCGACAGACGTGTGTTGTTTTGTTGAAGCGCTGGGACTAGGATAGTAACAATTAGTCAGATAGGAGATGTGTTATGAAGAAAATGTTGGTTTGTTTGGCAGCTCTTTCGGTGGCAACGTGTTCGTATGGCGATCTTCTTATTACCATGGTTGAAGATGGCGACCTGAGTTCCATGCCGCGTTTTGTTGAGATCTACAATACCGGATTAAGTAGTGTTGACCTCGGCACCTCCAACATAAAGCTTGGTCAGAGCGCGAATGGTGCGGCTCCATCCTATAGCACCCTGGCGGGAACAATCGGTGCTGGTGCTTATGCCTATCTGATGGAAAACGACAATCAAGCCACGTTCGAGTCGGCTTATGGAGTTGGTAAAACATACATTACTGCGTCACAGGCTAGCTCAAATGGTGATGACGCCTATCTTTTGGCTGCAGGGCTGATGGGTAGCGAGGTTCCTTTTGATGTCTTTGGCGTAAGTTTAGTAGACGGCACCGGCTATAACTGGGAATTTACCGATGGGGCCATGATGCGTACCAGTGCCAATAATACGCAGCATTCCACGTTTGACTATGCCGGTCCAGCACTGGGCAATTCAGGCGTAAACCTTACAGGATGGACATGGGTTGATTTGGATGGGGTCTTGGTGGGTGATTATGCGACCACGGCACCGATTGGGACGTGGGCCGCTGTACCCGAGCCTGCGACGTTGGGCTTTATGGGCATTGGTTTGACGGCGCTGTTCTTGGCTCGCCGCCGCATCACGAAGTAATTTTAAAATAAACAACAACATCTCTTGGGGCCCCTGCTAAAAGGCAGGGGCCTTTTTTTTTGTTTCCCGCACCTGGAGGGCGTCGGGCTCCGACGCCTTGGGCGTGGGGAGTCACTCCGGCGTGGGGA
>CAZBEO010000099.1:0-12152 GCA_964490935.1 uncultured Verrucomicrobiota bacterium
ATTTTCCTTCTCGGAACAGATCGGCGATCCCTACGCACGCGCCGCCGCCCACGCCGAAAACAACGCCATCGTGATCGATCCCGACGAAACCAACGAGTGGTTTTCCGGCTGGACGGATCAGGAATACCAAACCATACCCCGCCAAGATGCCGTCATCTATGAAACGCATGTACGGCACCTCACCTTCCACCCCTCCTCCGACGTACCCAACGCCAAGCGCGGAAAATATGACGGTCTCATTGCCTCCGAAGAAACCGACACCGGACTTCATCACCTGCGCAACATGGGATTCAACACCATCGAATTTATGCCATTGAACGAATTCAACAACGATACCGGTGGCCACAACTGGGGATATTCCACCGTGTTCTATTTCGCACCCGAAGCCAGCTACGCACATCACCCACTCAAGGGCTCTCAATACTACGAATTCAAGGCTCTGGTCAACGAACTGCACCGGCGCGGATTCGGCGTCGTCATGGATGTGGTCTACAACCATGTAGGCTGGCCCAATATCTTTTCCATGATTGACCGCAAGTACTTCTTTCGCCTCAACGATGACTACACCTTTAGCAACTACAGCGGATGCGGCAACGATGTCCGCAGTGAAGCCCCCATGATGCGGCGGCTGATCGTAGACAACATCGTCTACTGGATGAAAGAATTTCATGTGGATGGTTTCCGCCTCGACCTAGCGGAGCTGATTGATATGGATACCATGGACGCCATCGAAGAAGCCGCGCGCGCCATCAATCCAAACGTCCTGCTGATCTCCGAACCGTGGAGCCTGCGCGGCGAAAACAAGAACGAGCTGACCGGCACCGAGTGGTCTGCCTGGAACAACGAATTTCGCTATGCCGCCAAGGACTTCATCAAGGGCAGGCACAACCGCGAATGGCTAAAAAACTGCATCTTCGGCTCCATGAATTCCTGGGCCGCGAACCCGCTGCAATCCATCAATTATCTGGAAAGCCACGACGACATGACCCTGGCCGACGAACTGTGCAGCCACCCCGATCGAAACGGCAAGCTACTCTCTCAGGAGGATGCCGCCGCCAACCGCATCGGTGCCACCATTCTGTTTACTTCCCTCGGAATCCCTATGATCGCTGAAGGCCAGGAATTCATCCGCCACAAAGAAGGCCTGAAAAACACCTACAACATGGGCGACCGAATCAATGCCGTGGACTGGGAACTGCGCAAACGCCCGCTCGCCGCGCAGGCCATGGATTATTACCAAGGTCTGATTCGCCTACACAATAGTCCGGAAGGCGCTTCGCTGCGCCTTACCGAGCGCCCGCCCGACAACTACTACCAATGGATTGAACCGACCGAGAAGGCTGCACTGGGATATATTATCAATGGCGACGGCAGCATGCCCGGAAGACGCTTCATCGTCTTGCTAAACGCCTCCTATGATCCGGCCGCCATACCCGTTCCGTTCCCCGCGGGTCACTGGCGCATGATCTGCAACGGCAAGGAAATCAATTTGGAAGGACTCAAAAAAGCCGTGGACGTCCAGGGCCCTCGCACCGTCCCCCTAAATCTGCCCGGGCTCACCTCCGCCATTTTCATGGACGTGCCCTAAGCTCTTCCCCCCGGGAGGGACGTTGCTTGCCCTTCGTAGCTTCAGCATAGAATGGTCCCCAACGTCCTTTTATTTTTACGAACCCATTCCTTGTTTTTTTCTCTGCTCGCTTTCCCTCTCCATGCGCACTCTGCGCACGGCTCAACCGGAGGCATTCGCCCTACCTGATGAGTCGCAATGCGAACCTATTTCAGCACCGTCACTGAACATATCCAGATACTGAGCCGCCACCGCTTCGGGCGTGTACTTTTCCAACACGACGGCACGGGCCGCCTCCCCGAGACGCCGCCGAAGGGACTCATCGTCCAAGAGAGCCGCCATCGCATCGCGCAGGGCCTCATCCTGCCCTGCTGGGATGATTCGTCCCGTGACGTCATTCTGAATCACATCCTTCAGCGCGCCCGTCGGCGTGGTAATGATGGCCAACGAGGCGGACATGGCCTCGAGAATGCAAATGGGAAAGGCGTCGTTTTCCGTCGGCAGAATAAATAGATCACACACCTTCAGCCAGGCATCCACACAGCGGACGGCACCGGTGAAAAACACCTGTTCTTCCATCTCTCGTTCAGCCACAAAGCGCCGAGCCTCCTCCTCGCAGTTGAACACATCCACGCCCCCCTCACCAATCAGCAGCAGCGTCACCTCGGGATACTCTCGCCGCAGGCCGTCCCACACCCGTAGAAGGCGCATCACGCCTTTATACGAGACCAATCGCCCCGTATACACCATATAACGCCTCTCCACAGGCACTCCCAGCTCTCCGCACAACCGCTCCCGCTTCGCAGCATCCACCGGCGCAAATCGGTCCGTATCCACCGCATTGGGAATACACCGAATCCGCTCCTTCGTAACACCGCAGGAAAGAAATTCCTCCGTCATTTCTGAATACATACTTACGAAGGCAGCGGCTTTTTTCAGCCATCGGTTTCTAGCCGCCAGAAATAGGCGCATCCCAACCGAACGCCTACCCAAGCCCGCCCGATCCAGCCCGCCAAAGAAAAAAGCCCCATCCATCTCGCCCATACACTCGGCCTTCAGAATCGTCTTTTTTCCAAGCAGCTTGCCGATCAGCAACGCAGAAATGCCCAATACGCGAAAACCGGAGACCAGCAACACATCATAACGCCAGCGCTGCCGAACCAGCGCCGGAATGCACGTCAGCATAAAAAACCAGCGGTTGCGGGAACTGCGCCCGGACGGTCCGCAGCGAAACACCGGAATGCCATCCACCTCATCGGTGCGCTTTAAATCCGGCGATGTCCGGCGCGTGATCACGAAAGGCGACGCGCCCTCGCGCTTCAGTGCAAGCGCCAGTGTCCGCCCCTGGGCTTCCATCCCCCCCACCACCGGATAATAACTTTCCAGCAGAATGCAGCATCTGGATTGCGTTGAATTCATGCCGCCAATGTACTGGGTCGGCCTTCCCGCGTAAAGCGCAACCCGCTCACGGACGGAATTTTGGGTTGCCAAGTACGTCCCAACTCTCTTTACTGGTGAAAGACAAGGCGGCAACGAATGGCACCTATGCGCAGATTGAAAACCGTATATTCTGGATTGTTTTTTTCCCTCTTCATGGTCGCACCCATGTCGCTGATTCTTTTTTTCACCTCCCAGTATCTCCAAGTCCACAAGGCCCGCTACGAACAGGAACAACGCATCAACGTCCTGCACCAACTCAGTTCCGCCAGGGCCCACATTGAAAATGCCCTGAACGAAAACCTGCTTCCCATGCGCGGGCTCATGGCGCACATCGGTCTGCACGGGGATATCTCCCGCGAAAGCTTCGAAACCGTCACTGAAGCGCTTCTCTCCTATCACACGGATGTCCGTAACATTGCCCTGGTGGAGGGCACCGTCATCCGCCTGGTTTATCCCTATCTTTCCAGCGAAAGGGCCGTTGGTGTGGACCTGTTAACCGTGCCGGAACAAAGCAACACCGTCGTCCGAGTCCGCGAAACACTGGAACCCGTACTCGCCGGTCCACTTGAGCTGGTCCAGGGAGGGCAGGCGCTGATCGGAAGACTTCCTATTTCGATCGGAATGAACCAGCGATCCGAACAAGCCACCAGCTACTGGGGGCAAGTCTCCGTCGTCATCGATTTGGAGCGGTTCTTCGATTCAGCCGGATTGTCGCAAAGCAACAACCTCCGTCTGGCCCTGCGCGGCGTAGATGGCACGGGCGCGGAAGGCGCGGTATTCTTCGGTGATCCGTCCCTCTTCAACACCTCATCCGTCCAACTGGGGATCTCCCTGCCCTCGGGGACCTGGCTGCTTGCCGGCATGCCGCAGGAGGGCTGGCCATCCGAACTTCCCTTCATCTGGCCCATCCGCCTCGTGGAAGGCCTCCTTCTGGCAGGCTGGCTCCTGTTGACGTTATTCATCCTGCACTATTTTCATCGCCACCGAAAGAACGACGAGCGCCTCCGCGCGATGAATGAAGAACTGGAAGCCCGGGTGCGCGAGCGCTCGGATGACCTAGCCAAAAAACAGGCGCAACTGGCTCATGCCGGGCGCCTGGCCTCCCTGGGCGAGATGGCCACCGCCATTGCCCACGAAGTGGGCCAGCCTCTGCAAATCATTAAAACATCCACCGGCATCATACGAGAAGACCTCCGAAACAATCAGATGGATCCCGCTCACGTCAATATGCTGGTGGAAAAGATCGTAAACAGTGTGGACCGTGCCGCCACGATCATCCAACACGTGCGCAACTTCGCACGTCAGGATGACGGCCCCGTGACGGATCGTATATGTGTCGAGCGCCCCGCCCGAGAGGCCATTTCGCTGTTTAACGCCCAATTCCGCGAACACGAAATCTTTTTACGGACCACCATTGAAGAACACCTCCCGCCCATTCTGGTTCAACCACATAAAATCCAGCAAATAATCGTCAACCTGCTCTCCAACGCACGGTATGCCGTTGAGGCCAGAGCCCGAACGGACCACAGCTTTCAAAAGGCCATTCAATTAACCCTGTGCGCCGTGGCCGCTCGAAATGCCATCGTCCTGGAAGTCGCGGACAACGGCATCGGCATGACCGATGAGGTAAAGCAACGCTGTATGGACCCCTTCTTCACCACCAAGCCCATGAACGAAGGCACCGGCCTCGGCCTATCGATTCTGCACGGCATTGTCAAAGAGTATCAGGGAACCATCGAAATTGAAAGTGTTCCAGAGAAAGGCACCACCTTCCGAATCATCCTTCCCCTCCCGACCTAGCAATCCGTCGGACTTCAGGTGTTTAAAACCCGATCGCGCAGATCAACTCTGATCGTTGCGATGTGCTCCAGGACATCCTGACGGATTGCTTTTGCATAACCTCTTTGGCGTTTGCATTCGGTCCTGTCGGTGGCGGTTCTTTCCATGCGGCGCGAGGAGAGAGGAGAAATACAGAGAGAATTTTGACGGGATGAACATTTTGGGGGGAACCCGCAAATGGACGCGAATTCGGGGAGGGCTGCTGTCCTCAGCGGCCTTCTACTTTTCTCCAGCTCATTCCTTATTTCTCCTGCTCTCCGCGCTCTTCTTGTGCATTTACTCTCCGCACGGCTCGCGAGGACCAGACTTCGCACAAGGCTACGTCATGGCAGCTGCTCGCCCTCCCGAAACGCGCTCACTCTCCGCTTGGCCCGTGGGGACACGGGCCCTCCCCGAGAGCATCCCTCTTCTTCGTGCCTCCGCGTCTTTGTGTGAGAGCTACTCCCCGGCAAACGGATGTTTGCATTAAGCAATCCGTCATCTCACCCGAGAGCGGGTCACACCCATCATTTTAGAGCACATCGATCGAGCAAAACGACACCCAAAGCCCGACGGATTGCTCAGTACTTGCCGAATTCGCTATCGTCTAGGTTGATGATTCCCTCATCCGCCGAAGGCTTTGCGGAGGCTGCGCCCCAGCCGCTTTTCTGTGCCTCGTTACGGGGCTTCGCAGGCAATCCGCGTGCCCGCTTGGCTGACGCGCCAGACGGCGGCAAGGCTGCCTGCTGCCGACTCCCGCCACGCAGTTTGAACTTCGACACCAGTCCCTGCAGATGCGTCGCCTGACTGCTCAATTCTTCCGCCGCCGAGGCCGTTTCTTCCGCATTGGCCGTATTCTGCTGCGTCACCTGATCCACCTGGCTCAGGCCGATATTGATCTGTGAAACGCCCTGCGCCTGCTCGCTCGAAGCCGCTGCAATTTCACCCACCAGATCATTCGTCTTCACGATCCCCGAAAGAATATCTTTGAAGGATTCCGCCGTCGAGGACGCCACCTGCATGCCCGCACTCGTCTTCGCGCCGGAGGATTCAATCAGCTCCGCTGTTTCCTTCGCTGCCTTGGCACTGCGCCCAGCCAGATTGCGCACTTCATCCGCCACCACCGCAAAGCCTTTGCCGTGACGTCCTGCACGTGCCGCCTCCACCGCCGCATTCAACGCCAGCAGGTTCGTCTGGAAGGCAATGTCATCAATCACCTTAATGATCTTGGCAATCTGCTGACTGGAGGCATCGATGGAACTCATAGACTCCACCATCTGCGTCATTTGGGCCGACCCCTTTTCCGACGCCTTGCGCACAGTGTCAGCCAGATTGTTCGCCTGACTGGCGTTTTCCGCATTCGTCTTGGTTTGCGACGCGATTTCCGTGACGGAACTCGTGATTTCCTCCAGCGACGACGCCTGCTCTGTGGCGCCCTGCGAAAGCGACTGCGAGGCATCGCTGATCTGCTCCGCACCGGAATTCACCTGCATCACCGCTTCCATCACCTGCTCCAGGGCATCATTCAGGTTGTTGCGTGCATTCTCTAAGTTCGCATTAATGTTCTCAAACGATTTTTTCTCGTTTTCGGTATCCGCATCCCCCTGATCGGTGGCGGCAACAAAATTAAAGTCACCCGCTGCCAGCAACGCGAGATTAGCGCCCAGTTTAGCCACTTCGCCCGCCTGATATTCCGCTCTCTTGACTGTCAAGCGTTGCGCTTTTTTAATAGCCGTCATATCCGTAATGAATTCGAGGCCGCCGACCACTTTGCCAGCGCTGTCGTGCAACGGAAGGCCTTTATATTCGATATCGAGATTCATTCCGTTCGGATGAGCATCGGTTTCTTCGGAAACCAACTGATTTTCGCGCATACAACGTCCCGTCGCACACTTGCTTGTGTTGCACTGCGAGGTCTTGAAGTGCGAGAAGCATTTGGTGCCCACGCATTTTTCCGCTGAAAGCCCCGTTACGCCGGCGGCCGCGCTGTTGATAAAACGGATACTCATCTCCGTATCGATGGTGAACAGGGGCGTTGGGATGGTGTCAATGACTCCCACCAAGGCACCAATCAATGCGTTCAGATTTTCCATCATATCTTTATACTGGCCCTTGAAACGTCCGGCATCCGCGCGATTGTTCAGCTTGCCATACAGCATGTCGGTGGAAAGAACACCAATATCCTCCACGATAGTGAGCAGATTCTTGCGCACACTCCGCAGCCCGTTCGTCAGCATCATCTGCTTGCCGGGCAACTCGCGCATTTCCTTGTTCAGGTTGCCATCGGCATATTCATTCAGCATGGCGATACCCTCTGCAATAGGCAGTGCAATGCTGTCCAGCGCTTCATTAACTCCGGCCGCCAAGGTTTCGTATTCACCACTCAATCCACTCAGATCATTGCGGGCATCCATATCCCCACTTTTTTGCGCCTGGCAGGTCACTGTCGTGCGTTGAATCACGTCTTTCAGCGTCGACACCACGTTTTGAAGGGCCTTGCCCAGCTCATCACGTTCCGAGGCCTGCTGCACACTCACGGACAAATCACCGCGCGAAACGGCCTGGGCCGCGTGCATCTTGTCGGATAGGGATTTAAGCATGCTGCCGAATGACTTGGAAAGCATTCCCAACTCATCATTGGATTTGTGTTCAACGTTCACCGTTAAATCGCCCAGGGCGATGGCATCCGCCGCCTGCACCATTTTTTTCAGGGCGTTGGCGATCGATACACTCAGCGGAATACCCAGAATCAGTGCCAGCGCAAAGCCGCCGATCATCCCCACTACGTTGATGATTCGAAGACTATCCGCTATTTTCATGCCTTCTGCCGCCGACTCATTGGCCGCAGTAGTGTTTATTTCGACCAGCTTCGCGAGCAATGCGGCCGATTCCCGTCGGGACTCTCTCGTTGGAACCAGCGCTTCCGCTACCTTGCTATCCAGTTCGATGACCGCCGGATCATCCTTCCATTCGGCATACGATTTCCCGGCATACGTCTTATTGACAAAGGCTTCTTTGCTCCGGGCCACCGCCACAAAATTGGCCACTGCCTTTTTCCATTGCTCGAAAATAGGCACGAGTTGTGCCAACACTTGGCTTTCCTCTTTCATTTTTGGAAGCGGGGCGTAGACGTCCCACATGGTCTGGATATCTTTCAGTTCTTTTTCCACGGTGTCGAAACACAGCTTTCTCTGCTCTTCACGGGCAAAATCGACCGCGCTGTAGAGATACAATTGCTGTACAACAATCATGGCCTGCGATTCTTTGATAGTCATCAGCGATGCCACGCCGGGGATTCGAACCTCTCCGAGTCCCATTAAGCTGTCGTCCATCTTGTTCGTTCCCCAAACTCCAATCCCACCGACCAGCACCACGACTGCCGCCACACAGATAAACCCGCCAAGTAATTTTGTTTTGATCTTCATCGTTTCCCTTTCGCCTTCGTTGTGTATTAAACCGCGACTCCACTCAAGTTGGCCAACTCCTCGTCAAACAACAATCTGCTCACATCCAGCAAAATCTTTACCTGATCCTGCACCTTCCCCATTCCCTTGATGTAACGTCCTCCCTCGTTTTGCCCGACCTTCGGTGGGGGGCTTACGCTATCTGCAGGGATATCCATCACTTCATTGACGGTATCCACCACCAGGCCGATCGATGTTTGATTGAGCTGCACCACGACCACACAGGTGCGATCATCATAGGAACGATTTTCCATGTGAAAGCGGGCACGCACATCAATCACCGGAATCACCTGACCGCGCAGATTGATCACCCCGCGAACAAAATCAGGCATGTCGGGCACTTCGGTGATTTTCTGCATGCCGACGATCTCAGTCACATAGGTAATCTCGATTCCGTATACCTCGTTGCCCACGCGAAACGTCAGATAACGATCACGCATCGCATCATCGTCCTCTTCATCCCACAATCCATCCTCTTCGGATTCAACCGGCTTTCTCACTTCCGTCATGATGTCTACTCTCCCTTCAGGCAGGTTTTTACAGCAATAAATAGAATCGTAGTCAACATTCGTACTGCACACTGCTTTTTAAAAAGAAAAAAACTTATGCCGATACAATGAGCGCAATGAACTGAGCAAATTACACGTCATATTAAACAAAGTTAACCGCTTCGGCAAATATTTTTTACTGACGCATCTTATTCTACTTGTCCGAATGCGTTAGGCCGTTTACGGTCTAATATTCTCAGCCAACCAGCTTGACGCGAGTATGATGCAAAGAATGAAAGAAGAACGTTCCAGCACGGGAAATATGATTGCCGGCGGCGTTTCGCTTCGGAACGTCCTGCTCGCGGCCTTTGCTTCGGGCCTGATTTCCATGGTGTTGCAGACCCTCGTGTTCCGCTCTTTTTTCACCGTGTTCGATGGCAATGAATGGAGCGTGGCGCTTTTCTTTTTCTCCTGGCTTTTCTGGGGGGCCGTCGGGGCGGGCCTGGCCCGGGCGGTTCCGATCGCATACCAAACGGGACCTTATCTGCCCCTCCTGTTAACAGGCTATCTGCCCGCAGGCGGCCTGCAATTTTATCTGGCTCATACCTCACGCCGTATGGCTGGCCTAACCGCTTTCGACAGCTTCACCGCCTTCAGCATCCTCCCCGGCGTACTCCTGGCCAACGCACCAGCCTCCTTGATTTCGGGGATGTTATTCGTCTTTCTCGTCCGCGCTGCAGAACAAATTCAGCCGGATGGACGGCGTACGGCTTCGCACATCTACATCTGGGAGGCGGTCGGGGCTTTTGCCGGAGGTGCACTCGTCACCGCGCTGCTCTACTGCTCGTTTACCTCCATCCGTATTAGTCTGTTACTCGCTCTGCTCCCGGCGTTGGTCTGGCTGGGCATGATAATCCCCCCACGCTCCGCTCGGATGCTCCGGCACGGCATCATTCCCGCCGCCCTTGCTTTACTTAGCCTCTATGCCCTTTTCACCGGACTGGATACGCGCCTCACGCATACGCTAGACCGGCGGGCTTGGGAAAACCTTCTGCCGGGCGGTCACTGGATCGGCACCTTCACCACGGCGGCCAACCGCTACCTCTTCGGAACCTATCAGGATCAGTTCAGCGTCATGACCGGAACGTCCATCATCGAAAGCCTACCGAACCGCGACAGCGGAGAGCGCCTGGCTCTACTGCTCCTCGCCCAGCAGCCGGACGCCGCCTCCGTCCTGCTGATCGGCCCGGGCCTGCTTCCGCTCGCTCGTGCGCTGGAAGAACGCTCTCCGTCTGTACATTCTACTTGGCTTAATCCGGATGCTGATTACGCCCATCAACTGCTTCAGAACCTGCCGCGCTCCGTTCAAACCCCTTTTCCACCACCGCAAACACCCCGCGAACCCGTCCGCAAGGCACTCGCCGATTCCACACAGCGCTTTGACGCCGCCGTCATCCACCTCGCAACCGACGACACCATGGCCAATGCCCTCCTTTTCACGCCCGCCTTTCTACACCAGATCAAATCACGCATGAATCCAACTGGCACGCTCTATCTAAGCATCGAGACGGGTGCCAACTACATGGGGCGCGAACAAACGCTCGCCGCCACCACCCTCTATCGATCGCTTGATCAATGCTTCCAAAACGTCGTGGTTTTTGCCGGCCCTCCCTCTTGGCTTGCCGCCTCCGACGCGCCCACCCTCAGCGCTCAGCCTGACCTCCTAATTCAACACCTGCGTTCCGCCCTCCCCGACTGGACCGGCCTCCCTCCTGAAATGCTGCACGAACTGTGCAATCCCCGCCGCGCCGCGATGCTGCGCCAAACGCTTGACATTGAATCCACCGCCCTCGCCCCGCTCGTCACACATACCATCGCCCAGCCGCGGCTGACCCTGTTTTCCTCGCTCGCCATGTTGCGCAAGGCCAACCCCAACATGCCGGACCTCACCACCATCCTCCCGTTTCTCACACGAGCCGCCTTCCTACTGCTCCTGCTTCCGGCGCTGTGGTTCCTTGCACATGCCATGCTGCCTGCCTTATCCAACCGCGCACACCCGACGCACCCGAACACAGCCTGCCTTATTCTCTTCGCAGGCTTCTCCGGCTTTGCCCTGAACTACCTCCTTCTCATTTTGTTTCAAGCGTACTTCGGCACCCTCTTTCTACGCATCGGTTGGCTTTGTGCGCTCTTTATGATCGGCCTTTGCGCGGGCGGAACACTTCTCCTCCGACTCCTGCAAAAGACCTCCCTGCCCGTCGCCGCACGCATCGAGCTGACCCTTTACCTTTTCACCTGCATCGCAACGGGGCTTTTACTGCGGCACCCTTTCCCCCTGCTGTTTGATCTGCTCTTCCTGCTGGCCGGGGCCTCCACGGCCGGATTCATTCCCCTTGCTGAAGCACTCCTGCGCGAACAGCCGTTCACCCCGGATCAAATTGCCCGCCGCATCGCCTGGAGTGATCATCTCGGTGGTGCGTTGGCGGCCCTGTGCTGCGGACTGCTCATTCTGCCGCTCATCGGCATGGCTCGCCTACTTATTCTACTCGCCCTAGCCGCACCCGCACTGCTACTCCCCCTTTGCCGGACGACCTTCCATGCAGCGCCCCACGCACCCATCAAAGCATTCAATCCAACGCCCCTGCTCCTTCTTCTCACAGCGGCCATCAGCGCCTGGTTCGTATACGACGCCAAACAACCGCGTACCTTCATCACGGCATCCAAGTTATCCCTCCACATGCCGCGCATTGAACAGGCCCCTACGCACGCACCAGAAACAACGCCCGGCTGGACCACACACACCCTGCAACTCTCCGAAGGAATTCTCTTCCCCTACGAAGAACAATTTTCCACCGACCCCTCGAAACATCTTTACCGTTTCCATACCCTTCCCCTCGCCGGGGAAATCCATGGTTTTCGAGGGCCCATTCCCATGCGCATCACCCTGACCGAACAGGGCAAACTGATTGACATCACCTACCTCGACCACCAAGAAACACCCGTCTACTTCGTCCTTGCCGAAAAAGCATCCCGCCCACTCATCGGCCAGAACATCCGTCGCGACACCCTTCCCGCCGCCGATGCCGTGACCGGCGCCAGCACCTCCGCCAATGCCATACGCGAAACCCTTCTCGCCGCCACCGAACGATTCTTCCAACTCCTCGCGGGAGCCGCGCCCCCCTCCGCCGCCACCATGGAATGGGACATTCCCTCCGATCCCCTGCCCGGCATACCACGCAACATCAACCTCCGCCTCATCCGCGCCATGATCGAGCGCGGTGAACTCTCCGATCACCCCGCCCTCCACCAATTCCCCCATTCGGGCATGCGCGTCAAGCTAAGGGAGCGGGAGTGGTAGCCAAGTCAGCGAATAGC
>CAZBEO010000100.1:0-11825 GCA_964490935.1 uncultured Verrucomicrobiota bacterium
AGCGAGCAGGGGACCCCGCAGCCGCCCATCGGAATAATGACGTATCCTTTCGGCACTAACCTGACCGCTTGGCTCCCTCGGGCCATCTCGCCGACGAATGCGCAGGGCACGCAGTATGTGTGCACCGGCTGGACGGGCTCCGGTTCGATTCCCGCATCCGGCACATCGACCAATACCGGGAATTTCACGCTGACCGCCGATTCCTCGATCCGCTGGAATTGGCAGACCAGTTATGAATGCACCGCACTGGCGGCTCTGGGCGGTACGGCATCGGTCTCCGGGCGCTGGTTTGCGGCGGCAACCACCGCGCGAGTATCAGCGGCAGCATCGTCCGGCTATTTTTTTGCAGGCTGGTCCGGCGATGTGCCCGCGGCCTCCTCGAATCAGAATCCGCTCGCACTGGCTATGACTGCGGCCAAAGCCGTCACCGCCCGGTTTGTCACGAATCGCCCCGCGCTCACGGTGATCAGCGACTTTGCTTTTGTCGAACCTGCCGTCGGCACGCACTCGGGGAATTATGCACGCGTACAGCAGTGCCTCGTGACCTCCAATCCGGTGGTGCAAGGCACCACGCGCTATCGTTGTACCGGCTGGACGGGTACGGGAAGCGTACCCGCCACGGGAACACTGGATTCCGTGAGTGCCCTGGTCACCAACGCTTCCTCCATCACTTGGCTGTGGAAAAAACAATACCGGCTGACCGCCACGGGTGGGGTGAACGGCACGGTCACGCCTGCGCTTTCCTGGTACGATAACGGCAGCACCAATGTCGCCGTACTCGCACTGGCCGACACCGGTTACCAGTTTGCAGGCTGGTCCGGCGATACCGGCTTCTCCGACACCAATAAAAATCCGCTCACGCTGACGATGGACCGCGCACGTGATGTCTATGCCGACTTTGTTCCGCTGCGCCCCGTCTTTACAATCAAGAATCCGCATGGCGTCTGCGACCCGGCGCCGGGCACCTACAAAACACATCTGCAAGGCAGTAAAATTGAATGTCTGGTCTATGAAACCCCGTATCCGACGAATGCGCAGGGCACACAGTATGTCTGCAAAGGCTGGATCGGCACAGGCAGCGTTCCGGCCACAGGCACGGGGGTGTATGTGAACGTCACCCTCAACACCAACTCCGCGCTGACCTGGAACTGGGGCACGCAGTACTGGTTTGAAGCGTCGTCTTCGGAGGGCGGCTCCGTGACTCCGACTGGCGGCTGGTACGATGCGGGCGCTTCGATCACGGTCACACCCGTGGCTGTCGCGGCTCATCGCTTTGGTAACTGGACCGGCGATCTTCCCTCGCCCGGGGCGACCGGAAATGTTCCGCTGGTGGTCACGATGAACCGCGCACGCTCGCTTTCTGCCACCTTCATCACCAATCGTCCGATACTCACCGTGCGCAGCGAACAGGGCTCGCCGAATCCATCGGTTGGCCTGCACACCGGCGATTACAACCGCACCATCCCCTGCTCCATCGACAGCGGACCGATCACTGTGGGCAGCGGCACTCAATACGTACAGCACGGCTGGACGGGCACGGGCAGCGTCCCCTCGAATGGCCCGGGGCTCTATGTGGAAGCCACGCTGACCAACGATTCCTCCATCACCTGGAATTGGACCCGCCAGTGCCGCCTGCTCGTGACCAAAGCAGAGCACGGAAGCGTCGCGCCGGTGAGCGAATGGTACGATGCCGTTTCCAACGTGACCATTCGCGCCATTCCCGACACGCACTACCGATTTACCCGCTGGACCGGCTCCGCTCTTCCTGAGGGCCTTTCCAACAAGGCTGAAATCGTCCTCGGCATGAGCCGCACCTACGACCTTCAGGCGAACTTCGACACCAATCCTGTGCTCATCACCGCCAGTGTTGAGGAGGCCTCTTTCGGCACCATGACGCCCACCGGCGTGATCGAAGTGGCCCCGCAGGGCGACATCACCTTCACCATCACGCCGAATGCGCATTGCCAGGGATATCTCGTCGTCGATGGCGCGTATATCGGTGAAACCAACAGCTACTCCTTCACCAACGTCATCGAGAATCACACGATTCATACGGTGTTCGAAAAGGAAACGGTCCAACTGCGCGTGGGTTCCACCGCGCCGGGCGGACGCTTCACTCCGCCCAGCGGCGTCATCACCATTGAATGGGGCAGCAACATCACTTGTTCCGCCACCAACTCGCCGGTGACCAACGGACTCACGCGCTATCACTGCATCGGCTGGACCGGTAGCGGAAGCGTCTCCAACACGGGCGACGGAATTACCGCCGGGCCCTTTACCCTTGAGATGGATTCCGAAATCATCTGGCAATGGGGCACCAATTATCGACTCGAAGTGACCACCACACCCTATGGCTCTGTGGATACCCCCTCGGGATGGTATATCGGGCGAACCAATCTCACGGCAACGCCCGACCCACACAGCTCCTTTGTCGGATGGACCGGCGATACCAACGGACTGCGCATCACGAACAATCTCATCATCGTCAACATGGATCAGCCGCGCACCATCGGTGCCGTATTCCGTCGCGATGAAAATACGCTGACCATTGAATCCGCCTGGGGCG
Organism: uncultured Verrucomicrobiota bacterium; assembly: GCA_964490935.1. Classification (GTDB taxonomy): domain Bacteria; phylum Verrucomicrobiota; class Kiritimatiellia; order RZYC01; family RZYC01; genus JAQVYB01. Next base: position 2,567 of record CAZBEO010000100.1, read on the forward strand.
GCTCCGTGCCACCCGTCGGAACCTATGTGTATGATTACGGCAGTTCCATCACTTGCTATATCACCAACAGCCCAATCTATCAGGGCACGTTCGCCACGCAGATCGTCTGCGCCGGATACAGCGGCACCGACGGTATCGGCGCGGGCATCGTCACCCAGATCACGTTCACCCTGACCAATTCCGAAACACTCGTCTGGCTTTGGAAGACCAATCTCTTTCTGGATGCCACCGCCTCGATCGGCGGCACAGTGACCAATGAGTCGGGCGGCGGTGCACCCGTCAACGACTGGGTGCCTGCGGGCAGTAACGTCGTGCTTTGGGCCGCGCCGGAGGCGTACTATCACTTCAACACCTGGACGGGTGACCTCGCCAACGTGACCATCGAGAGCAATCGCGCGTCCTTCGTTATGACGCGTCCGCGCTCCATCTCGGCGCTCTTTGACGCCTATGCCACCTCGAACGGCGTCCCCTACTGGTGGTTAGGGCGCTTTGGATGGACCACTAATTTTGAAGTCGAAGCCGGGCTCGATCAGGACGACGACGGCTATCCCACCGAAGAAGAATGGATTGCCAACACCGACCCAACCAATGCCGCCAGTCTCTTGGCCGTCACCTTCCTTCAGCGCACCGCGCAGCGGAACGTGCTGACCTGGTCCTGCGAAAGCAATCGATTCTATGCCGTACTGCGCAGCACCAACCTGCTCGATGCCGTGCGCTACGAAACCATTGCCTCGAATCTTCCCGCCACCCCGCCTGCCGGCACCTACACCGATACCAACCCGCCACCCAACACTCTGCTCTTCTATTCCATCGAGGCGGCCCTGCCGTCCGATTGATTGCCTGAGCGGGTACGTTGTAGTGTCTTGGCTTCATCGAGCTGGACAGCTATACTGAGCGCACCGTTTCTTCAGGAAGGGGGAAAGATGACTTTTCAATTAAAAACAGGAAGCAATCTGTCCCGGCGTCCAGGAGTAAATCGACACCATCAGAGTTGAGCTGCGCGGTCGGGCCTTAAATCACTTAAAGTTCGCCGGATTGCTGGAAGGGGAAATATAGCGAATGAGTTTTAGTGAGCTGTTCTTAATGAAAACGAAGGCTTGGAGGCTGAGTGGGACGGGGTTTCTGGTTGCGCTGTCGCTTCTGTCGCTTCGGTCCCGGGCAGAAGCAGAAGAACAGGACGATTTTCCGATCGATTTGATGCTGGAGGAAAGCAGTTCAGCCTCGCGTACGCCGCTCGCTTATATGACGATGGGTTTTATCGGGGTGCAATATGCCGTGGTATATAAGCAGCGTCACGATGAGGAATGGGTTGACGAGGGGCATATTTTTAAGGATGGCTTTACACATGCTCCGGTGTGGGAAGATGATGCTTGGCATTACAATTACCTCCTTCATCCCTGGGTGGGGTCGGAATATTACCTCGTGGCCAGAAATCGCGGAGGCTCGATGATGCAATCACTGGCATACAGTGCCGCATTATCCACCTTTTATGAGTACATGGCCGAGAATTTGATCCAGCAGCCGTCTATCAATGATCTGCTGATTACGCCTCTTGTCGGTTCACTTCTGGGCGAATTGCGTTACTCGCTGAAAGAGAAAATCCGCACCAATCCATCATCTGTACCGGGTGCGCGTTACTGGATTGCGTTGCTGGACCCTCTTGATATTTCTATTGGTGGTTATCCGGATGGTCAAATGCGGCTCTATCTGAACTGGAAGCACGATTTCTAATTGGAAAATTATTAGTTGAAGAGTAAGTGTCCGGGATTGACCATCTGTCCGCCGTGGGCTAATAGAACGGGCTCTTCTTCGGCAGTGCCGCCATCCAGCAAATCTGCCGCCCGCTCCCTGAAATAGGGGTTGGCCAGACGAGCAAATGCAGCGGTCAGCGTGTCGATCGCTTTGCTCAGTGCAGCCTCCACGTTCAGCCTACTTGTTGAGCACAGAGCGCTGACCGTCTCCCGCAACGAAGGGTCATGGAGGAGGGCGATGTGGGCGTCGAAAATTGCGGCCTCGTTCTTTCCGCGCTCCTGCCCTACAAACACCTTGTAGGGGGTGGGCTGTGTTGGTATAAGACAAGTCGGTCAGCCAACGGAAAACGAATAAAAAGGAGTTCTGTTTTGAGTGCTATTTTTGAGAACAAAGTGGCGGTGGTTACGGGGGCGGCTTCGGGTATTGGGCTTGGCATCACAGAGCACTTGCTTCGCAGGGGTGCACGGGGTGTTTTCATGGGAGATTTCACAGAGCAGGCGTTGATGCGGGAAGCGGACCGCTTGAAGAATATCTATCCCGACAAGGTGTTCCCCGTGCTTACGAACGTGACAGATTCCGAACAGGTCCAAGCGCTTATTCAATCAGCCGAAGCGTTGGACGGGCATCTGGATTTTGTATTTAACAATGCCGGAGCTGGGGCCACCATGCCCGTCGAACAGAGTACCTTTGAGATTTGGAAGAAGATATTGGACCTCAATGTCATGGGGGTGGTCTATGGTACCTACACGGCCATACCCATTATGAGAAAGCAGGGGTTTGGTCATATTGTAAACACAGCCTCTATCGCCGGGCTCCTCCCCATTCCATATCAGCCCATCTATGGTGCGAGTAAAAGTGCAATCATTTCCATGACCGAGAGCTTACAGTATGAACTGGAATGCGAAGGGCTGCACTTCAGCGTGTTTTGCCCCAGCGATATAAAGACGCCTATTTATGGTGATCTGGCACCTCCACCCCATGCCATTAGTGTGGATGAGGCCATCACGGAGCTTCTTGATGCCGTGGAAAAGCGGATGCTCCTGATCGTGCTTCCCGAATCGGCCCGGACGATGGACCAGCTCTACCGAACCAATCGGGAGGCATACGACCAATTCATCCGCGACATGGCGGCGCAGCGCCGTGAAAACTACCAAACCAAGGGAACGTATTACTGACATGTTCCTGCTGAAAAAAATGGAACTCCCGCTGCAGGTGGCCCTCCTGCTCCTGGCGGGAATGGCCATGCTGCTTGTCGGCGTTTTGTTCTTCTTTATTTCGGCGGGTCTGCTCCCCTTTTATGAAAAGGGCTTCTATGGGGTGCTGCTTTTTATGCTGGCACTCCAGATGGTGGTGCTCGGCGAAACACCGTTTGGCTTCATGGGCAAATCGAAGGCCCTGCTCACGGCGGGAGCCGCCCTGGCCGCCGCCGGCATCATCACCTGTTTTATTCCGGGCATGGGGGGGGAGTTCCCGAGGCTGCTGCTCGTGGTAGGCCTGATGCCGGGCGGGGCATTTCTGCTGCTTCAAATGATGATTTCCAAAGAAAGGTATCGAACGTGGCGGAACTACGGAGGTGTTTTCCGGCACCTGATCTGGGCGTGCGGATCGGTGTATACGCTGTCGTTTTTTATGGGGCTCGCCTTGCTGTGTCCCCATTGCATTTCGATGCCAATGGTGGGTGCAGGGGCGCTGCTCTATGGGGCTGCCTTGCTGGTTCTTGCCCGGGTATTGCACACGCTTTATTGTGCCTATCCTGAATCGCAACAGGCCCACGAGGCTAGAGGAGTGCTTGCGCCGGCTCACGCAATACTGCTGATTACCGGTGTTTTCATGATCCTGCTCGGGGTGCTATTGATTCCGGTGAGCCTGGGGATGCTTCCCTTTTCGGGAAGCGCGCAACTGGGTTTATTAGTGATTCTCTTTTCGGTTCAGATGCTTGCGTTTGGAGACACCCCGTTGGGGTCCTTTCCCCGTACGAGGCTAATGCTTGGTTGCGGCTTGCTTTTCGGGGGGCTGGGGGTGTTCTCCTGCATCGTCCCGGGGATGCTGGTCCCTGTACTGACGGGTCTGATCGCCGCGTTAAATATCTCCGGTGGCTGCATCCTGTTTGGGAAGACGGTACATACGCTGTACGCCTCAAACAGGGAGCATGGGCATGCCCTTCCCGGACTGCTGAAAAAACTGTATGCCACACAACTATTCCTGAGCCTTTTTTCCATCCTCTTTGGCGTGTCCATGCTGATCTCCCATTTGTTCCCGGGATACGTTATCGGGATCATCCTGGGGGTAAACGGAGGCGTGCTTGTATATCTGTTGTGCCTCCTGCTTGGCTTGGGAAAAATGAAATCGGCATAATCGGAGAGGACGCAATTCCTCACGCGCCAAGCGAAAAGTGAGCGCGAAGAGAAAGAGAAACAAGACAAGACATACTTCCAGAAAGAGTACGCCTTTGCGCCTTGGTGACTTTATGTGAGACTCCCGCCGTCCCAAATCAGCGGTATATCAGGTCTTTTCGTTGTGCTGCTCGACGGCAGAGTAGACATCCACCAGCTTGTGGCGGATCTGCATCATCAGTTCGTAGGCGGCATCCGCCTCCTGCATCTTTTTCGCTACGTCGCCCGTGGCGGCACCTTCTTCTCCGGCCAGTTCCTGGATGCTGCTGCCGGCCGTCTTCTGCATCGAGTCCAGATCATCCACCATTTGCCCGAGGACATCCTCAAAAGAAGTACGTCCCGCAGCACCCGCGCCGACAGACGGCGTTTGCTCGGCGGCAAGCGCCTCTTGCTCTCTAGCCAGTTCTCGAATTTTGCTTTGGATCGTGCTTTGAATCGGGTCCAGGTTCATGGGTACCCCCGTTGAATAGCGTGAAATGGTTTATAGTTGTTCATACCGTTAAAGTCAATCTACCGGGTTCTGCGGCAAAAGATACCTGGATAGGGCTGCTTTTTGCCTGCAAACTTTTCCAGCATGTGATTGTATTCTTCGTGTTTAAATATTTTTTTCATAACACCTGTACTAGACAGCAAATTACGTGCCACGCCGCTGAAAGGGACATTATGACCGATTGCTTATGGATTGGGGCCGATGAATACCGGACCGTTACCGCACAGCTCACGGGGGACCTCCCTCCAAAAGAGCGTGCTGCGCTGCTGGACGTTCTGACGTTATATAACCGCATCAATACACTCTCCACCATTCGACATTCCGGGCGCGGATGGATCGGCGCCAGCTTCTCGATTGCAGAACTCATGACGGCCCTTTATTTCGAGGTGGCGCACACCGAGCCGCTAGCCGATCCAACCCGTGATTATATTCTGCTCAGCAAGGGGCATGCCTCCGTCATGCAATACGCCGCACTGGCAGGCAAAGGCATTCTTTCCGTGGCCGACCTCCAGCGCTTCAATCAACCCGACGGGCCTCAGGCCCATACCGACCGCTCCACCCCCGGCATCGAAACCAATACCGGCTCTCTCGGGCAAACCCTCTCCAAGGCGGCGGGCTTGGCCTTGGGCGGTGCTCACCGCGTCTTTGTGATTCTCGGCGACGGCGAGTTGCAGGAAGGCCAGAACTTCGAGGCCTTCATGACACTCCGTCAAAAACACCTCACGCAGGTGATCCCCATCATCGACCGAAACGGCATCCAATCCGACAGCTCAACCGCCGATATCAAGGCCATCCCGAACCTCGAAGGCGTTCTGGACGGCCTCGGCCTCCGCCCCGTCACCTTCAACGGACAAAACATGCCCGCCGTAGTGGAAGAGCTGCACAGAGCCTACAACGCCACCCATCCGACCATCCTGATTGCCAACACCCGCAAGGCCGCCGGGGTTTCCTTTATGGAGGCCGACCAAACCCAACGCCGTGGATTCGCTTGGCACGGCAAAGCACCCAACCAGGAGGAATATCTTGCCGTACTGCGCGAATGGGCGGCCAAACCCGAGGCACGCTTCATTCAAAAAGCACTGCGCCCATTTCTGGACCGCACCCACCCCCAGCCCAAAACACCTAACTCCGCCGAGGAAGAGACGCTTCCCACCGGCCCCTTCTTCGGACACCATCTCGCGCAACGGGCCCAACAAGACGATCGACTGATCCTCCTCGATGCCGATTTGGAAAAATCCTGCCGTCTCACCGATTTTGCACACGCCTGTCCGGATCGCTTCCTCGAAATGGGCATTGCCGAGCAGGACATGGTTTCGTGCGCTGGAGGCCTGGCCCTGCGCGGAAAAATCCCCGTCGTCAACACCTTCACCGCCTTTCTGCGCCGCGCCTTCGAGCAGACCTACACCAACGCCACCGAACACTCCAAAGTGATCTACGCCGGACACTACGCCGGATTGAGCTACTACACCGACGGCAAGTCCCACCAATGCACTGGCGATGTGGCCATGATGCGCAGTATCCCCGGAATGCGCGTGATCTATCCCGCATTCAACGAAGAAATGCCGCAGATACTCTCCTGGTATCTCGATCAAACGGACGCCGATCCGCTCTACCTGCGCCTGCACGCCAAGCCCTGTCCGCTGCAACACCTCGCGCCGCCGAACTTGCCCTTTCACTATGGACGCGGCGCGTTCCTGCGCCAAACCGGCACCCGTACATGCGTCCTGACCAGCGGCCCCCACATGACGCAATACGCCGCCTCCTCCGTGGATGCCCTCGCCGAACAGGGAATCCGTCTCGACCTGTGCCTTCTCTCATCCCTCACGCATCTCGAGCCCGCCTGGTGCGCCGAACTGGCCAACACCTACGACCGACTCATCGTGGTGGAAGAACTCTTTGAAACCGGTGGATTGCTCGACGAACTAAACCGATCGCTTGCCCACGCACGCAGCCAGGGCCTGCCCGTAAAACAACCGCTCTTCTTCCATCGCGCCGTATGCGGCCTGCCCTTTTCCACCCTCGACCCGGAAGGACTCTATGAGCACTTTCAACTCACCCCGCCCCACCTGATTCCCTTCCTGACCAAAGCGGGCTCCCCACAACCCAATTGACGTTGCGCGACACGAAAAAGGCTCAAATTTGCGTGAATTCGCGTCCATTGGCGGTTGAAACCACTAAAAATGCCTGTTTTTAACTACGAAACTCGCGAAAGGCCGCGAAAACTCCAAAAAAGTCGGATTTTGGGGATCTTCCGGGAATATCGTGAGAATTCTGCCTTTTAGCCCGTCTTTCGCTATTCGAGGATAAAAGCGTGTTTTTTCCTGAGTTTTTAGTCAAAGGTCTGCACTACATTTTTCTTGAGCGCCTCAAGTCGAGGAGGAGGTTGGGCGGGCAATGTTAGGTTTAATTGGTATAGAAGCAGGTGAAGTTCCTTCTCTGGCTGAGTATAGCGTGGAAGCACAAGTTCCCGCCCATCCGTGGTCGGGAGGTGAACATCGATCATCTGTATGGTCTTGAATTTCTCAAGGATCGCACGGGGAGTCAGGCCGGGGGCCCGGCTTTTAGCGCGCTGCTTTAAGGTCACTTGCAGGCAGTAACTCAGGAAGCTGACGAAGATATGAGCTTCGATCCGGTTGTCGTGTTGATGATAGATCGGGCGTATGCTCAGATCCTGCTTGATCTCCTTGAAGGCTTGTTCGACTTCGGTGAGTACGATGTATTGCTTCCACAACTCTTCAGGATTGCCCGATGTCAGGTTGGTGCGCAACAAATAGGTGCCCTCTCCTCGTCTGGCTTGGCGCAGTTTTTTTCGATTGAGGTGGAACCTGAAGGTTTCCGGGGTGACCATCTCGCGAGGTTTTGGCAGGTCTATATCCACCAATCTCCACGCCTGGCCTGCCTCCTGTCTGGCCGCTCCCAGCTTGAGCAGCAGAGCGTCGCGTTTCAGGTTTTTTCATCTCTTGGAGAACGTGCAGCCGGTTCCACAGTTTCTTGAGTTTGCGTCGCCGCATGGCCTGTTCCTTGTCGCGCCGTCCGCCGCTGCGAGTCAGCACATAGAGGTCTTCACGATCGTGGGCGAGTTTGACGGATATCTCGTGCTGCACTTGTTTCCAAGGCTGAGCCAACAGTTGGTCCTCGAGTTGGCTGAGCCGTCCTCGCGGCGTTCCGACCAGATAGCTGGCTCCCTCAGCACGCATCTGCTCCAGAGAGGCTTCGGTCGGAATGCCGCGATCCATAATCCACAGCCGGTTCATCTTCCCATACTGACCTTCGATTTTTCCTAAAAACTCCGGCAGGGTGGTTTTATCCGAGGTGTTTCCGGGCATAACCTCGTAGGCCACCGGAAACCCTTCCGGAGTCACGATCAGGGCGATGACCACCTGTACGCAGTCGGATCTCTTGTCGCGACTGTAGCCAAAGCGACGCAAGCCCGAGTTGTCATCCGGGGCCTCACATTCAAAATATGTGCTGGTCAAATCATACAGCAGCACATCGTACGAGGGGTTGAACAGCATGCTCCAGCGCTCTTTCAGAAACCCGAACAATTCGTTTTTATGTTCGCAGAGCTTGTCGAGGCATCGATAGAGTGTATCTTTCGCTGCAACGGAATCGTCCTCTCCGAGCAGATCGGCCATGGCGCTGTTTTTAAACCAGTCCCGGTGCAGTCGCCACTCGCTGCCCGGATCAAGCAGGCGATAGGTGACCAACGTTTTGAGCACATGAAGCCACTGGGTCCCCTTACGGCTGTTCCCCAGACGGTGACTCCAAAAAGCATCCAGACCAAGTTGTTCCCACAACTCCATGGAGAGCCAACAGCCGCCCCACTGCCGAGGACGACGAAGGGTCATGCGATTAAGGTGGATAAGGACCGGATTGGACACCTCCGGCGGCGGTTGGCGATCTTCGGGAAACAGGCTCATCTGCCTGAACGAATCGGTTGATTCATCCAGCACGTCGAGCGCAGAACACCATTGAGCCCGCTGGGAATCGTTGATCTCGCCGAGGTATAGAAGTGGACGCTGATGCACGCCCCGGCGCGTGCGGACACTTTCCACTACGCTCCAATAGCGATGTTCTTTGCCGTCTTTGAGCCGTGTATGACATCTCAAGTACATGAGAGCATTTTTTCACAGAAAAATGCCGCGTCAACAGGCAAGGTCTGCACTACAAGCGTTTTGGACAGTAAACCCCCTGTTTTTAAAGGGAAATCGCCGCCAGGAAGCCCGAAAATAGTTGTTTTTGACGACGAACAGCGAAAGAAGGGTTAGAGCCATTGCCGGCGATTAATTTTCTACGGCTCGCGGGGACTCTCGCCCTCCAACTAATAGCAGAATATTTCAGGATTTATTTGTATGGAATTATTTAACATGCTGTTGATGAACATGATATTAATGCTATCAAATCCAAGTTTTGGAGGGCGAGAGTCCCCGCGAGCCGGTATATTCAGATTCTTTTCGCGTCCGTGATAGGTACAGATTTCACGAAAAACCCGGAAGAACCGATTTTGGACACAAAAAACATGAAAAAACAAAGAAAACAAAGAAATGCAGGGGGAAAACGAACCACTAATCTACACTTCGCGACAGGATAAATCCAGTGTATCGGGATTTATGGCTCCGAACCA
>CAZBEO010000101.1:0-11492 GCA_964490935.1 uncultured Verrucomicrobiota bacterium
TGGAGGCGGGCAATCAATTGTTCGGTGAATTTCTTTGCCCGCATAAAGGAGAAGCGGGGGTCTTCGGCGAGGCGGTTTTTGATCACCTGAATGCGCAGTGGGGTGTCCTTGGTTTCGTAGGAGGAGGGCCCCAGTTGATACTTCCAGTGAGGGTTGTGCTGGCTGTCGTTATATTTTTCAATGACTTTCATGAACGTTCCTTCCCTTGTTGAGCTGGGTGATGACCTCTTCGGGGGGAAGTGCCGGTGCCCAGCGTCCTTTCCGTCCTGACATGCCGTTGGAACAGAAGATGGCATTGAGTACCGATTCTTCCGTGCTCTCGATCACGGCTTCGTAGACTTCATTGATATGTGCATCGGAGATGCACTTGAGTTTGATGAATTTATCCGACGTCGGCGAGGGTCTCGGCGTGCGATTGGCTGTGCTGAAGGCGATGATGATTTCCCCGCTGGTCGAGGCGGCATAGGAACCTGCGCGACCAAGACCCAGCGCGGCGCGTTTGGCGATGCGTCCGAGCTGACTGCCGAGCAGGGGCACATCTGTGGCCACGACCACGATGATCGAGCCTTCCGACTGGACGCGCCGTCCTTCCTGCTGGTGCAGGGCGTCGAGTTCCCGGCCCACCACGCAGCCATCCACGGTCAGGTTGCGCATCTTGCCGAAGTTGGAAAGCACCAGGACACCCACGGTAAAGGTGCCTTCAGCGATGCTCACAATTCGGGAAGACGTTCCGATTCCTCCTGCGAAATCAAACGTCATCATGCCCACGCCTGCGCCGACGGACCCCTGCACCACGGGGCCCGAGGTTGCCGCTTCAATGGCCCGAACCGCATCCTGTGAGCTGCATGTGCCCACGCGCACGTCGTTCAGAAAAGAATCATCTGTTTCGCCGACCACCGGAATGACCACATCCGTTTCCGTGCCCAGTTCCGGATATTTTTTTGTCATGTGGGCGATGACACCTGAATGCACCTTGCCGACTGAATGGGAGTTGGTCAGCAGGATGGGACTCTCGAGCCAACCCCATTCCATCACCTGCGTGAGCCCCATCATTTCACCGACTCCATTCAAGACGAATCCTCCCGCGACCAGGCGTTTGGAATAGGCCCTTCCAGCAGGCAGAATCGCGGTCACGCCTGCCCGCACAGCCGAAGTTTCGGGTAGGCCGGGAACCTGTACGTTGTCTTCCATGTTGGTCAAGTGACCCACGCGGACGCCCGCCACATCGGTAATGGCGTTGAGCACTCCGGGATGCATCCGGCCCACGCAAATGCCCAGCTCTCGTGCGGTCGGGCGCGGTTGAGATGCGGCTCCCACCGGTGCGCCTGTCTTGCGGATCGGACGTAGCGCCAGCCCGTAGCGCCGTGCCGCCGAACGAATCACCAGCCGCATCACATTTTTGAAGTCGAGTCCATTCACCTTTGCCGCCGTGATGAGCGAAGCGTTCGGATGCAGACTGGGGAGTGGATTCAGCTCAATGAAAAACGGTTGCCCGTTTTCGTGCAGACGTATATCGACGCGCCCCATATCCTGACACGACATGATGTCGAACACGCGCCGCGCCATATCCACGACGGCGGCTTCTTCCTGTGCTGTGATCTGTGCCGGACAAACCACCTGCACCGCCGCTGCCGCCTCGCCACCTTGTTTCATCTCATAGTCGTAAATGTTGTAGCGTCCGTCTAGGCGCGCAAGATCGAAGGTGTGTTCCACAATGCTCAGCATTTTTCCAGGATAGGCCTCCAGAAATGGGATGCTGAGTTCCCTGCCGACAATGAATTCCTCGACGACGACGCCCGCCGGATACTGTCCGAGAATAGCGGCGAGGTGTCGTCGGGCTGCCGCCTCGTTTTCCACCACGGAGTCCTTGGTGATTCCCTTGCTTGAACCTTCTGAATTCGGCTTGATCATGAGCGGATACGCCAAGCCCTCAGGCAGGGGCTGATCCGCCTTGGTAATGAGTGTCCCGCGCGGTACGCGAATACCGCGTGATGCCAGCACGGTTTTGGCCAGATGCTTGTCCAGATTCAGATGCAGTAGGGAGGCGTTTCCCCCGGTAAAAGGTATCCCCAACTGTTCATAAAGACCCGGATAAAAGGCTTCGCGCGAGCTGCCGATTGTTCCTTCCGCCACATTGAAAATAAGATCGGGTTCACTGGCCAGCAGGCGATCCACAATGTCGTTCGGCTTGCCGGAGACCTCCACCTCGGTCACGGTATGCCCCAAACTGGCTATGGCTCCACTGATACGACTGACATCTTCGGCCATCAGCAGCTCGGCCGTGTTCTCGCTGTCGTCGGTTCGCAGATTGTATGCGATTGTTATTCTCACTATTCACCTCGGGTTTTTTCGTTTGCCACACGCTCAGCAGAAACGAAGGTAACGTCAATTGAGGGATGGGGCAACCGTAAAAAATAGACGGTCGTTGTGGACGACGCCCCTCTCGGTAGCGTGGTGCTCTCCGAGCGCCATGGGTTCCTTGGTAGTGATACCCCGACCTCCGTCCGCTCGGCGAGCAGACGGCTACGCAAGAACAACGCGCAGGAGGAAAACAGGTTTCCTCCGCCCGAGGAGAGCGGAGGGAACTTGTGTGTGTGTGCCTTACGGCGCGTATTACGGCTGTACGCGAACCCGGAAGTATCGATTGGTATCGCCGGCGCCTTCTGTATTGCTCACCGTGGTGTCGGTGTTCAGGGCTGTGCGCAGCGGGCCATACGGTTTCCAGCTTTCCTCCGCGTTCAGGAGGGAGTTCTTATAGAGAATCTGGTAGTTGATGTTGGGCTTGCTGGCCCAGGTGAGAGTGAGCTGTGAACCGTTTAACACCAGTTCTTCGATGCTGAGCACATCGTTGATATCGTTCGGGTTGGTTCCTGCAAGGAGTTCGGCGTTGTTGCTGCTGCCATCGCCATCGAAATCGCCGTCGGCGCCGTTGACGCCGGTGGCGCTGTTCGGATTAAGCCCGTGCGCGATTTCCCAATCGTTGTTGAGCCCGTCCTTATCCCAGTCCCAGTCGCTGTATTTGGAGCCGGCATAGAGGCCCTGCGCGTCGGTGGGATAGGTGGCGGCGACATCCATGAGCTTGAGGAACTGGGCCTGTTTGCCCTGCCAGGCATCACCGTTGAGCCCGACATAGAGTCCCGTGGCGAGGAGGTCGGCGGCGGTACGGCTCGTGCCCCAGACGAAGGTGGTCGGGTTGGTGGAAGCTAGGTCCACGACGTTATAGGAATGTCCACTTTCAATACCGAACCAGTTTTTCCCCTCGAAGTCTACATCGAGATCATAGTTGGCGGCGCGGTCGTCATTGGCTTGGCAGTCGTTGTTGACGAATGCAAAGACGACATCCTGCGAGGCGGCGCTGACCCCGGCGGCCTCGTATTTTGCCACGGCGAAGATGCTCTCATTGATTCCGGCACCGCCGGACTGAGAGAGAAAGTAGTCGTTTTGACTTTGCAGGGCAGGCGATCGCAGGCGTGCGCCGTTGATGCGCCCGTAGCTGTTGTAAAGGCCCTGCATCCAGGTGGAGCCCTGATGCCATACACTGGTCATACTGTTATAGCGTTTGAAGTTCGGAATGGATTTGCCGAAGTTCATCTCATAGATATTCACGTTGTTGGCCTTCTGAATCTCGTAGTCGTAATAGTTGTATGCCGTGTTGTAGGTTTCGTAGTCATTCTGCATGCCGGCTTCCTGCCCGTAGAGGATCATGGGGACGCCTGCGAGCGCGGAGAGTTCTGCATAGGCATACATTAGGCTGGGCTGATGAGCGGTGGGCAGAATTTCGTCGTGACTGGTCAGGTTGAGCAGTAACGGCACGTTGGCAAAGGCCTCTTTGCGATCGGCCACCTTGGTTTGCGTAGGCGAGGTGCTGCGATTGGGTGAGACGGCATTGGTGGGCGCGCCGCCACCGGGAAATTCCTTGAAGAAGTCGTTGCGCCAGTAGAACACGAGGTTTTCGTTCAGGATGTCGAAGTGCCGCGAGGAGCGGAAGCCGACGCCGTGCTGTTTGCTGGTCCCAACTTCCTTGTAGCCATCGAGTGATTCGGCCATGAAGAGGAAGTCCCATTTGATGCTGCGCGTTTTATTAATGGAATATTCCCAGAATTCGGAGGGGAGGCCTTGTGCGAAGTCGCAGCGCAGGCCATCGATGCCTTTATAGGACTCGCTTTTCGGGGTGCCGCGCGGGTGGCCAGTTTTCGCCAGCCAGTATTCAGGATAGTAAGAGAAATATTCCCAGACTTCCTTGGTGGTTGCATCGAGCGGGTCGGTGCGGTCTTCTTCGAGGAGGAAACGATAGAACCACTGACTGTTCCAGGCTGCTCCCTCGGCGAATTCCAGGCCTTGTCCCTGGACTAGGCAGTCATAGGTTCCGTAATTGAACTCGGCGGCATCTTCCCATTTTCCGAAGTCGATTCGGTCGGGTGCGGAACCGATATCCTTGAGTTGCTCGCTGCCGTAATAGGTGGCACGTTGGCCGTAGTCGGTGTTTTTGGCATACCAGGCGGGTTTGATGTCTCGAATATAATTTGCGGCGGTGGTAGCCCAGTCAAACAGGTCCACCCCCGGCTGGCCGATTTCGCAATCCCAAGCGCTGTGATTGAAGGTGCCGTCGAGCATGACGCCGATGCCGCTGGCGTCATAGGCGGCCACGAAGTCGGTGAATTCAGTCATGGCCTGACTGCCGTCGGAGGTGTACGGTTCGCCGAGTACACCATTGACTTTCCAGTAGTTTTTCACGGCATAGGGACTGCCCGGATCATAGGCGGAGCCCGTGATCGGGTCGGTCTGGCGTCCATCGGAGCCGATGGGATGGATGGGCTGGAGCCAGACCATGTTGACGCCGAGATTTTTGAAGTAGTTGGTGCTGATGCGGTCGGGCCGGTCGGCATTGACCTGAACCATATCCGCAAAGGTGCTTCGGCCCTCGAAGAAGTTGTTCGTGGCTTCGGCGGTGAGGGGATTGAGTTCGTACATGGTGAGTTCAAGCGCCTTTTTCGGGGAGACAACCACGGCGCAGTCACGGCGAAGGCCGTGATCGGTGTAGTAGACATAATCACCGCCATTGACGCGGTAGCGGGCGTTGATGCGGTAGGCACCGCAGCGGTTGACCGGCACGGTGACGCTGTAGGAACCATCGCCGTTGCTGCTCATGGAATAGGCCCGATAGTAAGTGGAGGCGCTGGCAGTGGAGACCGAGTCCGGGTCTTCTTCGCCCGGCATGACGGCGAAGTCGCGCCGGTTTAGGTTGGAGAAGAGTTCGACATCTGTGAGGGTGGCCGCACCGGCATTCGGCGTCAGCTTGACGGTGATGGAGTATTCCTCGTTGGCCATCTCGTTGATGAAGAATCGGCGGAGGCCGTAGTTGGCATCCTGGGTGTTTTCGTTCACGGTGGTTTCCATGATTGGCGCGCCGCAATCGAACACGCCGTCGCCATTGATATCTAGGAGGCTGGACACGGCCAGACGCTGGAATTCCATGATTTCGACGTTGTTGTTGGCATCCCAGACGAGGGGGGACTGACTGGTAATGCCGCCGCCTTCATCCGTGCCATAGGCCACCGAGGCCACGTAGATGGCTTCGGGGATGTAGCCGAAAGTGTCGACCAGGTTGATCACGCCTTCGAGCGCGCTGCCCGGTTTGTTGGAGATCAGGCCGGAAGCCTGATTCCAGGAGCACCAGCCGGAGCTGCCTTCGGCGGTGATGTAGGGATATTGGGCCGTGTCGAAGAAGACTTTCCCGGCCTTGTTCCAGCCGGGGGCCGGATCGGAGGCGTTGCCGAGTGCGGGCGCGACATAGAGGAAGTGATCGTTGCCTCCGCCACCGGCGCCCCAGGTGGCCACGTACAGGTTGGCACCTTTGACGGCGGCTTGTATCTTCATGCCGTAGGAGATCACCGTATAGCCATCGGAATCGAATTCGCCGTCCATGACGAATCCTTCGGGATTATCGCCGGCCACGGTGACCTGCCAGTCGCGCTGGCTGTTGTTATCCCAGATGTCCACGCCATCGTTGAAGACGAAGTCGACCGAGGTGGCATTGGAGGGGACCATGTAGTTGACCGTCCAGCGGCTGTTGCCGGCATCCCAGTTCATGGCGACCGACTCTACGCCCTGCCATTCTCCGAACGTACGCTTGGAATGCCCGACATAGAGGTTGACGGCGGAGGCATTCTCAAGCGGCCCCTGATTAGTCTTGTAGGTAATGGTCAGGTTGTTGGTGCGTGTGGCTGGGTCGGGGGTGTAGTTGACCTCGGCGGGCACGCTGGGGGTGCCGACCGGATGGCTGGCGGCATTGTAGATGTCGTAGGCATAGACGTTATTGGAAGAAACGAATCCGGCATAGACTTCTTCGTAGTTGCTGTAGCCATCGCCGTCGAAGTCGTTTTGATCGTCCCACTGGCCACTGTAGAAGGTGGAGTGGTTGTAGGGATTGAGGCGTGACCACTGTTCGAAATTGTCGGGGATGGAATTCTGATTGTCATCGCCGGGAATTTTCTCGCCTGGGATGGCATTGGTATCGAAGAACGGAATTTCGACGTTGTCCGGAATGCCGTCGCCATCGGAGTCAATATGGTTTTTTCCGTAGAGATTGAAGACGACGCGGCGGGAAACGCGACTGGTCACGCCGCCATCCACGCGCTCGGCTTCAAAGAAGTGCGGGCCGTTGATGAAATTGCCCCAGAGGCGATTGGTGACGACGTTGCCCAGGTAATCGCGCTGAACGACTTCGCCATTGAAGACGTTGGTATAATTTCCGGCATTAAGGGGCAGCTCATAGCCGTCCCAATAGAGGCGCACGGTGCTCGGGGAACCGGACGCGGTCACGCCGGTAAGGAAGAAAGGCAGCATGTTGGTCGCGTTTTCCGCATGGCTGAGGCTGATGGGTTGCGTGTTGGCCGCCACATTGAACACGCGGGTATATACGCTGGTGTTGATGACTGCGCGGGGACTGCCCCAGTTGGCTTCGGTGGTGGTGACCCGTGCGGTGTGCGTACCGGCAGAGAGACCGCTCAGATTAAATTTCCACAGGCCTTTCATGACTTCGTCGGCGCTCTTTACGGCACCGCCATTGAGAGAAACGGTCATGCCGTAGGCGGTGAAGTCCGTATTTTCAATAGTCATCACGCCTTCGCCCCGGATGGTTTCGTCTGCGGCTGGATAGGTGATGTTGAGTTCGGGCCCATGCAGATCCACATAGACCACCTTGGTGGCGGTGTTGAAGAGGGCGGGGGAACCTTCGCCGGGCCAGTTCACAAAGGCACGCACTTTAATGGTGTTGAGACCTTCGGGGATTTTCGCAGGGGCATTATTGACCGCCAGCGACCAAGCCGTACCTGAACCAGTCATGTCCTCGTAATCCGCGCGGATGAGCAGGTCGTCGTTGGTGTAATGGGTTCCGGAACCGACCTGCGTGAGGCCCTGGCCCCACTTGAGCAGGACATGACTGGCGGTGGCGGAACTCAGACTCGCCTGCACCGTGAAGTTGGATGCGGTGATGCGGGGAATGCTTCTGGATTTAGGCGAGCCATAGGTGCCGCCGGGGACGATCCAGTTCATGTCGGATGCACCAACCACGCTGATGGTGGGATCCGGCGTGTAGGGGGCGTAGCAGACCCAGCCTTGTCCATAGTTACCAGGTACCGTCACATGCGCTTTTCCCCCGGAGATCGTTATGTCGGTGCCGTGGCCCGTGTAATCTTTCAGGACGGTTCCATCGGAAAAACAGGTATCCAGATCGTGCGTGATATCCCCGCCTGAATCGTTGAGGGCGACCAGCAGGATGCCTTCGCCGGCATCGGGGCTGCCGTTCGGGTTCAGGTCGTCAAATCGTTCGAGTGCGAGGAAGTCGCCATCCGCCCAGCGGTTCCATTCTTTACCCCAAGCGAAGTTGTTGTTGATCCAGACCATGTTGGCCACCTTGGACCCGCCGTCGCCCAAGGCATAGTCATCGTAGCCTGGAATCATCCATGTGCGGTACGAGTCGCTACCTGAGATGTTTTTTCCTGTGAAATAGACCATCGGAAAGCCGATATGCGTCAGGGTATAGGCATAACCCAGATCCACCTTGCCATTTTGGCCTTCATCGTGACCCCAAATGTACATGATACCCTTGGACGGTCCGAAATCGGTTCCAGATCCATAGAACCCACCGATGTTTCCGCTCAGCGCGCCATCGGCTGTTTTCTTGATGGCATAATCCAGGAAGCGCATGGGGTTGTTATCCGCCCAGTATTTAACGCCTTGTTGCCCGCCTTCACGATAATCGTCCCATGGGCTCAATATCTCCGCAAAAATGAGGGAGTGTTTCCGCTTGATGTAATTGGCGAACACCTCGGACGTGTCGTTATAATTGGTATATCCGCGGCGCAGGCTCTGATTGTATTGGGCCTCGTGTAGAAAGCCGACTTGATCGTTTCCGAAAAACTCCCAGGGGGTATGTTTCCCGGCATCGAGCCGAAGACCGTCGTAGTCGATGGCTTCGCCCAGCCACGCGATCCAGCGGTAGAGTAAATCAGAAGCTTCTTCCCCATTGCTGTAGGTGGTTGAATCGGTATTGAAGTAGGGATAGCGATCGTATTGTCCAATGTGGCGGATGAAGGAGGTTCCGGCGACGTAGTTGGGGCTGTTGGGTGCGGTGAAGCGGTCGGCAGTGCCCCAACTGCGGGTGAGAGTACAGTCTTCCGTGCGAATGTCGATCAGAGAGCACAGGTCCTCATACATGGTGGCACCGTAGCCATTATCGGGAGTCCAGTTTCCCATGCGGGGTGCGCGTTTGTAATTGAGATCGTTGCAGTAATTATCCTGCCGCCAGACGTGGAAGTCGGTCACTTTCATGCCGGGATACTCGCGGATGTCCGGGCCGTTGCCGTTGTGATTCATGATGATGTCGGGAATGATTTTGACATCGCACTGGTGCATGTTGTCCACCATGTTGCGGAGGGAACCTCGGGTGCCGTAGCGGGTTTCGCGGGTGCCGCGCTGGGGGACGTCGCCCAAGTCAAAGCGGTCGTAGAGGCTGTAACCCACATTTCCCCAGATCGTACTTTTCCCAACCGGGGCTTTGGTTGGCGGGGGCGTCCAAATATAATTGTAGCCGCTTTCCGCCACTTCCGGAATGCGCCGATACATTTCATCCCAGTCCGTCTCAAACCATTGTAGCATCACTTCGCCGAAGAGCGAAGACGCTGAAAAAAGGATGAGACCAAAGACGGAGAGTAGAACGTTACACCTTGTTCTCGAATTCATAAACCGCTCCTCGTTTTCTTACTGGTACAGTTACACACACTTAAAAAGTAAAAGATTCGGCACCACACTGAGTTTTAGTAGGTACCCAGCCAGCTTCATTTTGTCGAATTATTTTTTCAACGATTGAAAAACATGTTCGGCTAAATATTATGTAATATTATGCACAGCAATGGTATGTAAAACAGACAAAAAAAGGTAAAACGCTGTACTTTTTCATATCTTCGTCGATTCTTTGACAGGCCGGGATGACGGCGAGGGCGGGAGGTGCCATTTTCCCCTCTCGGGAGGGCCCGTGTCCCCACGGGCCAAGCGGAGAGCAAGCGCGTTTTTGGAGGGCGAGCGACCCAGCGAGCCGTGCATAGAGTAACCGCGCAGGATGATCTCGAAGAGAAAAAAGGACTGATCTGAAGACAATGAAAAGGACGCTGAGGACAGCGTCCCTCCCTAATTTGCGTCCATTAGCGTCCATTTGCGGTTTTTCTAAAACCCCTGTTCATCCCGTCAAAATTCTCTCTGAGCTCTTACAGGCGGTCGAGCAGATTGCGCTGTTTCTCCAGGTAAACTTCCGAATCAATCAGTCCGTCGTCATAGAGTTGTTTCAGCGTTTCGAGTTTCTGCCGGAGGTCGTTGGGCGAATGGGTTTGAATTGCGGCGTAGGGCGTGGGGGTGGCACTGGGCGAGGGGATGGCGTTCGGTTGGGCGCTCATTTTTTCATTGGCTGCCTCTTCGGGCCGTTCATCCGGGACGACGGGGTGTTCGTTGCTCGTGATCTCCTGCGGAGCTTCCGGTTCGTCGGTTCTTTTTTTCGGGGGCGGAATGGTCCGAGAGAGGGATTCGGCGGGGGCTTCCCGTCCAGTGAGAATCGAGACCATTAGGAGGGTGGCGTTTTTAGAGTAGCCGCCGGGCTGGATGCTCAGAGGAATCAACGTGGTTGCGCCTTCTTTTTCCGCGCTCAATTCTAGGGCCCACCAAGCTGTTTCAGCCTCTTCCGGCATATCGAATGCCGAGAACTCCGAGACGTCCTGCCACTTGACGTTGAAATCGCCCATGCGCGATCCAAGGCGCGACCACTGCACCGGGCTTTGCGAATACTGATCAAAGGTGCGGAAGCGCAGGTTGATTCGATCGGCATGCACCTCGGCAATGATTCGTGGGTCCACGCCCAGGTATTTTTTCAGGATGGGGTGGCATTGGCCTTCGGTAATGATCCGCTCGAGAATGCCCGCCGCCTGAGTGCGGTTGACCTGCCCAAAAAAGGCACTCTCGCGGGCCGCCTGAACGACATCGAGCTCGGAGGACGTCGTGATGGGCTCATCCGCCGCGAGCGCTCGCGAAACGGCCCAGACGAGGGAGAGCAGGAGGCTGGCGTGTAGAATGCAGAGCTTCATGAGTGGTTCCTTTTTTTGCGCGTTAGAAGTAGGATAACGCGCTGTTGGGACGGTAGGAATTCAGGCGCGATGCTGTCAATGGAAATAGGAGACCCTTTGCAATCGCCACATTCCGCGAAATGAAACTTTACAATCCAGCGCCGCCCTTTGATAATCCGCTAACTTGTTCGGCAGGAAACAACGATGAAGACACTCTTAATGGTCCTTATGATATGCAGCGTGGACGTCGCCTGTCAAGGCCACTTGGTTCACCGGCACTATTCGCATCGGAAAGGGTAAGGTGCTGTCAGGTGGGATGGGGTTCAGCGTGAAGCGTGAGATGGATATCTTCTTGGAGATCAAAGCCGGAAAGGTCGTCTCAACTCGTCAAGTTGACCACACTGGAAAAAATGGAACAACCGAATTAGAAAGCGGATGCGTACGCAAGTAAGCCCAGCCGATTCGCTATGGGTTTCCCTTGCACTGGTCACTCTCGGCTTTTGGTAGATGCCTAATGATGGTAGTAATTACACGGCAACGCCTGTTATGCTTGATCGTATCCAGTACGCTGATCGCAGGGATGATGATCGGGTGTATATCGCGGGGAGAAAAGGCCATGAATGAAAAACAATCCTCCGTTGAGGATTTTCTAACCGAACCTGATTATGACAGCGAAGGTTTTATCGACTACGTTTATGACGGTCAGTCCTACAAATTATGGTATGGCAGAATAGGCTCCGGCCGTGCAGCCCCTGCATTGGTTCTGCACGGCGGGCCTGGAGGTAATCATCACAATCTCGTGGCATTTCAGGCATTGGCTGATGAACGCCCTGTAATCTTCTACGACCAACTGGGGTGTGGGAAATCAGACCGCCCGGATAA
>CAZBEO010000102.1:0-11475 GCA_964490935.1 uncultured Verrucomicrobiota bacterium
TTTCAGGGCGTTGTTGATGAGATTGACCACCGCCTGCTCGATCAGCTCCGCGCTCATATCGAGCGTCAACTCCTCGCCACCCTCCACCTCAAGGCTCATCCCCCGCCGCTCGGCTTCGGGTCGGCAGCACTGCGCGGCGTCATCGAGCACCTTGCGCAACGAACCCCGGCCCATCTGAATTTCGCCATGTTCGCGGTCGCGCTCCAGGCGCGAAAGATTCAACAGGTCTTCGATAATGGCATTCAGCCGTCCGGTCTGCCGGCGGATAATCTCCAGAAAACGGGTGGTCGTTTCTTGGTCGTTCTCCCCGTTCAGCAGCGTTTCCACAAATCCCTGAATAGCGGTCACGGGTGTTTTTAGTTCATGCGAAACATTCGCCACGAACTCGCGGCGGATCTTTTCGAGACGGCGCAGGCGGGTCACGTCATTCAACACCAGCAATACGCCAATCATGCGCTGCCCGCCCGTGCGCAGCGGCGTCGCCCGCACCTGAAAATTGCGCGGCTCGCTGGCATCATACATCGTCACATCCGACTCCGGCATATCCCTACCGCCGCGCACCTCGCTCACCAGATTGCACAGGGTCTGATGCCGCACCACTTCTTCGAGCATCCGTCCAGTCGCCTGCTCCACCGAGGTGCCCAGCATCCGGGCGGACGCCTGATTCATGGTGATGATGAGGTTGGAATAATCCAACGCCACAACCCCTTCCCTCATGCTGGAAATGACAGCCTCCATCCGGCATTGCTGTTCCTGAATGGTGGAAATGCGTTCATCCAATTGAGCCGCCATCCAGTTCATCGAATCTGCCAGCGACTCAACCTCGGCGGAACCGCTCAAATGAACGCGCAGGCTGAAATCCCCCCGAGCAAATTGCTGCGAGGCCTGCTGCATGATCATCAGCGGGCGGCTGATCCGGTGCGAAATAATCAACGAAAGGAGAATGGAAACAAGCAGTACTGCGCCCGCCGCCACCAGAATACGCAAGCGCATCCTGTGGTAATTGTCCAGCAGGAGCGTCAGCGGCATGGCCGTACGGATCACGCCGACGGGACGCCCCTCCGCGACCATCGGAACGGCCACATACATCATGTCGATATTCAGGGTTTTGCTTTTGCGGATGGCCATGCCATGCCCCTGTCCGCTCTGCGCCGCCTGTATTTCAGGACGTCCGGCGTGATTCTCCATCACCCCGGGATCTTCCTGCGTATCGCCCGCCACGCGCCCATCCGGAAAGATCACGCTGACCCGCGACACCCCGTTGCTCTTTAACTCCATGCACACGCCCTGAATCGCCTCCGGGTTCCGCTCCAGCAGCGGCGCCACGCGTGTTTGTATGATGCGTGCTTGCGAAAGCAGCGCCTCCTCCACCGAACGGTAATACATGGATTCCAGTTCCACGATGGCATAGGTCGCCATGCCCACCAACATGACCGACGAAAGCGCGATAAAGGAAACCAGAATGTGCCAGAAAATGCCCCTGCTTTTCATATCACTCCCTAAAGCGGTAGCCGATACCGCGAACCGTCTCAATTAACTCCGCAGCGGTCCCCAGCTTCTTGCGCAGACCAACCAACTGCACATCCACACTGCGTTCCGTCACCGGATAATCCTCGCCCTTCACACTATCCACAATCTGCTGCCGCGTGAACACCCAACCCGGACGGCGTGCCAGAAAATGAAGCACCCGATACTCCGTGGCCGTCAGGTCCACCGGGACATCGCTCACCTTCACCAACATGCGGACCGGATCAAGCGTCAACCCTTCCCGAACCAGTACGCTTTCCTCATTCAGCACCTCGCGCGCCTTGCGCCGCAACACCGTTTTGATGCGTGCCATCAACACCTTCGGACTGAACGGCTTGGTGACGTAATCATCCGCCCCCAGCTCCAGCCCCACCACCACATCCGATTCCTCCCCCTTGGCCGAGGCCATCACCAGCGGGATGTGCCGCACCGCCGCATCCTGCTTGACCCGCCGACAGACCTCCAGCCCATCCATCCCAGGCAGCATCAAATCAAGCACCACCAAGTCCGGCTTTTCCGAACAAATCAACTGATAGCCCCGCTCCCCGCTCGCGGCAAGCGAGACCCGGTAACCCTCACGCTGAAGATTGTATCGGAGCAACTCCTGGATATCCTCCTCGTCTTCGATCACCAGTATGTGTTCTCTCGCCATGACGGCCTCCCTTTTTGATTGCGCGATCCCATTAAAGACGCTTTATTCGCTGTATCAAGACAATGCGTAACCGGCTTATGTTAGTATTTCATGAGCCCACAGCAAGTTTACCGTTAGCATTGGCCAGCGCAAGAACAGGCAGGCAAAATCAGTGAAAAAGTTAATCTTTACCAAGATGCACGGAGCAGGCAACGATTTCATCGTGGTGGACAACCGTTCCGGCCTGTTCCCCTCCTGCGACACCCACTGGATTCGTACCATCTGCCACCGCCATCATGGCATCGGCGCCGAGGGTCTCCTGTTGCTCGAACCCGATGAAGAACTCGATTTCTCCATGCGGTTTTTCAATCCCGACGGCGGCGAAGCAGCCATGTGCGGAAACGGCGCCCGCTGCATAGCCCTCTTCGCCAAAAACCGGGGTATCGCCGACGGCGAAATGACCTTCCGAACTGCCGCAGGGTCCATACGCGCCGTCGTCCTCGCCGACTCGGTGCGCATTCAACTGCCCCCGCCCCGCGACATCGAATGCGGCGTCACACTCGACGACATCCCGCTCGAGGTAGACTGCATCAACACCGGGGTACACCACGCCGTCGCCTTCGTGGAAGATACGGAGACCTTCCTACTCGAAAATATCGGCCCCCTCGTGCGTTTTCACGCCCATTTTGCGCCCGCAGGAACCAATTTCAATGCCGTCCAGCACTGTAGCGATGGCACGCTTGCCATTCGTACCTACGAGCGGGGCGTGGAGGCCGAAACCCCTGCCTGCGGAACCGGCATCACCGCAGCGGCGCTGCTAGCCGCACGGCGCTTCAACCTGTCATCCCCCATCAGCGTACACTGCGCTCACGGCGATATCCTCCACGTCTCATTCAATCGGGATACCACAGACGAATTCACCACCGTCGAACTAACGGGTCCGGCGGGCACCGTCTTTGAAGGAACCATTCCCCTACCGGATGGAGAGACGCCAGCATGACGCCGTCGCACCACGTTATCATCAAGCATCCGCGCTCCCCTTGGAAAGACTTGGTGAGGGTTATCCTCGGCTGGCTCTTCATCGTCCTAGGCATCCTAGGGCTCTTCCTTCCGCTTCTTCAGGGGATTCTTTTTCTCGCCATTGGCGTCTGGCTGCTGGCACCGCACATCCCCCTGTTCCATCGCCTGCAGCAGCGCCTGCATGCCCGCCATCCCGGACTGAAAAAACATATTCGCCGTATGCACGCACGAGAAAAGCTGCTACGCTTACGCCTTTCAAAATCTCATCGCATTCCTCATCCTGAATAAGGAACCAATATGACTTCACCCAAAGAACGCTCCATGAACAAAGACCTCGCCAACCGGCTGAGCGGCTATCCGCTGGCGATTTTCGACCAGCTCATTGACGACCCTGAAATCGCCACCCTGCAGGAATACGCCAACACCGTCTCCATTAAGCGCCTCGGCTACAACGATCACGGCCCCGTCCACATGCGCACCGTCACCCGCAACGCCATCCTCATGCTCGAGCTCCTCCAAAAGGCGGGCGTCCCCACCAATCTCGAAAAAGAGGAAATCGGAACCTTCGAAGACAGCCTCTGCGCCGTCGTCCTCGCCGCCTTTCTGCACGATCTCGGCATGAGCATCTCCCGCGAACACCATGAACGCAGCGGTGCCGACATCGCTCTCCCCATCATGGAGCGAATCCTTCAGGTCGCGTTTCCTACCGACATTCCACGCCGCACCCTCATCCGCGCCCTCGCCTACGAAGGCATCATTGGCCACATGGGCTCCCAGCGCATCCACTCGCTCGAAGCAGGCGTCATCCTCGTGGCCGATGGATGCGACATGAAAAAAGGACGCGCACGCATCCCCATGATCCTCACCCAAGAATCACGCGTGGGCGACATTCACAAATACTCCGCCGCCGCCATCGAGGATGTTCGCATCGTCCCCGGCCACAATCTCCCGATCCGCATCGAGGTGGATATGTCCTCCTCGGTCGGCTTCTTCCAGGTCGAGGAAATCCTGATGCAGAAAATCAACATGAGCCCCATCAAGCCCTACATCGAACTCTGCGCAGGCGTGAATGGAGGCGACATCAAGTGCTACATGGGTGGAGTGACCGCCGAAGTGTAACTTGTCCGTTTGCATTTGGTGGATGACCCCCACCTCCTGCACGCTGTTCTTGCGTAGCCGTCTGCTCGCCGAGCGGACGGAGGTCAGGCATCACCGCACAAAAAAACGTGGCGCTCGGAGAGCACCACGCTACCAACACGTCCATCTGCACTCCTGGACAGCGCATGCCTCATGCGCCTTTCACCGTGACGCAATCCATCGCATCCCCTCTCCCCTGGACGGCACGCGGCTCGCGTGCCTAGACGTCAAAGCCAGTCACCCACCGGCCCCTCGAAATATCCTCATGCCGGAGTAACTCCACACGCCCAAGGCGTCGGAGCCCGACGCCCTCCAGACATCAACCCATCCCGCCGCACTGAAAGGCGCGGTGCCCCGCAGGGCATTTTTCCAATCGTTGGAAACTTTTCCGGCAGTGGCCGTAGAGGTGGCACACGTTGAAAGGCGAGTAAACGGGAGGGGTGCTGTCCACGGCGTCCGGAAATATATAACGGTCCGTGAGGACACGGACCATCCCAAAAACCACGCTACGTCCGAAAAATCCTGTCCAATCCTTGCTTGCCCTCCGTAGCTTTACGCGAAGGAGGGTCAAAAACAGCAAAGCCACGGATGTATTCTCGATTGACTCCTATTGATGCGCCAATTATGTTTTCCCCATGAACTCCCCCAAAAGAAATCTCATCCTATTCGTAATAAGTATATTATACTTCTTATCCCTTCACGTCCTCGTTGCGCAATGCCCGTCGGACCCAACGGAGCTGGCAAAAGAAGTGGACCAGGAGCTGGGCTACCTGCTTTCTTTGGCAGGCCCGAAGACAACGAGCAGCTTTGAACTGGAAAACATCGAATGCCTCCTGGATTTTGTTCAAAATAACTCCGCGCCCCCGGATTATCGACCAGCAGAAATAGATGGCACCGTGTCCGCCTATTATGCTTTTTCCGTAGATACATCACTGAGCAATCTTTTACGTTACTGCTACAGCCCGGAACTCAACGCAGCCATGCTTATGCCTTCGGTCGTGCGGTCGTTCAACTGGGAGGAAATCGAAGGGATCAAGCAAGGTGTTGCGCCAGACCTGTACGAACAGCTTTCCATCCTGACCGCGCCGTTTTCATATTGCGGAATCGCCCGCCAGGATCTGACCCCCGACATCAACACCGGGGCCTATTTTTCCTACTCCGAGAACCAATGTATGATCCTCCTTCCGGGCGCTACGAAAACCTTTATCACCATCGGTGTTCAACGCGACAAGTCTGATGTGGGGAAAAAAGGCGCCGTGATCGGGGATGACGATCAATGGATTTATCTCTATTCGGGTGAGCAGGGGGTTACGGCACGCGGTCTTGGCTGGGCGAAAACGTATATTTACGCGGCGTCGTCCGTCACGCTGTATTCTGAAACCGA
The DNA here is from genome assembly GCA_964490935.1 of uncultured Verrucomicrobiota bacterium. GTDB lineage: Bacteria > Verrucomicrobiota > Kiritimatiellia > RZYC01 > RZYC01 > JAQVYB01. The sequence continues at coordinate 5,700 of CAZBEO010000102.1, forward strand.
AAGCAATACCCTGAACGTGGCCGCTTTCAAGTGGCTGGATGCCGGATGGTCCGGCCTTAATATGTCAAAAACCAAGCACCTGATTAATGGGATGCAGCGATTTGCAGACACGTTGAAAACTATCATGGAATCCGCCAGTCTGCCCACCTATGAGATCCTTTTGGACGAGCAACAAAAAATAGCGGCGCTCCCTCTGGAAGCATTGCGGGAACAGGTTGCGCCCTACCTCGCCATGGTGGCTGCGATGGATGATCCGCTTGTGCAGCGAGAGCCATTTTCAACTCAGTTGACTTCAGGAAAATACCTGCAATCGCTCTCGCAAAGTGATATGGAGAAAATTCTTCTCACCGAATATCTCAAGGGTCAACTGGGCGGGCAGCCACTGATCGCTTTGCCCCAGGCAAACGAACCGGCGGAGGCCGGAGAGGCGGCACCGCTTTGAGAAAAGCTGCCTACGCGTGCTCTGCGTGATGTTTTTCACTAAACACACGGAAGGCGCGAAAAAAAATAATTCACCACAAAGAACACAAGGAACTCAAAGAAGTTTCTATGTGATCTATGTGATCCTTGTGGTGAATTCCTGCAACCTGTGAATCCTGTCAAGAATTCCTTCCGTCCCGATGTCGCACGTATTCCTGGGCATCCTTCCCTGCCTTTTTTATCGCCATTCCGATCTGGATGGTTATTATCGCCCCGTTGAATCTAGTTCGCCGGAACTCGCAGAATCTCACGGCTTTCGAGCACGAAAAGTCAGGTTGCGTTATGCAGATAAAAAACTGGTATCAGAACATGGAAACCCGCCTCCTGCTCGAACGGCACATGACCGTACTGCGAGAGAGCGGCTTGTTCGACGAAGCGTATTATCTCAAAAAGAATCCGGATGTGGTTGCCATGGGCGTGGACCCGATTCGCCATTATCTGCTGCATGGCGCCGCCGAACACCGCAAGCCCAACCCCTTTTTCTCCACGGCGGCCTACGCACAACTCAATCCGGACGTCGCGGCCTCGGGCGTGAACCCGCTCGTACACTATGTCCTTTTCGGCCGCGAAGAAAACCGCACCGTGCCCCGGCTGGATACGGCGGCGGGCATTCTCTCCGGTGCCCTTCCGCGCGAAGGAACCCTCCTCTTCCTTTCACACAATGCCGACCGGGGCGGCGCACAAAAGCTGCTGCTCGATTATCTGCGCTGGCTCAAACAAAACACCACCCTCGATCTGCGCGTGATCTGTCTCGACGGCGGATACCACCTGCCTGCTTTTCAAGAAATCGCCCCAGTCCTGATTTTTCACGACGTGGCCGCGCTCTACCCCGAAGGCCCTGCTCAAGAAAAAATCGTACGCGCCTTTGCAGGCGAAAACGTGCAACTGATTTTCGGCAATTCCCTGGCCTCCGCGGCGGTGTATGATCTGCTGACCGCGCTCTATTCCGTACCGGTCATCACCCACGCGCACGAATTGGAACACACCATTGAAAAACTGATCGCGCCCTCCGTCATTCAGCAGGCGGTGCGCCATACCACGCAGTATATCGCCTGCTCCAACGCCGTTGCCCGCGCACTGACCACTTGCATGCAGGCCGACCCGGAGCGCATCCGCGTGATCTATGAATACATCCCCGCCGCCTTCAATCCACCGCCCGCCACCGAACGAAAAATCCGCCATGATCGCGCGGGGTTGCGTCCGGATGTGCCGCTCATCGTGGGATGCGGAAATGTACACTGGCGCAAAGGCCCCGACCTCTTTATCCGCGTGGCCGAAGAAATGATTGAACGCCTCGGGCTAGATGTCCAATTCGTATGGGTCGGTGATTTCCGCAGCGGCATCGAACCCGACTTCGGCGACTGGAAACGCCTCCACGGGGAATCCCTGAAAGACAAAGTCTTTTTTGTGGGCGGACAGAATAATCCGCACGACTACTTTTCGGCGGCGGATTGTTTTCTTCTACCCTCGCGCGAGGATCCCTTTCCGGTGGCCTGTCTGGAGGCGGCTGCCTGCGGGCTTCCGGTGGTCTGTTTTGATCAGGCGGGCGGCATGCCCGAATACGTTGGAGCCGATCCGGTGCGCGGCAGCGTGGTGCCGCAGGATAACGTTCCGGCCATGGCCCGTGCCTGTGCGCAGTGGATTGCGGCAGGCGCGAACAATCACGACGACTGCCTGGCGCGCCATCATACCATCACCACCCAATACACCGATGCCCAACGCGCACCTGAACTGCTCCACCTCACGCGCAGCCTCATCCAAGCGCCTCCCCGCGTATCCGTCATCATCCCCAGCTATAACTATGCGCACTATCTCCCGCAGCGCATCGAATCCATCCTCGCTCAGACCTTCCAGGACATCGAACTCATCCTGCTCGACGATGCCTCCACCGACCACAGCCGCGAAATACTTCAAACCTACGCGCACCATCCGCACGTCCGCCTCGTCTTCAACGAAACAAACAGCGGCAGCGTCTTTCAGCAATGGCGCAAGGGAATCCTCCTCGCACGGGGCGACCTCGTCTGGATTGCCGAGGCCGACGATTTTTGCGAGCCCGAATTTCTGGAAGCTCTCCTGCCATTCTTTGACGACCCCGAGATCAACCTGGCCTATGCCCTTTCCGACGCTGTAAATGAACAGGGCCAACCCCTGCCCGACTTCAACTACCAAAAATACGTCGAAGAATTTTCCGACACCCGCTGGCGGTCCGATTACACCGCCTCCGCCCCGGAGGAATTGCACGCCGGACTGGCCCTGCGCAACACCATTCCCAATGCCAGTGCCGTGGTCTTCCGACGCGAACGCGCACTCCCCCTGCTCGATGAACTCCTGCAGTTCTCCACCTGCGGCGACTGGTTTCTCTACACCCGCCTCATCGAACACGCCAGTCTGGGCTACCGCGCTCGCCGCCTGAACAGCCATCGACTGCACGGCGGAAGTGTCGTCTCCAAAACGGTCCGCAGCATGACGTACTTTGAAGAGGTCCTGCGCCTATACAACGACCTCCTTGAGCGCTACCACCTCGACCTTAAACTACGCGAACGCATGATCGCCCAACTGCACAAAGAGTGGAACTGGCTCATGCCCGAAACGCCGATCCAAACCCTCCGCGAAGAACCCCTTTATCGCCGGCTCCAAATCTTCACCCTGAAGTAATCCTTCCCTATATCAGCATATCGTAAACATCCCGGCGTTTTCTCGCTTTTTCGCGTTGGTTTCACTGACTCACTTCGCATCCGTGATGCTATATTTCGTCGCTTTGAATTGGTTGAATTTCGCCAGCAAAACGGCGCGTAGATTGGGTTTGTCGGCGGGAGTTAGCGAAATCAATTTTTTGCCCTGCTGCTGATAGAGTTTTTGTTTGTTGAGCATGCCGATTTTGTAGTCGGCGGTGTCCATGCCCCAGTATTCGATATAGACGTCGAATTCGGGCAGGTAAAAATCAGGCCGGATGGCGAAGCCGTTGAGAATGCGGAAGCGCTCGTCGTAGCGGTAGGGAATATTTTCTGCGGCGAGAATTTCGCAGATTCGGCGTTCCCCGTCGGACTGCACGAGGGTGCCGTCTTTGGCGCGAATGGTTTTCTGGAGCTCGACCTTGGTTTCGAAGTTGCGGCGGTCGAGATAGACCTCGTCGAAGCAGGGATCGCAAAAGGGACGTTGAAATGCTTTTTGGGAGCGAGCGTATTCGTCGGGCGCGAGCTGAACGCCACAGCGACGGCAATGGTGCACGGACTGTTCTTCGGCAGTGCGCAGGGCTTCGCGGATGGTTTTTCCGGCGGCAAGCACGCTGCGTTTGACGTACTCTTTTTCGACGGGGCTTTTGCAGAGGTCGCGCAGATCGGGAAGCGTCTCTTTGGCTTCCGTCCCGAAGGCGCCGAGCGCCTTGGCGGCATATTGGCGCACCTGCGGATGGGCATCGGAGAGCAGCGGATGAAGCGCCTGCACGGCGGGTGGCGCATCAACAATTCCAGCCAGTTTGCCAAGGGCGGAAGCGGCCAGCCGCCGGACGAGTGGCGATTCGGAGCGGGTCAAGTCCGCCAGCTCATTCAACACTGCGGCATCGGCACGTTCGCCCAACTCTTTGGCGCGTGCGGCCAGCTTGCGTTCGTTGCTCAAATTCATTTCAGTGACCCCTTACGCATCGGTGCAGATGCTTCACGGCGTCCAACTCATGGCGTACGTAGTAAGTCAACCGACGTAACGCAGCACGCAGCATCGCGCAACATCTGATCGATGTCGTCGCGGGCCTTTTGTTCCGGATTTTGATTGGCTGTTGGCCTCATCCCTCTCCCTTTCAGTGCAGGAAACGTCCGCCGCGCTCGCCGGTGAGGCGGTCGTCTTCGAGGACGATACGTCCGTTCACCAAGACAGCTTTGAAGCCGGTGGCCGGGGCGTGCGGATGCTGGTAGGTGGCGTGATCGCGCACTTCGGGGGTAAAGACGGTTAGATCGGCAAAACGCCCTTCTTTGATCAATCCGCGCCGATGAAGATTGAATTGTTTGGCAGGAAGCGAGGTCATTTTGCGTATGGCTTCGGGCAGGGAAACGGTGAGGCCATCAAAGGAGGCGCGCAGAAATTTGGCGAAGGTGCCGTAGGCGCGAGGGTGCGGATGGTCCTGACTCAGTGGGCCGGTGGGCGCACGCAGGGAAGCGTCGCTTCCAATCATCACAAAGGGCAGGGCCAAAATGCGCCACATGTTTTCCTCGCTCATGCCAAAGAAAATGCCGCCGGTTTTCAAATCGTCGTCTTCGATAAGCCGCAGCACGGCATCCACAGGATGCAGGCCGAGGGCCTGAGCCACTTCGGGGAGGGGTTTGCCTTTGAAGGCGACATGGTCGGGATGCCAGGTCGAGCCGATATGTACGCTGCTCCAATAGCTCTCAGGGCGTGCGGCGAGGGTCTCGCGGCGTATTTTTTCTCGAGCGAGCGGATCACGCAAGTAATGGAGTTCCTGCTCGGGGCCTTCGGCGAAAACCCAGTCGGGCAGCAGGACATCGAGATCGGTGCAGGCGGCGGTGTATGGGTAGCGATCCGCCATGACGCGTACGCCGTCTTCCTGGGCGTCATAGATGAGTTCGAGGGCCTCTTCGAGCAGGGGCCAATTGGCGGTGCCGGAGGTTTTCAGGTGGGAAATCTGAAGGCGAACGCCGGTTTGACGGGCGACATCCAGAGTTTCTGTAAGCGACTCGATGAGCTGATCGCCTTCGCTGCGCATGTGGGTGGCATAGATGCCTCCAGCCTCGGCCACGATGCGTGCAAGGGCGTGCACCTCTTCGCTCTGAGCGTGTTTCCCGGGCGGGTAGAGCAGGCCGGTGCTGAGACCGGTGCTGCCCTGTGCCAGGCATTCGCGGAGCAGCGTGCTCATGGCTTCCTGCTCGGAGAAGGTAGCAGGGCGCGGGGTATAACCCATGACACCCGCACGTAGGGTGTTGTGCCCGGTGAGGGTGGCAATGTTCAACGCGGGATGAACGGAGGCAAGGAGGTTCTTGTACTCGGCGAGGGAGGACCATGCGCCGGGGAAGGTCATGCTGCGCCAGTCGGATGGCATTTTGTAGTCGCCGCAGAGCGGTGAGGCGGAGGCACCACATTGTCCGGTGATCTCGGTGGTCACACCCTGATGAATTTTGCTGGCGGCGGAGGGTTCGATGAGGATGTAGGCATCGGAGTGGGAATGGGTATCGATGAAGCCGGGTGCGATGTGGCAGCCGTGCGCATCGATCGTTTTTCGGGCCTGCGCGGGATCGAGGGGCCCGATGGCGGTGATGGTGTCGCCGCAGATGCCGATGTCGGCCCGTAC
>CAZBEO010000103.1:0-11371 GCA_964490935.1 uncultured Verrucomicrobiota bacterium
CCCCAACGTCCTTTTATTTTTCTCCAGTTCATTCCTTATTTCTTTTTCCCACCGCCCTCCCGGAACAAATTCTGGAGGGCGTCGGGCCCCGACGCCTTGGGCGTGTGGAGCCACTCCGGCGTTGGGATGTTTTGACGGCTGGTGGTTTTGGCTTTGACGCCCAGGCGCGCGAGCCGCGCGCCGTCCAGAGAAGAGGTGGCGCGTTGGGCAATCTCATTCGCGCGCATTCCTTTTTAGATTATCTCATCGGGTAGGTCTGCATCCAACGTCCGATGGGTTGCCATCAGGCGGGTATAGAGTTGCGCGGCGAGTTCAACTTGGGCTGCGGGAACCGATTCATCCCCTGTATGGGCCTTGGCCAGCAGACCCGGACCGAGAATCAGCGGCTGGCATCCGGCGGCGTACAGGAGATTGGCGTCCGAGTGACTTCGGAATGACGCGCCATTCCAAGGCAGGCCCATCGAATCGAAAACATCCCGAACTCTCTGCGGCCAGACCTCCTCTGGCGCGATGCGGTAGCCATCGGTCTGCGTCGGGAATTCTATTTCATGGCGTGATGCGCCGTTTTTTATCAATTCGCGTTCAACGAAGGCGGTAATTTCAGCGGCATAGGCGGCAGAATTGCCTTCAGGTGGAAGATGAAAATCAATGCTGGCGGCGCAGCGGTCCGGCACGGCAAAGCCCGACTCCGAGCTATGCAGGTCCCGGATATTGATGACCGTCTCCGGTTCTTCGTTTTCCACGCGGTTTTCCAATTGCAGCAGCAGACGCAGCATGGCACGTATGGCGTTGGTTTCACGTCCGGACATGGCGGCGTGCCGGCGGCTTCCGAAGGCACGCACGAGCATTTCCACATAGCCGTAGTGATTCAGGCAGGGCTGCAGATTCGTCGGCTCGGCCACCAGGGCGTGAGTAAAGCGGTGGGCCTCCAGCAGGGCCTGCGTCCCATCGCCGCTTTCTTCTTCACCCACCACCAACGCCAGGAGAACCCGTGAAGGAAGAAACTGGTTGGCCTGCGCAACAATGAACGCTTCAATCATCGCCGCGCATCCGCTTTTCATATCGGCGGTTCCCAACCCGTGACAGTGCCCATCCACTTCTTCATAACCGTAATTTTCATAATCAAAGGCTGGCACGGTATCGATATGCCCGAGCAAGAGGGTGTCGGGATTCTCTCCGCCGAAGACCAGCAGATTGCAGCGGTTTTGATCCACAGGTTGACGGACCACAGGCAGCCCGTGCGAACGGAGATGCGCCTCCACAAATTCCGTCACCTCCTCTTCCTTGCCGGAGGGGCTGTAGATGTCCACCATATTCCTGAAAAGGTCAAACAGGCGCGGGCGATCGATTTCCGTTTCGAATTTCGTCATCAGTCTTCCTTCTGTAGATAAAGGGTCATATAGAGATGATCGGTGGGATTCTCAAATCCCTTTTTTTGGAAGAACTCAATGGCCGCCACGTTGTCCGCCTGCGTATCCACCATCAGCAACCGGACGCCCTGCCGCTGCATGATCTCCCGAAATTCTTCAAAAAGCAGATCGCCGATTCCCTGCCTGGAAAATTCCGGTTCGACGGCTAGCCACACCAGATGTCCGTACCTCCAGGCCGTGCGCGCCTTGTTGATCGTCGTCCCCATGGCAAACCCAGCCATCCGACCATCAATCTCCGCTACGAGCATATGCTCCGGCTCGCTATTGAACAATCCCACCACCTCATACTCATCCCAAGTGCGATACAAATTCGAAACCTCCTGCGAGGTGAACACCTTCTCGCCAAGATGAAACATCGACGCTAGGTCATCAATACCAGCCGCACGAATCAACACATTTCCTGAAACCTCACTCACAAGAGCCATCCTTTCCCAATGCGAAATCTTTTTTCAACATCACAGGCTGAAGCCTAGCTGATTTTCCTCGTCGATGCACGGCAGAAAAAGAGAGGCACTGAGTTCGCCTGTGTTTCAAAACTCCACATGGAATCGCGCTTCACCAATATCGGCATTCCCGCTGCCATTGAGATGAGAATGCACATAGTTAAACATGAGTCGCGTCGTGGAGTTCCAATACCAATTCAGTCCAGCGGTGAAGGTGGCCATTTCACCTCCCTCGATGTTGGCATCACTGAGCATCAGGCCGGAGTAGCAGGCGGCGAGCTGCCAAGCGCCCCAGGTTCCTTCCTGGATTGAGAAATTGCGCAGGGGATGGGGCCGGCTGTCGAAGGCACCCCAGCCGGTCATATACTCATTTCCGCGCGATTCACCGGTAAGAAACCAAGAGCCTGTAACGTAGTAGCCGTGAAAGAAAAGGTCATCGGGGTCGTTCAAATCCTCCGAGTTCTTTTGTTGAATGTAGACGGCATTGTACTCGCCTTCGAGGGAAAAGGGACCGAGACAGAGGGCCGCGTCGTACCCCAGCACATTTTCCCCACTCATGCGGATGTCGCCCGTATTCACGAAGTAAGGGGCAAGGTGACTATCCGGCCGCTGCTTATAACTCAGCGCATCGTTTTCATCCGCATATTTATAAGAGAGACCCACGTGAAACAGCCGACGCCCCTTATCCTCATACCAAGGCAATCCGGTCAGGCGCAGATTCAGATTGGGTTCAGCATCGGTTTCCAACCCATCTCCATCGGCATTGCCATAGAGTTGAGCCGCCCAGGACATCCGATCCCGGAGAATGCCGCCGCCCACCGCGAAACCAAGACCACCACCGCCGAATATGGACAGAGCCGGACTTTCCATGAAGATTTGATAGTTACTGCTTGGAGTATCGCCCAAGCCGAAAGCGCGGGAAGCCTTGCCCATCAGCAAGTGATCAATCAGCGGCAGGTTGTTCCACTGCACAAAACAATCACCGAGAGAACCCCCACCCGAAAAGTTGTATTCCATCTTATAATAGAGATCATGATAGATCGTGCCCTTCAGATGCACTTGAGCGCGACGGATTTCCGAGCCGTTGTGCAGTCCGCCCGCATCGCGCTCGGCCAGGTCGCGACGCAATCCGGCGTCACCGCTTATCACGGCGGCATCCATATGCAGCCGACCGCCAACCGAAATATCAAAGGCCTTGTCAGTCGAGACAAGATGCAAGCCTTCGTGCCAATACGGGTCAAGGGGAATGTAGTCCTTGGGGCCGTCCTGCATGAGCTGAGACGGAAGAGTCGCGCTTGCCTGCTCATTCATCGGCACTCTGGCCTGTTCATTAGTCGGCGCCTGTGCCTTCTGCTCGAGGACTTCCAGCCGATCGGAAAGCCGTTGAATTTCGGCGCGAAGCTGAGCGATTTCATCCGGCGCACTGGATTGGGCCAAGCAGAGAACAACGCTGGCGACATAAAAGCAAAATACGGCAAAGAGAGAAGCGGAATATCTCATCGGGACACTCTTTCTTTCGTGTTCAAACCAATCAGGGGATGAAGTAACACGGATTCGGCAGCTTGAAAGTATACTCCGCATACCCCCCGGCCAAATCACTCTCCTGATCGCCCATATTAATAACGATGGTATGCCCCGCTTCCGTAATCTTTTTCCGTTCCGCCGTCTTATAGACATCGGCAGAACGCTTATCGCCCTCCGACTTCAATATCAGACTGGTCCAGTTGGTATACCCGGCATGGAGCAGATTCTTCTCCGTAATCCCGCGCAGATTTTCAGCACGACCCGTGATAAAGATCACCGCCGTATCCTGCGCGAGCGCCTGATTCACCAACGCCAGCGTTGGTTCAATGGCCGGTGCCACCGCCTGAGACGCCCAAGCATTCCAAGCGTTGGGCTCATAGGCAAAATCCGCAACCAGAATCTGTTTATAGGTCGAGAGCGAGGTGTCATCAATATCCAGAACGATGGCGGTATTCGCCTTATCCGGCCAAGCCTTCAACCGAGCCAGCGCCTCCCCGCCGACCCGAGCGACCTCCTGCTCATAGCCCCCATCCGAATAGTAGACCTTGATTTCATTTTTCAGCACCCCCAAATTCGCTGGCGCCACCTGTGTGCTGACACAACCACTCAACAGCACGCCACCAAGGACGAAAAACAGACCTGCTTTTACATTAAAACGATTCTTCACGGGATTCCCTTTCCAACCCATTCAGGGCCTTATTTTATGGCAACTCATTTCATGTGTTTCGGAGCCGGAAGCGCACGACACGCCGGGGCGTGCCGGTTCCCCGCCGGAAGGACAAAGCCCTGTCCCGAACGGAGGTATGACCCCGTTTCTTCTTCTTTCCCGGAACCGCCAATCAAGGCACTCAACTCTGCGACAATCGCATTCATCTCCTGCGCCTGGCTCGAGAGTTCCTCCGAGGCACTCGCCGATTCCTCCGCGGCGGCGGCATTTTGCTGCACCACCTTATCCATCTCGCCCGTGGCAATGTTCACCTGCTCGATGCCCTGCGCCTGCTCTCTCGAGGCAACAGAAATTTCCGAAATCAACTGGGCCGCCTTTTCGGCATTCTCGGCGGTATTTTTCATTTTCCCTGCGAGTTCTGCCGTAACCGTCACCCCGGACTCCGCGTTTTTCTTCGACCCTTCAATCAATTCCGAAGTGGACTTCGCAGCATCCGCGCTGCGGCGCGCCAGATTGCGCACCTCTTCGGCCACCACCGCAAACCCCTTGCCCGCTTCACCCGCACGAGCCGCCTCCACCGCCGCGTTCAGCGCCAACAAATTGGTCTGGAAAGCAATCTCATCAATCGTCTTGATGATCTTGGCCGTCTCAACGGACGATTTCTGAATGCGTCCGATCTCCTCCGTCATTCGTTCCATAGCCTGCATTCCGGCCTGCAACGCCTTTCTGGTTTCTCCCATCAGACTGTTGGCCTGATTCGCATGACCGGCATTCTGTTTGGTCATGGCCGCCATCTCTTCGAGGGACGCCGAGGTTTCTTCGAGTCCTGAGGCCTGTTCGCTGGCCCCCTGCGCCAGCGACTGGCTCGCGCTTGAGACCTGCGTCGATGCCGCCGTCACTTCTTGCGAGCCCCTGGAAAGCCCCATCATAATGCGGTAAAGAATGCCGGTAATTTTTCGGCTGACCAAGATGGCAATAACGACCCCGATCAAGACAAGCAGCAAAACGGTTCCCGTCACTTTCCAGGAAAGACCCTTCACCTCGCCGCTGATGGCCGATTGCACGGCACCCACCATTTCCATGAACTCACTCACGGGGGTACGAGCAGCGATAACATAGCGGTTGTCGCCCAGCGTCAGCGGAGTAAACGCGGCAAACGCCTGCGTCCCTTCGAATTCATACTGCCCGGTCCCCGTCTCACCGTCCAACATACGATCTTTAACCAAGTCGGCCAGCTCGCCGTAGCGTGCTTCCGTGAGATTATTGTTGTCCTTCAATGTATAGCTGGGATGCGAAATCAGCACCCCGGTCTCATTGAGGATATAGGGATAACCCGTTCTGCCAAATACGGTTTTAGAAAGAATATCCCAAACAAGGCGCCAATCGGCATTAATCACCAGGACCCCTTCCAACTCGTTCATCAGATAGACGGGCGCGGAAATGCGTATTTCCGGCTCGCCAGTATTCCGGGCAATCTCTAGCGGAGAGAGGTCAATCTGGCCCTCTTTCAACGTACAGGCCGCCTGAAACCATTTTGCATCCTGACGCGACTGCAACTCCGATTCATTTTTCAGCTTCCCGTTGACCACCGCCACGGTTTCCATGCCGGATGCGTCGAGCAGGCGCAACTGAGGATAGACGTACTTTTCCCCCTCTGCCGTCAGCACCTTCGCCAAGGCATAGGTGCGCAGCATATCCTGCTGCAAGAGGACCTTGGCCTGTGCCGCCGCCGCTTCACTCATTTCATCCGTGTAGCCACCGGCACAAATAATCCAGTCCCATTCGGGCACATAGGTATAGGCAATGAACTTCATGCGGCCTTCAAATGGGTATTCCACCCATCCGTACTCCCCCGCCTTTCGTTGATCGAGCACCTCGCGGAATTCCTGAATGTGCAGGTCCGAAATCGCATTCTTCCCGATCAATCCGGCACGCGGATGAATCAGCAGATCGCCACGGGAATTCATGACAAAGGGATAGCCGGTCTTCCCAATCTTGGTCGTGAGCAGGGATTGCACCAGGGCACCGCTCTGCTCCGGAATGCCTACAAACAGCACTCCCTGAAGTTCGCCGGCCTCATCCAACAACGGCTTATAAGCCGTCAAATACCACTCGTTCACCACAAATGCACGGCCTATGAATTCTTCCTTGCGCAACAGGGCGGCCACCACCGCGTTGGGTGTTCCATCGGGATTGATGGAGGGAATATACGTGCCCACGGCCCGCGTCCCATCCGCGGCCATGACGGAGGTGGCAATGCGCAAGAGATCGCCTTCTTTGTTCATGCGCTGAAACAGCGTGGCCGCGCAGCCGGTGCGTTTAAGGAGATCATCCACCAGGGGAGACGACACGGAAAGATCGCGGTTGGGGGCAACCGGTGCTTGACCCAGACGCATCGCAGGAAGGGACGTCTGTTTAACCACCCCGGAAAACTGATTCTTGGCATCCCAGGCGTAGGAGCCCTCCGCCATCTGAAAGCCACCCAGGTTCTGCATCAGCAATTCCCCTACGGCGCAGGAAGCCAGCAAGGTTTCTCGCGTTCCGGTCTGCTGAATCTTCGCAGCCTCCACAAAACCTCGAAGCAGGGTCCCGCAATAGTCACGCGTGACTTGATTCCACATCGCGCTCTTCCCCGCGCCCGCTTCAATAAACGTAAGGAGTGTGCCCGATTGCGCCAGATTTTTTGCGTCATCACTGATTCCATTCACAAATCCGAGCACCTGATCTCTGACCTGTTCCACTCCGCGTGCGAGTTGCATTTCGGCATCCGCACTCAGCCTGGTCGATGCTATGCCGGTCACATTGCGTCCCAATGCCAGAACAGAATAGAGACTCACCCCACCCAGACACAGCAGGGCACCCACCACCATACCAATACACGAAACCAGGATGCGCTTACCAATCGTCCATTGCTTCTTCATCATAGCTCACTCCTTCATTTCCTTCTTATTCAACCAAACCGAGCCTGCGGAGTTCTTTGATCAGGGCACCCCGGTCCACCGGCTTAACAATATAGGCATCGGTCTGTTCGCAGAAGGCCTGCATGATGCTGACCGGATCCGTGAGTGCCGTGGTCATGATGATTTTCACGCCATCGGAACCACACTTCTTCCGCTCCAGCTCCAGGGCACGAATCTGCTTGAGTGCCTCCTGACCGTCCATTTCCGGCATCATGATATCCAGACAGATCAAGTCATACGGCGCATGGGCATCCAGGGCCGCACGAACCGCCTCGACCGCTTCCACTCCGTTCACCGCCACATGCACCACGCCATAGACTTCCAGGGTTTGCTGCAATATAATGCGATTCGTGAATTCGTCTTCAACGATCAGCGTCTTCATCCAAGCTCCTCCATTTCACATTCCGCGCCATCACACACCCTCTGTTCGCCCTTCAATAAAAAACAGATAAATTATAGGCGGTTTTCTCCCAAAAATATACTGTTATTCCCCTCGGTCTGAAATTCGCTGAAAAAGACGGAGGGCAAATAGAAGCGAGGCCGGAACAACGATCTCCCGCCGTCCCGGCCTCCACCTCACCCATCATCTTATCGCCAAACAATGTATTCATGCCCCGCACAAACGTTCCGGGGCTGCGCCCCGGAACGAGGCTGACGGACCTTGACCCGTCAGCCCCCGTTGTGCTAACCGCGAATCCGCTCTTGCGCCTTCACCTAATCGCCTAAAAAAACTCACCCATCGCCCGGCATTCCGCGCGCTTCGCGCTTCCTTTTTTCGCGCTGCGCGAAAAAATTAGAAGTCCTTGAAGTCCTCCTCATCCAGCGGGATGATTTCTTCGGGCTTGGACGTCCTCGAGTGGATCGCCTTTTTCGGCGCACCCAACGCATGATGTGCCGACGGCGGACGCTGCAACGTGGCCGAAGGTGCAAATCCATGTGCCGGACGCCGGCCAGCACCCGCCGAGGCGATCCTCACGTTGGAACCCACCAGCGCACCCAACTGGGCCACCATCGCATTCATCTCCTGCGCCTGACTCGAGAGCTCTTCCGAGGCGCTCGCCGACTCCTCGGCGTTGGCGGCATTCTGCTGCACCACCTTGTCCATCTCACCCGTGGCGATATTGACCTGCTCGATGCCCTGTGCCTGCTCCTTCGAGGCGGCGGAAATTTCCGAAACCAGACGCGCCACCTTTTCGGCATTTTCGGCGGTCTGTTTCATTTTTTCCGCCAACTCCGCCGTCACCGCCACGCCAGCTTCCGCGTTTTTCTGCGAGCCTTCGATCAGTTCCGAGGTGGACTTAGCGGCATCCGCACTGCGGCGGGCCAGGTTGCGCACCTCTTCGGCCACCACGGCAAAGCCCTTGCCCGCTTCGCCCGCGCGGGCCGCTTCTACCGCCGCGTTCAGCGCCAGCAGATTGGTCTGGAAAGCAATCTCATCAATCGTCTTGATGATCTTGGCTGTCTCATCGGCCGACTTTCGGATGCGCCCGATTTCCTGCGTCATCCGATCCATCGAACTCATACTGGCCGCTACCGCCTTCTTCGTTTCACCCATGAGGCTGTTGGCCTGATTCGCATTGTCGGCATTTTGTTTGGTCATGGCCGTCATTTCTTCGAGCGACGCCGAGGTCTCCTCGAGGCCAGAGGCCTGCTCGCTGGCACCCTGCGCCAACGACTGGCTCGCGCTCGATACCTGCGTGGAAGCCGCCGTCACCTGTTCGGAGGCCTGACCCAATCCATCAATGATCCGATTGATCGGGCGGGTAATGCCGATGGTGGTGAAATAGGCCAACAGGCAGCCGACCACCAAGGCGATGGCCAAGCCGATCAACATGGTGATCGTGGCCACACCCAATGAACTCGCCGCTTCCGTACTGCTTTTTCCCGTGGCATCCAGCGCACTCAATGCCGTATCCTGCGCCGCCGCCAGCACCTTTTCCCCAGTCGCTGTCCGCAACTTATTCAGGGCATCCAGTTTGCTCATATTGCCGGTCAATGCTTCCAACCCGCGGGCATACGCATCGGCCGCAGCGCGGCAATCCGCGATCTGCCGAAGGTTGATGTCCCGGGTGGTGGTTTTCTTGAGGGCATCCAGCGTTTCATGCATCTTGGGGAAGTTGACTCTGACCTCTTCAATGAGCTTCACATCGCTGCGTGCCTGCCCCTTGAAGTTCGCAATGCGCGTGGCATTCCCGAGGTCAATCATGTCATTGACAAGAATCGTCTTCTGGAGCCGTCCCGCCAAGGCGGCGGGATCCTTGCCTTCGGCTATGTCCTCCTTAAACGCGACCATCTGATCCGCCAGATAGACATTGCAGTCCGTCATATACTGGGCCGCCGCCGCGTCCAGCTCGTTGCGATTTTTTTGCAGGGCATTCACCAGATCGACCGTCTGAGCGGCCTGCGATTCATATTCTTTGGCTGCCCTTTCCGCCTCCGTGGCATCCTTGCGCAGCTCTTCTATATCCTGCTCTTTGGCCAGGGCCAACGCCCCCTCCAGATAGCTCAACACGTCCTTCATCTCCGCCTCACCAATTTTGAGGTACTGCTCCCCTTCCGAGAAGGCATAACCCCGGTAGGCATACATCGTGAGCAGCGAATGCCGCTCAATATTATTGGCCACCGTCACCATCGGGACATCCTTGTCCACGAGCATCTGCGTGATCCCCTTCACATTGTTCATAATCAGCACCGCCATGCCGCCCAAAATGCACGCAATGGCAATCAGCACACCAAACCCAAGACCAATTTTTGCTCCAAGTTTCATCGTTAACCCCTGTCCTTTCGATTCTCTGTTACAACCCAACTCATTTTCAAACCTGTGCCATCGCCGCCAACTCCGCAGACGAGAGGACCTTGTCAATATCCAACAGCATGATCACCATCTTGCCCACCTTGCCCATGCCCAGGATAAACGCCGTGTCCACCTCGGTCCCGAAGTCCGGCGCCGGCTCGATCTGCTCACCTGAAATATCCAGCACCTCGGAAACCTCATCTACAATCGCGCCCATCGTGATGGTGCTCTTCTCGGAACGCACCTGCAGCACAATCACGCAGGTCTTTACCGTGGTTTCCTTCGCCTCCATTTCGAATTTCAGACGCAGGTCAATCACCGGGATCACTTTGCCCCGCAAATTGACGACTCCCCGGACATACTGCTGAACCCGGGGAACCTTCGTGATGTCCATCATCTTGATAATTTCCTGCACCTTCAGAATCTCGACGCCATATTCTTCGGCGCCCAGCTTGAAGGTCAGGTACTTTCCGGCCCGGTCAGATGCCAAGCCTGTGGTCTCTTCAGCACTCATACTCATCGTCTCCTTCCGTGTTACTCTCAAAAGAAGCGTATCGCTCTCCTCCTGCCGCTTTTCGCTCAAACAATCTAAGCGCTCAACATACGCACAACAAGCAAAGACGTACAATTTTTTCTGTGCACACGCATGGGAAAGGATTATCAATCGGCATACCAATTGAAAGGAAGACTCATGCCTGAACTGATCGTCGCACTCGACCTCCCCTCCTCACGGGAAATCCCAGCGATACTGGATGCACTCCCACCCGAACTCACTTTTTTCAAACTGGGCCTCGAACTCTTCTGTGCCGAAGGGCCCGACGCCCTCAAGCCTCTACTCGAACGGGACATGAACATCTTTCTGGACCTGAAACTCCACGACATTCCCCACACCGTCGAGCGTGCCGTGCATTCCGCCGCCGCACACGGCGTGAAACTCCTCACGGTCCACACCTGCGGCGGAAGAGCCATGCTGGCCGCCGCCGCCAAAGCCGCCGCCGCCTGCGGGGATCAGGCCCCCGCCCTCATCGGCGTCACCACTCTCACCAGTCTCAATCAGGACGACTTCGCAGACCTCGGCATCACCCGCACCCTCCCCGAGCAAGCCCTCGCACTCGGGCGGCTCGCCAGCGACGCCGGCATCGACGGGCTCGTCACCTCCGTACACGAAGCCGCCGCCCTACGCGCCGCCCTCGGCCCCGACCTCCTCCTCGTCACCCCCGGCATTCGCCTGCCGACCGACGACATCGGCGACCAGAAACGCATCGCCACCCCATCCGCCGCCGTACAGGCTGGCTCCAATTATCTCGTCGTCGGGCGCCCCATCCTGAACGCCCCCGATCCCGCCGCCGCCGCACGCGCCATGCTGGAGAATATGAGACTAGAGACCAAAGACTAGAGACTATAGACTAGAGACTGAAGACAGGAGACCAACTTGCTGGACGGCGCGCGGCTCGCGCGCCTAGACGGACCACCGGTTGAAGACTATAGACTAGAGACCATAGACGGGAGACCACAGACTGGAGACTATAGACAGGAGACCAATTTGCTGGACG
>CAZBEO010000104.1:0-8997 GCA_964490935.1 uncultured Verrucomicrobiota bacterium
AAAAATATTCTTTTTCACACCCGCTGCGCTCAAGATCGCAAAGTTCGCAAAGCCTGCAAAGCCCAAGTCTATGTGTTCTCTGCGCTCTCTGTGGTGAATTCCTGCATCCTGTCCAATCCGGTTCATCCTGTCAAAAACCAGCAAAGCCCGAGCCCGACGCCCTCCAGCGGGAGTTCCTTTTCGATCAAACATTCAATCCACTGGTAAGATCGAACACCGCGACCAGCATCGAGATCGCCACAAACCCCACGAGGATGGCCATGGTCAGCATCAGAATCGGTTCGAGCAGGGTGGTCATCACTTTGACATTCCGGTCGAGTTCGGAGTCGTATCGGCGGGCGATGTGTTCGAGCGCGCCGGGCATATCGCCGGTCTGTTCCCCCACGGCGAGCATATCCGTCAGCAGCGGCGGAAAGAGTTTACCGGCGGCGAGCGGGCCGGAAATGCTTGAGCCATCGGTCACCCGCTCGCGGGCATCGCGGATGGCGGCTGCAATTTCGACGTTGCCCACGGTATCTTCCACAATGCTCAGCGCCTTCAGCACGTCGACACCGTTTCGCAGCAGAGCGCTCAAGGTGCGTGCAAAATGTGCGTAGGCATTGGCGGCCACAATGCCCTTCACCATCGGCAGGCGCAACTGCATCCGATTCCAAACCCGGCGGCCTTTCTCCGTTTTTAAAAACCGTTGCCACATCACACCAAGAAAAATCAATAAGCCCAGCGCAATCAGTCCGCCGGGTCCGCTCAAAAAGCTGCTGATCTTGATCAGGATGAGTGTAGGCAACGGCAAGGTGCTTCCCAATTCAGCAAATATCGCCGTAAAGCGGGGCACCACGAAGAGGACAATGAAAATCATCGTACCGCCGCCCATCATCATGATGATCGCCGGGTAAATCAGGGCCATGAGCACCTTCTCGCGTGCGGCGGAAACGCGCTCGAGATGCGTATTCAACTGTTTCAGCGATTCGGACAGCGTGCCGCTGGCTTCGCCTGCACGCACGAGACTCACATACAGCGCCGGGAACGTCTCCGGCCATTTTTCAAGCGCATCGGACAGGCTGGCACCCTGCACAATATCATCCCTCAGCGCCTTGACGATTTCATCCTGCCCGCGGCCGGTCTTGCGGCGTGAAAGGGTGTTGAGGGCATGCCCGAGTTTCATGCCGGAGGCCAACAGGTCGCTCAATTCACCCGTGAGCAGCAGCAGCTCACGCATATTCATGCGGGCACGCCGCTTGAACCCCAACGTGAAATGCACGCGCTTCTTTTTTCCGCCGCCCTTCATGGCGGCGGCACCGGCGGAATGCGACTCTGCCACCGATACGGGAATCAGGGCCCGGCGTTCCAATTGAAGCATCGCCAGACGCTTATCGTTGGCCTCGACGGTGCCTTCCATCCGTTCGCCGTCCGCCGTTTTGGCTATGTATTTAAACAGTGGCATGCGTGAGTTTCTCCGACGGTTCTTCGTCCTCTTCCGCGACGCGAATAACCTCTTCCAGCGTGGTTACGCCCTCGAGCGTCTTGCGCCAGCCGTCGTCGCGCAGGGTCTTCATCCCCCGGCGAATCGCCTCGGATTTGATCTCGTTCGACGACACGCGCGAGATAATCAGCGGGCGGATGAAATCGGTGATCGGAAGCACCTCGTAGATGCCGGTACGCCCGATGAAGCCACTCCGATGGCAGACCTCGCAGCCTTTGGCTTCGTAAATCGTCCCTTCGCTCAGGCGGGCCTTGTCAAACGCGGCACGTTCCAGCACCACCTCATCCACCGGCCAGGGCTGTTTGCAGTGCAAACAAAGTTTTCGCACTAGGCGCTGAGCCACCAAGCATTCCACCGACGACGCCACGAGAAACGGCTCGATCCCCATATCAATCAGACGCGTCACCGCGCCCGCCGAGTCGTTGGTATGCAGCGTACTGAACACCAGATGGCCCGTCAGCGCGGCACGAATCGCTATGTCGGCGGTATCCCGGTCGCGTATTTCCCCGACCATGATCACATCCGGGTCCTGACGCAGAATATTGCGCAGGCCCTCTGCAAATGTCAGACCAATTTCCGCGCGTATCTGCACCTGATTCACGCCGGGCATTTCGTATTCGATCGGGTCTTCCGTGGTAATGATACGTTTGTCGATCGTATTGATGGTGTGCAGCCAGGCATACAGCGATGTGGACTTACCGGACCCGGTGGGGCCCGTCACCAGCAGAATGCCGTGCGGCTTGTGAATCATGCGGGTGAGAATTTCCTCATCGTAGGGAGACATACCCAGCTTGCCCATGCCCAGCATACCACTGCCACGCAGCAGCAGACGCAGGCTGATGCTCTCGCCATACACCGTCGGCATCGAATTCACGCGCACGTCGATTTCCTCGCCACGTATGCGCAGGCTGATGCGCCCATCCTGCGGGAGGCGTTTCTCCGCGATGTCCATATTGGCCATCACCTTGATGCGCGAGATAATGGAGGCCTGAAAGCGTTTCAGTTGCGGAGGCACCGGTGCCTGATGCAGTACGCCGTCAATCCGATAGCGGATGCGCAGGTCGGTTTCCATGGGTTCAAGATGAATATCCGTGGCCCGATTCTGATGCGCCTCCCAGATAATCTGATTCACAAACTTGACGACCGATGCCTCCTGATCCAGCTCGCTCAGGTCGTCCTTTAGCAGATTACCATCCTCCGCCACTTCGATCCGGTCATCCTGAATCATGCGCTCGAGGGTATCTGCGCCCACGCCGTAAAACTTTTTGGACGCCTTTTCGATTTCGTTGAGCGTACTCAGTGTCAGCTTGATGCGTTTGCCCGAAACAATGCGCAGGGCATCAATCAGCCCGGGGGTAAATGGGTCGTGCGTGGCCACCGTCAGCGTGCTTTTATCGAAGCTGAGCGGAATCACGTTGTATTGAAACACCGCCTTGCTGGAGAGCATGTCCAGCACTTCGGGCGTAATCGTCTGTTCCCCGGCAGACACGTAGGCCAAGTCCATCGACGTAGCCAGCGCCTTAAGAAACTGATCATCCGTGGCCAAGCCCAGTTCCACCACCGAATCCGGAATGCTCATGCCGGTGGTCTGGTGATGCCGAATCACCTCCTCGGTCCGCTCCGGTTGGATCAAACCAGTTCCGGCGAGAATGTCCTGAAGGGTTTTTTGTTTCGTTAACGTCATAGGTTTATCGAAGTTGATTGCGGAAAAAAGGAGTAACAGGTTCCCCCCGTTGAATAAAGGATAATTTGGGCGCAAAAAGCAGGATTGCACTTCCGCGCCGCCACCGCTATCCTTCCTCCCACAAAATACGCCCTACCCCGGAACGGCATGACACAAGAACACATTCCATTCTTCAAACGCACCGCCCTGCTCGCCGGGCATGAAGGCCTTCAACGCCTGCGCGACGCCCGTATCACCGTGGTCGGCCTCGGCGCCGTCGGCTCCTTTGCCGTCGAAGCCCTCGCCCGCTCCGGCATCGGACACCTACGCCTGATCGACTTCGACGTCATCCACGAAAGCAACATCAACCGCCAACTCTACGCCCTGCCCTCGACCATCGGCCAACCCAAAATCGAACTCGCCCTCCAGCGCGTACAAGCCATTCATGCCGCCTGTGACGTACGCGCCGAATCCCTCTTCATCACCGAAGAAACCGCCCCGCAGGCCCTCGCCGACGCCCCCGATCTACTCATCGACGCCATCGACAGCGTGAACCCGAAAACCTGCCTCCTCCAAGCCGCCATCGAGGCCCGCTGCCGCGTCATTTCCGCCATGGGTGCCGCCACCCGTACCGACCCCACCCTCGTCCGTATCGCCGATATCTCCGAAACCTACAACTGCCCCCTCGCCAAGTTCATCCGCAAACGCCTGCGACGCCGAGGCATTGAAAGCGGCGTCCGCTGCGTCTTCTCCATCGAACCGCCTTCACGAAACGCCGTCTCCGAAGAGACCGATCACGCCCCCGGCGAAGTCCGCTCCGAACTCGGACGTGGACGCCCCCGCAACACCCTCGGCAGCTATTGCGCCATCCCCGCCATCTTTGGCCTGACCGCCGCCCAGGATGCCATCAACACCCTGCTCAACACTCCACGGAGCAGCACATCATGAACGACCCCGCTGCCAACACCGCGCCCATCCGCCACCTCTGGCTTCCACCGCTGATCTGGATTGCCGCCATTTTTTCCGCCAGTTGCTGGAGCGGACCCGACATTGAAAACCCGTTCTGGTTCGAAGGGCTCGACAAAATCATTCACGTCCTCATCTATACTGTCCTCGCTCAATTTCTCTTTGCCGCCTTCCGCTACGAAAGGCGCGCCGGGCTCTACCTCGCCGCAACACTCGCCTGCCTCTGCACCACCCTCTACGGCATCACCGACGAAGGGCATCAGTCCTTCACCCCCGGGCGCGCCGTTGAGGGGCTCGACGTTCTCGCCGATTTCATCGGCGGCACCTCCGCCTTTCTCACCGCCTGGTATCTGCACACCCATAACGGAGTGGAAACATGGATTCGGAAAAAACTCGTGCCCGTCTCGAAGAGCTGAAAACGCTCATCGAACACCACAACCAGCGTTACTATCAACAGTCCGCGCCGGAAATAACTGACCGCGAATACGACGCCCTCTACGCCGAACTCCTCGCCATCGAAAAGGCCCATCCCGACTGGATCAGCTCCGATTCCCCCTCCCAGCGCGTCGGCGAAACGCCCCTCTCCGGCTTTTCCCAAATTGATCATGCCATCCCCATGATGAGCCTCTCCAACACCTACAGCAAAACCGAACTGCTCGACTTCTTCAACCGCGTCCGCAAACTCCTCCCCAACACCGTCTGCACCTGGGTGGTCGAACCCAAAATCGACGGACTCGCCGTCTCCCTGCGCTACGAAAACGGACGCCTCGTTCACGCCGTCACGCGCGGCGACGGCAAGTCCGGCGACGACATCACCGCCAACGTCAAAACCATCCGCACCATTCCGCTCAAACTCTCCGCCGCCACCCCGCCGCACATCCTCGAAGTGCGCGGCGAGGTCTACATGACCCGATCCGGATTCGCCCGCATCAACCGCGAGCGCGAAGAGCGCGGCGAAGAACCCTTCGCCAATCCGCGCAACGCCGCTGCCGGCTCCCTCAAACTGCTCGACGCGCGAACCGTCGCCACCCGACCGCTCGATGCCCTCTGGTACGCCCTCGGAGAAACCGACGGAGCAGAAGCCGACACCCAAGCGCAACTCCTCGAACAACTCGCCACACTCGGACTGCGCACCACGAAACAATACCGCGTTTGCACCACACCCGAGGAAGCCCTCGAAGCCATCGACGCCCTACTCGCCATGCGGCATGACTTTCCCTTCGAGATCGACGGTGCCGTGATCAAAGTCAATGAACGCACCCTCTACGAACGCCTCGGCGTCACCGCCAAATCACCCCGCTGGGCCGTCGCCTACAAATACGAACCTGAACAGGCACGCACCCGCCTCAACGCCATCACCATACAAGTCGGGCGCACCGGCGTGCTCACACCCGTTGCCGAACTCGAACCCGTCTTTCTCGCCGGCTCCACCATCAGCCGCGCCACCCTGCATAACGAAGATGAAGTCCACCGCAAGGACATTCGAGTCGGCGACACCGTCACCATCGAAAAAGCGGGCGAAGTCATTCCCGCCGTCGTCGCCGTGGATGCCTCGGCCCGCACCGGTGCCGAACAATCCTTCCACATGCCCAAACACTGCCCCGTCTGCGGCGAACCCACCTCGCGACGCCCTGATGAAGTCGCCTGGCGCTGTGAAAACCTCCTCTGCCCCGCTCAGAACAAACGACGCATCGAACACTTCGCCTCGCGCCAGGCCATCGACATCCAGCAACTCGGCTCGCAGGTGGCCGACGCCCTCGTCGAACAACAACTGGTCCGCGAACCGCTCGACCTCTTTGACCTCCGGCAAAACCGCCTCGAACGCCTAAACCTCGGCACCGAAGAAGAACCCCGCCTCTTTGGCGCGAAAAATGCCGCCAAACTGCTCGAGGCCCTCGAAAAAGCAAAAACCGCCCCGCTCTCCGACTGGATATTCGCCTTCGGCATCCCACACGTCGGTAAAACCGCCGCCTGGCATCTCGCCGAAAAACACCGCGACTTCAACCAGTTCGCCGACCTCGACCTACTACATCCCGTGGCCCAATTTTTTGCCCTGCAAGGCGACCTCAAAGCCACCAATCCCCGCAGCGCCGAAAACCGAAACAAACCGGAAGAAGAAAAGGCCCGCATCGGCCAGGCGTACGAAACCTGCGCCAAAGAAATCGCCGTCCTCGAAGAGCAACTCCATCAACTCGGCATTCTTCTCAAACGCGCCCCCGGAAAACCGCATGAAAGTCTCCTCACCGAGGGCTTCAAAGAAGAATCCACCAAGAGCATACGCGCCTTCTTCACCTCCGACGTCGGGCGCGAGGTCATCCGCCGCATGCAGGAGCTGAATATCAATCCGCTCGGTGGCGGCGGAGCGGAAAAAGCGGGTAGCCCGCTCGCCGGAAAAACCTTTGTCATCACTGGCACACTCGCCAGCGCAAGCCGCGATGAAATCGCCGAACGTATCAGGGTGAATGGCGGAAAAGTCACCACCTCCGTCACAAAAAAGACCGACTACCTGATCGCCGGCGAGAACGCCGGATCAAAGTTGGCCAACGCCCAATCCCTGGGCATTCCCATTCTTTCCGAAGAGGCCTTCAATGCCCTCCTCGCCTCATCCGACCAACCAGAATCCACCCCAGCAAAAACCTCCCCGAAGCAACTCGATCTCTTCTGACCCCGTTCACCGGCGGCCCGATTCTTGAGGTCCACTTCTCAACGCAGCCTGAACCAGAATTGCTGCCAGGTGTTGGCTACCGCCGAGGTCCCCCACAGGCGATCGGAGCTGTCTTTGTGTACGAGAAACATGCCCTCTTTAAAATCCCAGACAATAATGCTTTTCCCCTTGGGCTTGAGCTTCAGGAGATCCTCGATATTCCGCAAGTTGACCACGTGCAGCATGATGTAATCCGCCTGCGTCTCCTTGAACTGTTCGTATAGTCGTTCGGTCAGGCGATCCCAATGCAGGTAGGTGGATGAGGTAAGCCAGTATATTTGTCCGGTGGCCATGCCGGGATATTTGTTTTTAATATAGCGGATGACGTCGCTGGATATGGAACTGATCATAACGTCCTTTTCGCGTCTGCGGGCCCGAAGATCATCCATGATTGCATCGGCCAACTGCTCATCTTCCCCAAGATCACCCTGCGACTTGATCTCTATGTTCAGTCGTTTGTGCAGCGTGTCCATGGCTTCGCTATACAGCGCGATATCGCCATTCGATAACTGCTCAAGCTCCGCATAATCCGCCTTGCCGACGGAGGCGATTTTTCCATAGAGACGCAACAGCCGTTGATCATGAAACAATACGATCTGCTTATCTTTCGTATACTGAACATCAAATTCAATAAACGCGAAGCGGGGATCATCGTCCGCCGCCTTTAGGGCCACCAGGGTATTCTCCAGATGCGTCACCGAGGCCCCGCGGTGCGCCCCGGCGGTGCATCGATACAGGGGCAACGTGCTTTCCGAACGCCCTGTTTCGTGTTCCATAACCTGGGCAAGAGTCATCGTACTGCGCGGTGTGGAGCAGCCTGTCGTAAAGGCAAGAAAGATCAGCAGACCAACGCAAAACAGAACGTACCGCATAGCCTTGCTGTCAACGGCTCATCGGCCGTTCTTCGGGGGTTTAGAAATTCGTTTATGTGGCCGGAATCGTAGGCGCGTCCGGCCCAATCGTCAACATCCAAGCCAGATGAATTCCCATTGCAATCGTTTTATGGAATTTTCAAAAAAAGCAAGAAACGGACGTCAAGTAACGCGAATTTCGGGAGGGATGCTGTCCTCAGCGTCCTTTTAATTTTCGCCAGCTCGTTCCTTCTTTCTCTTGCTCTCCGCGCTCTTCCTGTGCACTTAACTCTCCGCACGGCTCGCGGGGACGCTCGCCCTCCAAGCCCACCCCCCTCTCTTCCTTTGTGCCTCCGCGTGAGAATCTCTCCCCTCTTTCTATGCGATCTATGCGTTCTTTCGCGGCCAACTTAAACATAAAATCTGCGCGATCGGGTTTTAAACACCTGAAGTCCGACGGATTGTTACGGATTGAAGGTCTTCAGCGTCTTCTTCAGGTTTTGTGCCCCTTCCGAAAAGGCAGTAAGATATTCGTTGGAGGAATCGGCCTTGCTGATTGGAATGGCCAGCGCGCCAGAAGAGGACCCGGGCCATGTCGTTGGCATCACATAGGCTTTCTCATTGGAAATCATCAGGCCGATAAAGAGGCCGGTCTCGGTGAGCAGATAATCGCCCTGCCGCAGTTCACGCCGGCTGAAGAACCCCTTAACCTGCGCCGGCTTGACAGTGATAAAGCGCTCATCCAGCGTGGGCGCCAGATGCACCCGCACACTGGCGTCGGGATTGACAGGACTGAACGCCAGCGCTTCCTGAATACGCTCCTGTTTGAGCCGTGCGATCCCGCAGACGGTCAAACCGCCCACTCCGGCACTGGTCGAGTCAATCGGCAGATAACACACACGCGGCGCCTGCGGATCGACAAGGAGGGGTGCCATCAACCGCGTTCGGGCGTCGTTGGTGGAGGGACTAAAGAGCGCATAAGTCACCTCGTTAATGCTGTCGCCATACTGCACATGCCACCAAGACAGCCCGAGGGCATCAAAATCCGCCGCCAGAAAGGCCTGCGTCCCCATCTGAATGACTGGAACAAAAATCTCCTCCTGATACAGCGCCCGCTCCCCTGAATTCCGGTGTCGCGACGAAATCGAAATGGCGCAGCCAGCCAACGCCTGATCGCGCTGTACCCAGACCGATTGATTTTTCTCCGCCTCCACTTCGTCGAGCCGCTCTTTCAGTTCCTCGCGCTGCTCCTCCACCTGCTTGAGCTTGATCTGCGTTTCCTGCTCGGAAAGCTTGGTAATCACAATCCGCTCGCGCAGGGCCCCGATGTAGC
>CAZBEO010000104.1:9097-11194 GCA_964490935.1 uncultured Verrucomicrobiota bacterium
TCCTGCTCGGAAAGCTTGGTAATCACAATCCGCTCGCGCAGGGCCCCGATGTAGCTTTGCGAGGCATCCATGCGCGCCTGCACATCCTGGGCCTGCGACTCCGCCAGACGCGCCTGCACCAGCAATTCTTCCGCCTTTTTCCGCTCGGCCTCCAGCTGCTCCATTGCCGCCTTCTCACGTACGCTCAACTCGTCTTTTGCTTCGAGCAGTCGCTGGAGTTCCGCCTGCGTCACATCGCGATCGCGCCGCGCATCCTGGAGCAGCTTGCTGGTCTGTACGCTCTGATCCAATAGCGTGGTCGATTCTTCCTGCATGGCGGCCATGCGTTTTTTCACATCCTGCTCGCGCTCGCGGGCGGTCGTGGCCTGACGTTCCGCTTCGGCGGCGGCCTTCTCGGCTTGACGCGCCAAGCGCTCGGCATCCTTCCGCTCCGTCTCGGCCTGCTTGCGTGCCTGCTCGGCAAGTTTCTGCTGTTCCTCGGCTACACGCGCCTGCACCTCGGCCTCACGCGCCTTCTGGTCGGCCTCCTGCATCTTCTGATAGGCCTCCGCCTCGCGGCGGGCCAGCAAGTCTGCCTGCTGTGCGGCGGCATCGTTCAGTTCCTTGTGTCGTCCGATCAGATCATCCGCCTGCTGCGCCTGCTTCTCCGCCTGCTCGGCACGCCGCCTCAGTTCCTCGATGCGCTGCTGAAATTCCTTCTCGCGCTCCATGCCCTGCTGAATGATGCTGCTCCATTGATACACCGGAAGCAGAAACGAGGAGGAGCCCCGCCCCACGTTCAGCGAAAGCGCGGAAAGCACCATCACATCAATCATCACAATCAGTATGGAACGTTTCATGCGGCACCCGGGGATGGACGTTTATGAAAGCTCAAGCGCAGTGCGCCCGGCATCTTCCTGAATCAACTGCTGACGGTACGGCGTCAGATACACCAACCGCAACGTCACGGAAACAATAATGCCGAAACCCGTGGAAACATACGCGAACATCAACCCGGCATCCGGAAAGACCGTAATCAGAATGAACGAAAGCACGGTGCCCAGCAGGCCGAAGTAAAGCGGCAGATCAAAGTATACCTCGCAATTTTCCAACTGCCGGATCTTTTCGCCCGCAGAGCCCGTCATGCCCTTGATGGCCTTCAGTCGGCGGCACGCCGCCATCCACGCCGACAACTGCATCACCACCGACGCGCCAATCACCCCCCACGAAAGATAGCCACCAATCGTTTCGGCATTCTGCCGAAGCTGCCCCAGCGTGGTCGCATCAATCGCCGGAATCGCCCCTCCTTCCGCCGAAGGAGTCGCCGCCGTATGCTTCAGCAGCGCCAACCCGATAATAAACACCAGCAGAATCGTAATCAGAACCATCGCCGTTTTCATAAATGCTCATCTCCTGAAAAATAGACATCAAAAAGGCACAAACCGGAAGAGTAGACCCTGAGCGGGAAACGTCAATACTGCTATGCAAATTTCGGGAGGGACGTTGTCCTCAACGTCCTTTTGTTTTTCCCCAGATCAGTCCTTGTTTCTCTTGCTCTCCGCACGGCCCGTGGGGACACGGGCCCTCCCGAGAGGGGAAAAAACATGAACCAGCTCAGCCGGAGGCATTCGCCCTACCCAATGAGTAGCCGTCCGCTCGCCGAGCGGACGGTTTTCACATCCCCGGCGTGGCGTGGGCCGGCGGCGCATAGGAGGTCGGGCCGTTCGTCCACTCGCAAAGGTCGTACCACTCCTTCGGGTAGCCCACTTCCTGAGCCATTTTGCCGGGCTCATTCACATAGCCATCGGAATATTTTGCGATAAGCAAACCGGCAAAGCTCCACCAGTCCTTCACAATCTGATCGGCCTGCGTTTCACAATAGGTCGTCAGAAGACTGCGCGCCTTTTCTGGATTTTCTTTGTAGATTGCCGCCGCCTGCTCATCCATCCGCTGAATGCCATCCACCAGCGCCGTTTCGAATTGGTTCTGCTTCTGCTGAATGTCTTCGATAATGTAGCAGAACTTGAGGCTGGCCCAGTTGGCCACAAGTTGAACACCCACCAAGCACTATCAAGACTGAACCGCTCGGTATCGCAGGTGTAATACGCCTTGGCGATG
>CAZBEO010000105.1:0-11116 GCA_964490935.1 uncultured Verrucomicrobiota bacterium
GCTGCCCGCAGAGGGGAATTCACCACAAAGAGCACACAGAACTCAGAGAAAGAGGGGGGTGGAGAGCTTGGCCGCGAAAGAACACAGAGAAAGAGTACCCAATCCGCAGCTATCCTGTGTGACAGGCCATCCATCCTTCGCGGCCGGAGACGATGCGCGGGGTGATGGTGCCGGTTGGCGGGTTCGCAAAACGGGTCAGGCAGGTGCTCAGCGGTGCGAAGCGGATGTTTTTCTTTTCGGCAGATTGGAGGAGTTGGCGGAATAGGGCGCGGCATTGAATGCCTTCGGCTTCGGCGTGAATGGTGTAGACGTTTAGGGCATCTGGACGAATCAGCGAAAGAATGTGTTCGTTGTAGGTGGAGAGGTCGATGCCGGGTGAACCGATGATTTCATCGTAGGTGGGCAGGGTGACGGGTATCTGGGGTGTTTGCAGGGTGCGTCCGTTGACCACGGGAAGAAAAATGCAGTCGCCTCGGCAATCGCTGTTGTAGGTGAAGTTGAGGGTGTCTTTTTCTTCGAGGGCTTCGTTGTTGCATCGCCATCCGGGTGCGGCAGAGGAGAGGGGGGCGCGTCCGGTGATGCGGGAGAGTTCCGCGGTTCCGCGTTCGAGTTCGCGTCGCATTTCGGAGCGGGTGAGGCGTTCGATGGCGGTTTGCCAGCGGTGATGATCCCAAGCGTGGAAGCCGATTTCGTGGCCAGCATCGGCGCAGGCGCGAATTTGGGCTTCGCAGCGTTTCCCGATTCGCGGGCCGGGCCAAGCGGTGCCCATCAGCAGAATGTCCCACCCGTAGAGATTGGCCGCTTTCGAGCGCAGCATTTTTTTCAGGAAGGCGGGGCGGAGAAGGCGCCACAGGTTACGGCCCATGTTGTCGGGCCCAACGGAGAAGAAAAAGGAAGCGGTGATGCCGAAGGCGCGCAGTTCTTCGCAGAGCGCGGGTACACCCAAGCGCGTGCCGCGCAGGGTATCCACATCAATCCGCAGACCGACCAGCTTTTCCGTATGATCCATGATGGGGCATTCCTATCGTCCCGGGGTTTCACCCCGGGCTATTATCCCAGGTCCCTCCGGGGCCGTCGTCATGAGGGCTAGGGAAAATTGTTTGTCGGATTGGCGCGCCCCAATTCAGGACACGTCAAACTCATCGGATTCCACGGCCTGTTTTAGGAAGAAGTCGAGGGTTTCCTCTACGGACTTTTCGAGGTCTTTGACCGGGGTCCAGTTTAGGTAGCGCTTGGCGTTGCGTATGCTGGGCTTGCGAATCTGTACATCCTGATAGCCTTTGCCGTAATACGTTCCGCTTTCCACTTCTTTGTAGCCAGCGAAGGGCGGGAATTTGTCGCGCAGGGGATGGGCATCGAATTTGCTGACGAGGATTTCGGCGAGTTCGCGTATGCTGGCTTCGTTGTCGGGGTTCCCGATGTTGATGATCTTTCCATCGCAGATACCGTCTTTGTTTTCGATGATGCGGAAGAGGGCCTCAGTGGCTTCTTCGACATCGGTGAAGCAACGTTTCTGTTCGCCGCCGTCAATGAGTTGGATGGGAGTGCCTTCCACGAGGTTCAGGATCAACTGGGTGATGGCGCGTGAGCTGCCGATCCGTGCAGAGGAGAGACGGTCGAGCTTGGGTCCGACCCAGTTGAAGGGGCGGAAGAGGGTGAATTTGAGGCCATGCATGTCGCCATAGGCCCAGATAACGCGGTCAATCATCTGTTTGATGCAGGAATAAATCCATCGCTGCATACGAATGGGGCCGAGGACGAGGTTCGAGTTGTCTTCGTCGAAGTTTTCATCGGGGCACATGCCGTATACTTCGGAGGTGGAGGGGAAGATGATGCGCTTGTTGTATTTGGCGCAGTAGCGGACGATTCGGAGGTTTTCCTCAAAGTCGAGTTCGAAGACGCGCAGGGGATTGCGGACGTATTCGATGGGGGTGGCGATGGCGACAAGCGGGATGACGATATCGCACTTGCGGACGTGGTATTCGCACCATTCGCGATGGATGGAGATGTCCACTTCGTCGAAGTAGAATCCGGGTCGATCGAGAAGGTGCTGGATATAGTCGGAGCGTAGGTCCATGCCGTGGACTTCATATTGTCCGCTTTTGAGCAGGCGTTCGCCGAGGGCATTTCCAATGAAGCCGTTGATGCCGAGGATGAGCACCCGTTTTTTCTGTTTGGCGGCGGCCATGGCGCTGGCTTTGGGGCCGAGGCGCATGCGCTGCATGAGGCGCAGCTCGGCGGCGAGCTGCTCGCCGCTGATGTAGACGCCTTCCTCGGTCTGACCGAAATTCACTTGTAGGGCGTCGGTGCCGCATTGGATGGTGAAGGGGGCGGTCGAGGTGATCGCGCCGGGTTTGGCTTTGGCATCGCCGGGGGCGATGCTGACATCCCATAGGATGATTTTTTTATCGCCGACGAAGCTGTAGGCACCGGGAAATGGACGTGCAACGGCCCGGACGAGGTTGCGGATGGATTCGGCGGGTTGGTTCCAGTCGATTTCGCCATCGGCGGGGCGCCGCCCTCCGAAGTAGGAGGCCTGCGCATGATTTTGTGGGGTGCGCGGGGCTTTTCCTTTGGCGAGGAGGGGGAGTGTTTCGTCGAGGAGCTTTTCGGCGGCTTCGACGGCCTTGCGGTGGAGGTCGCGTGCGGTATCGGCTTCGTCGATGGTGAATGCTTTTTGAGCGATGATGTCGCCATCGTCAGGATGCGGGGTCATGTAGTGGAGGGTGACGCCGGTGGACTTTTCACCGTGGATGAGCACCCAGTTGAGAGGACAGCGCCCTCGGTAGGCGGGCAGCATGGAGCCGTGGAGATTGACGCAGCCCTGCGGGGGTAGATCGAGAACGGGCTGTTTCACCATGTTGCGGTAATAAAAGGAGAAGATCATGTCGGGGTTGAAGTCGGCGATGCGTCGGACCCACATGGGATGGTTGATGTCATCGGGTGCGAAGACGGGCAGGTTGTGGCGTGCGGCCAGTTCGGCGACGGAATCGAACCAGATGTTTTCATTCGGATTGTCTTTATGAGTGAATACGGCGGCAATTTCGATGCCCTGCTTCAGCAGGGCCTTGATTCCGGCACATCCGATATTGCTATAGGCCAAGACAACGGCTTTCATGGTGCGTCCTTTCAGTTCCTTTGGAAAAGGGTCAAATAGAGCCGAATAAAATCATGGAATACGCCGGAATGCAACAGACAATTCTTTCGTGTGCCAGTGTTCTTCCCGCCCTAAAACACAGGATGTGAGCCGGAACCCCCGGGGATCGGTACCACGCTGGTGGAAATGCGGCAAAAAAAGGCGGCATATTATCCGGGCTAAATACGCTCACAAAACTTTGGTAACAAAGCATATGCGAGCAATGAATGCGCTTGCTATACAGGTCTTTTGAAAAAACAATTTAATTTGGGAAGGGGGTTCGCTGTACTCTAAGCTCGGACTATTATTCACAGTTAATATTACGCTGAACGAAGAGAAGGGAACCCTGCACCACCATGAGCATAATGAAACGATTGCAAATTGTGTTGGCTTGCAGCTTGATGCTGCTTCCCGCCGGAATGGCCGCTGCCAACCTGCTGAACAACCCCGGTTTTGAAACGCAGGGTAGTACGAATTCCCAGGCAAGTTACTGGGAATGGGATGTGCCGGATCAGCATGGTTCGAACTGGGGTACGGCCTCGCGGGAGCAGTGGAATCTTATTTTTGGCTCTTGGATGGGGGCAATCCGCGGTACTTGGGCCGGGGCGGGAAACAATGGCGGCTATTGGCAGGAAGTTTTGGCCACACCCGGTACCCGTTATCGTTTCACGGGGTGGTTTTATGCGGATGGAGATGGAAACCAAAAGAAATGGACCGCTGATGCGCAAGGCATGAAGCTCGAATTCAGCAATTCCGGCGGTACGCTAATCGCTATGGCTGAACAGCCGATTCTGGATGCGGGTCCGAACTGGGTGTTCAAGAGCATGGAAGCGACAGCACCTGCCAATACGGCGTGGATTCGTGTGGTGATTTATGCCGACGGGGTGGGTCCCGAAGGCTCGTTGCAGTTTGATGATCTGGATTTGAGCACAGTGGAAGAGGCGGACACGGTTTCGCCGGGCGCTTCGTCGCGTCGCACGGGGTTGGTGATTTCCGAAATTATGTATCACCCGGTGGATGACACGCTGGAATATGTGGAGCTATACAACACAACGCCCTTTACGAACCGTTTGGACGGGTGCCGATTGAGCAGTGCCATAGACTATGTCTTTCCTTCGTCTACGGTGATTCCTCCTTTCAGTTATTTGGTGGTGGCGCAGAATCCGGCTGCCGTCCAGACGGCCTATGGAATTACGGGCGTGCTTGGACCCTATTCGAATGCCCTTCCGAACGGTTCGGGGTGCATCCGTTTGCGCAAGGCGAGCGGAATTGCCGATCAGGGCGACGCGATGCTGCTGGAAGTGAATTACAGCGATGAGCCTCCGTGGCCGGTGGCAGCGGATGGTGGTGGGCACTCGCTGGTGCTTTCGGAGGCTTCCTACGGCGAGGATGATTCACGGGCCTGGGCCTCAAGTGCAACCGTTGGCGGGACCCCCGGCGAAGCGGAACCGATCACGGAGAGCGTATATGATTCCGTGGTGATCAATGAATTCCTCGCGCATACCGATGAGCCCGACTGGGATTTCATCGAGCTGTACAACCGGTCGGCCGCGTCGGTGAATATTTCGGGCTGCATGCTTAGTGACACCCTGAACACCAACAAGTTTACCATTCCGGACGGCACGGTGATTTCGGCGGGCGGACGGCAGGTGTATTTCTGCATTACGAATCCACCGAGCGCCTCGCCGACGAATCTGACGTTCAACCTCAGTGCCAAGGGAGAGGATGTCGTTTTCCGGGCGCCCGATGGGCGGGTGGTGGATGTGATTCGTTTTTCCGCGCAGCAAAACGGCGTCTCTTCAGGGCGTTACCCCGACGGGGCACTCGATATCAACGAGCTGCTCACATCAACCCCGGGAACGGCCAATACGGCCTTGCTTATACGCGATATTGTGATCAACGAAATCATGTATAATCCGGTCTCGGGCGATGATGACGATCAGTATATCGAACTGCACAACATGGGTGACTCCAGCGTGAATATTGGTCACTGGCGCTTTGAAAGCGGCATCGACTTTTCTTTTCCCGCGGGCACCGTGATTCCGGCGGATGGCTATATTGTGGTGGCGAAAAATGCTGCGCACCTGATGTCGAATTATCCGGGCATTCTGAACAGCGGAAATACCTACGGTGATTTCGGCGGGAATCTGGCGAACTCAGGCGAACGAATCGCCCTGGCCAAGCCGGATGACCCGGATTTCCCGGATATGGATTTTGTGGTGGTGGATGAGGTAACGTATCACGATGGTGGGCAGTGGGGCGATTGGTCTGATGGCGATGGAAGCAGTCTGGAACTGATGGACCCGCACAGCGATAACAATCAGGCATCGAGCTGGGCCGACAGCGATGAATCCTCGAAGGGCGAGTGGACGCTGATTGAATCCACCGGGGTGCTGGACAATGGCATGCTGCCCGGTGGTGTTTCCATTGATGAACTGCACGTGGTGATGCAGGGGCGCGGACAGGTACAGTTGGATAACGTGGAGGTGCGCCAGGTGCTCGGCAGCGTCGAGCAGGGCAACCGGATTGCCAACTCAACCTTTGAATCCGGCACGAGTGGATGGACCATTGACGAAGGCAATGTGCTGCAATCGAGTCTGGCCTATGAGGGCTATTCCAGCAGTCGCAGCTTGCACATTCGCGCCACGGGGGCAGGCGATACGGGGGCTAACCGGGTAAAGACCGGGCTGACGTGGGCCTTTAGTGCGGGTGATACGGCGGTGTTGCGTGCGCGTGCACGCTGGGTGTGTGGCGGTTCGCACTTGCTGCTGCGCCTGCGCGGGAATTATCTCGAAGCGGCGGGTCAGGTGACGGTGCCGAAGAATCTCGGAACGCCCGCGCGGGAGAACAGCCGGCTTGTGAGTAATACGGGGCCTGCGATTTGGGATGTGCGGCATGATCCGGTGTTGCCGGAGGCCGGCGAGGCGGTGGTCGTCAGTGCCCGGGTGCGTGATCCGGATGGTCTTTCCTCGGTGCAGTTGCGTTATCGGCTGGACCCTTCCAGCACGACCAGTACGGTGACGATGACCCATGCGGGTGGCGGCCTCTATACGGCCTCCATCCCCGGGCAGGCCTTCGGAAAAATCGTAGCGTTCCGGGTGTTCGCCACGGATGCTTCGTCGGCGGTTTCCCGCTTCCCGAAGGTTGGCTCTGCCGGGTCACGGCCGGGGACCGGACGGGAATGTCTGATTCGCTTTGGAGATGTGGTGGTGCCCAGCGGACTGGATACGCTGACCCTCTGGATGACGGAGGACAATCTGAGTGAGTGGACGGAGCGGGAGCGGCACAGCAATGAATATCTGGACACCACGGTGATTTGCGGTGGGCGTCGGGTGATTTATGATGCGGCGATTCGTTTTCGCGGCAGTCCGTGGGTGCGTCCGCATCTGGCGGATCCGGAGAATTTCGAGTGGCGCAGTTCGTACCGGGTGGAAGTGCCGGGGGATCAGGCTTATCTGGGCGTGACGGAGATGAACCTGGATTCGATGGAAAACGGCAAGGACCCCACGATTCAGCGCGAGCGCACGTGCTACCAGATGGCGGAGCAGCTTGGTCTGCCTGTCAGTTATCAGCGGTACGTCTTTATCTGCATGAACGGCCTGCAGTTTCCCTATGCCTATGCGGATATTCATCATGTGGAAGGAGATTATCTGGAGACCTGGTATCCGGATGACAGCGGCGGCGAGTTGTTCAAGACGGATGATTGGGTGGAGTACAAGTCATTCGACATCCTGGATTTTGTGGCGCAGGGCGCGTCGTTGAGCGAATTCACGACCACGGGCGATGCATTGAAGAAGGCCCGTTACCGCTGGAACTGGGAAAAGAAATCCAACGGCGGCTACAACGATGACTACAGCAGCTTCCTTTCGCTGGTGGAGGCGGCGAACAGTCCGAACGACCGCTATATGCGCACGGTCGAAGCGCTGGCGGATGTGAAGCAGTGGATGCGGGAGATCGCCTTTCGGCATGTCATTGGCGATTGGGACTCCTTCGGCTCTCGTCGCGGCAAGAATGCCTTCATTTATCGCCCGACCTCGGGGCGCTTTCAGGTGCTCCCATGGGATATGGATTACGGCTTGACCGATACCGTGGAATCCGACTACTGGGATCATGATCTGTTTGATGTGGATACCATGGATATGGTCGAACGAATGGTGAATCATCCGGCGTTTCGTCGTTATTACTGGCAGGCGCTCAACGACGCTGTGCAGGGGCCGCTACTCAGCACGTTTATCAATCCGATGATGGATGAAGTGCGCGCCGCGTTGCTCCGCGAAGGCGTGGCGGCGGGAGATGCCTCCTCGCCCAAATCCTGGGTGGCCAACCGACGCAATTACATTATCGGTCAGCTCAACGGGGTGACGAATGTGCTTTTTGATATCACCACCGGCGATTTCACCACCAGCAGCAATCTGGCCGCGATTGCCGGCACGGCACCCATTCAGGACGTGATGCTCACGCTGAACGGTACGCCGGTGCAACCCACCTGGAGCAGCGTGACGCAGTGGAGCCTGAACGTAGTGCTGACGGGTGGTGTCAATCAGCTTACCATGCGGGGATGCGATGCGGCGGGCACGCCGATCAGCGGTCACAGCGATACCATTCAAATCACCTGCAATGCCGCACCCGAGCAGCCGCAGGACTGCTTGGTGATCAATGAGATTATGTACCATCCCGCCGCGGGTGGTGCCGGGTTCATCGAAATCTACAACAAG
Source organism: uncultured Verrucomicrobiota bacterium (assembly GCA_964490935.1). Classification (GTDB taxonomy): domain Bacteria; phylum Verrucomicrobiota; class Kiritimatiellia; order RZYC01; family RZYC01; genus JAQVYB01. The sequence continues at coordinate 7,852 of CAZBEO010000105.1, forward strand.
TCCGCCTCCACCACCTTTGATTTGTACCGCTATAAACTCGATGGCGTGGGCTTTACCTTTGAGCAGTCCACGCCGATTCTGCCGGGACAGTATCTGGTTTTGGCATCGGATGGGCTTGGTTTCATCCAGACGTACGGTGAGGAAATCGCGCTGGCGGGAGTCTGGAGCGGCTCGCTGGACAACGGAGGCGAATGGCTGCGGCTGCAGAAGCTTGATGCTCTGGGCGGGGTGGAGATCGAAGTGGATGCGGTAAAATACAACGATAATCCGCCATGGCCTGCTGGCGCCGATGGCCTTGGCATGTCCTTGCAGCTTGTGGATGCGAACGAGGACCACAACCGGGTGGGCAACTGGGCGGTAGATGGTTCCACGCCTTCCACGCCGGGCGTTGCCAATTCCGTGACCGCCGATCTGCCCGCCTTCCCGCAGGTGTGGATCAACGAAATTCAGCCCGACAATACCGGCACACTGGCCAATGCCGCCGGGCTCTACACCCCCTGGCTCGAACTCTATAATGCCGATTCCGGCGCGTTCTCCTGCGGCGACTACTACCTGACCGATGACTACGACAACCTGTTGAAGTGGGCCATGCCGTCGATCAACATCGGCGCGACGGGCTTCCAGGTGATCTGGGCCGATGGCGCGGCATCCGCACCGCCGGAGTACCACGCGGCCTTCAGTCTGAACCCGGCCGGCGGAAACCTGGCGCTTGTGCATTTCAGCGGCGGGCGGTCCATTATTGTGGACTATATGAATTACGAACTCATCGCCGAGGACAGTTCCTATGGCTGCTATCCGGATGGCGACCGGGAAAGCCGGACCAAGTTCTATTACGTCACCCCGTGGGCGAGTAACAATGCCGCCGGTGCACCGGCCCGCCTCTACATCAATGAATGGCTGGCTGATAATGAGACCGGAATCGTCGATCCCTCCACCGATGGGCGTGAGGATTGGTTTGAAATCTACAACGCCGAGGACTATCCCGTAGACATTACCGGCTATACCCTCACCGATGATATCGCCGTTCCCACGCAGTGGGAAGTGGTTGGCAGCACAGTGCTCCAGCCCCACGAGTTTCGGTTGGTCTGGGCGGATGGCGATAACCTCGGTGCCAATCAGTGGGGCACCAACGTCCTGTTCGTCAACTTCGGGCTCAGTAAGAACGGAGAAGCCTTGGCCCTCTATGATCCGGCGGGAGAACAGGTCGACTACGTGGCCTTTGGTGCGCAGCAGACGGATGTCAGCCAGGGGCGCTATCCCGATGGTGGGGTGAGCATCACTAATCTGGGCCTCACCACGCCCGGCTCGCCCAACGTGCTGGATCCGAATGAGCGGATCATCACCGTCACCTCTTCCGCGCATGGAAACATCAATCCAGCGGGTTATGTGACCAATCAGGTGGGCGACAGCCCCTCATTTTCCATGACCTCGGATGAGTTCTACGTCATCGGCGATGTCCTGACCAATGGGCGATCCGTCGGCGTGGTTTCCGGCGCGACGAATCTGACCTGGGTCTGGACCAATGTGCAGGCGAGCGGAACGCTGCACGTGCGGTTTGATCCCGTAGTCACCGCCTCTGGAACGCCCCTCTACTGGCTGGTCGATTACGACCTGACCAACGGGAGCCCGGATGCCATCAGTCTGGGTGATCCGGATGGCGATGGTGTGCCCACTTGGAAGGAATATATCGCCGGCACCAGTCCGACCGACGCCGATTCGTTCTTTGTCGCAGAAATCGACGGGTCCTCCGCCGCGACCCCGACCCTCTGCTGGTTGAGCATTCCCAACCGCTTCTATACGGTATACCGGAGCACCAATCTCGTGAGCGGTACGCCCATTATTCTGTACAACCGTATGGGGCCCACGCCGCCGCAGAATGAATACACCGATCAGAGCAACCCCGGCGCAGGGGCCTACTATTGGATCAAGGTGGAGGAGGAATAAGGCGGAGAATGGTGGGCGATACAAGGCTCGAACTTGTGACCTCATGCATGTCAAGCATGCGCTCTAACCAACTGAGCTAATCGCCCGCCTCTTCTGAAGAGGGACGCAATATAGGAATATCTTTTCGGACTGTCAAACGTTAGCACGGGAAAAATAATAAGGTGCCGATACGGCACGTTCCAACGATTGGAAAAAGTGCGGAAAAAGTTTCCAATGATTGGAAAAACAACGCAGAGTGCATCTTGTCGCTGAAAGAAAGGGTCAGAGCGGATTTGGTATGGATTCTCAGGCATCAAAACAGGACTTTTCGGAGCGCGAGAAGGCGTGGGCCGGCAATCCTTTGGGCCGGAAGTCCCGTCTGAATTTAGACAGAAGAGTGCTGTACTTCGGCACGTTGTTTCTGGTGAGTGTCTGGGTGCTGACGCTGCTTATCATTCAATGGGACCGCAAGCTCGAAATCAACCACACGCGCACCTCGACGCACAATCTGGCCATCGTGCTGGAAAATCATATGGACGGCATCTTCGGCCAGGTTGAGGGCACCCTGTTGTCACTTAGGCAGGTTTGGGAATCGGGCGTTCGTGGAGAAAAGATGCAGGCCCTCCTGCAACACACGGCGGCGACCTCCACCAACCTTTTTAATGTGCTTTCCGTCACAGACGCCGAAGGCTACGTGGTGCTCACCGATCGACAGGGGGTGAATTTCACCTACAACGGAGACCGTCCGTTTTTTGAGTATCACCGGGACCATCCGGGCCGGGGCGTGCGGATGGAACGGCCTTTGCTGGGGCGCATCAATGGTCGGTGGTACATCCCGGTCAGCGTGCGTCTGGAGGATGCGGATGGTGCCTTTGCGGGGGTGTTGCTGGCTTCGGTGAATCCTTTTCACTTTTCCGCCCTGTTCAGAAAGCTGGATTTGGGAGAAGATGCGCTGGTCTATCTGGCGGATGAGCAGGGGGTGATCTACAGCGGAATGCTGGGGCTTCAGGAGCTGGACCTGAACAGATATCTTCCCCCGGTGAACGCCGTTGCTCTGTTCAATAAAGGCGAGACCCATCGGGAGCCAGAGATCAATCGCAGTGTGGTGGATGGCGTGGAGCGGATTCGCAGCGTCGCGTTTTTCCCGGGGCGTCGGCTGCTGATTTCGGTGGCGGTGAGTCTGGAGACGTGCCTGAGGTCGTGTCGAATCCGTGCGTTGATTCTGCTGCTCGCACAGGGGCTGTTTTCGGCGTTGATTCTATATGCGTTGTCCCGCTTGCGGAAGGCGATACGTACCTGCAATCTGTTCAGTAGCGAGCTGGATCAGTTTTTTGTGACTTCG
>CAZBEO010000106.1:0-11010 GCA_964490935.1 uncultured Verrucomicrobiota bacterium
GCGCCCAAGGCGTCGGAGCCCGACGCCCTCCATCTTTTTCCACTGGAGGGCGAGCGTCCACGCGATCCGTTGGATGTGAGAGTGCCCAACGCGCCATCTCTCCCCTGGACGGCACGCGGCCCGCGTGCCTCGCGCGTCAAAGCCAAAAACCCCAACCGTTAAAACATCCTCCCGCCTGAGTGACTCCATGCGCCCAAGGCGTCGGAGCCCGACGCCCTCCATCTTTTTCCACTGGAGGGCGAGCATCCCCGCGCGAGCCGTTGGATGTGAGAGTGCCCAACGCGCCACCTCTCCCCTGGACGGCACGCGGCCCGCGTGCCTCGCGCGTCAAAGCCAAAAAACCCAACCGTCAAAACATCCTCCCGCCTGAGGGACTCCATGCTCCCAAGGCGTCGGAGCCCGACGCCCTCCATCTTTTTCCGCTGGAGGGCGAGCGTCCACGCGATCCGTTGGATGTGAGAGTGCCCAACACGCCATCTCTCCCCTGGACGGCACGCGGCCCGCGTGCCTCGCGCGTCAAAGCCAAAAACCCCAACCGTCAAAACATTCCCACGCCGGAGTGACTCCATGCGCCCAAGGCGTCGGAGCCCGACGCCCTCCAGATATCAACCCATTATTCCTCCGTTGGGCGGCGCGGTGCCCTCGATACACTTTTCCCAATCATTGGAAAAATAAAAAGACGATTTTCCAACCGTTGGAAGATTTTAAACGTAAGCGTCCGGGGAATGGCCCCAACCTCCTGCGCGTTGTTCTTGCGTAGCCGTCTGCTCGCCGAGCGGACGGAGGTCAGATGTCACCGCACAAAAAATACGTGGCGCTCGGAGAGCACCACGCTACCAACACGGCCATCTCTACTCTTGCATGGCAAGTCATCGGGAATACCCGCGCTCAACTTATTGTCACCGTGGAGTTCTCTTTTAGCGGCGGCGGCGCTTGCCGCGCTTGGGGATGGTGTGCCCGCTCTTTTTTTCGCGCGTTTTACCCGCCAGTTTGAAGTCGACCTGCCGCTTGCGTTCATCCACCCGAATCAGTTCGACCTCCACGGGATCGCCGATGGTGAACACGAGTTCGCGATCGCGGCTGGCGGCTACGGTGTTGGTTTTATTCACGATGAGACGGTGGCTCGCCAAGGAGGAAAAATGGACGAGGCCGCGCTGCTGGGTTTCGATGAGTTCGACCATCAGCCCGATGGGCAGTATCGCGGAAATGATGCCGTGCCATGGGCCGCGCTGGTTGCGTCGGTAGAGGTCCATGTAATATTCCGCACGCTTGAGGTCGACGCTTTCGCGTTCGGCTTCCATCGCTGCCCGTTCGCAGGCGGAACATTGACGGGCCACGCCCGCGAGGTCTTCCTCCGCATAGGGATTGGGTCGCCCCTCTTCAAAGGCTTTCAGAACGCGATGCACCACGAGATCGGCGTAGCGGCGTATGGGTGAGGTGAAATGGGTGTAGTGTTCAAAGGCCAATCCGAAATGCTGATCGCAGGTCGGGAGATAGACCGCCTGCTTGAAATTGCGCAGGATGGCGGTGCCGACGGCATAGGCCACGTCGGTTTTCGCGGTCTCGGCGCCGATGGTGTTGATGTCGGAGCGTGAGTGGGGTGTTTTGGCGATGCCCAAGGCGTTTAACTCGGCGCCCATGCGTTTCCACTGATCCTGGTCGGGGGCGGGATGCACCCGGTAGATGCAAGGCGTCGCCGCTTCAAAGAGAATGCGGGCGACGGCGCGATTCGCCTGGAGCATGAATTCTTCGATCAGTTGATACGCCTCGACTTCCGTGCGAAGGCCGATGTGTACGGTCTGTCCACGTTCGTTGAGCGTGCATTTGACTTCCGGCAACGTGAGACCGATCGAACCATCCCGCATACGAAGGCCGCGCAGCACAGCGGAAAAACGACGCATGGCAAACAAGGTGTCGTGCAGTTCGGACGGAATGGACTCGGAGGTGCCACTATCAATCAATTTCTGCACCTCGCCATAATTCAGGCGTGCCTTGGAATGGATGATGGAGGGATAGGTTTCCGCATGCAGAAGGTGCCCCTCGGCATCCAGCAGCATATCCACGGTATGCGTGAGGCGGTCCACTTGCGACAGCAGGCTGCATATGTTGGCGGTGAGATGCGCGGGAAGCATGGGAATGGTGCGGTCCACCAGATACACGCTGTTGCCGCGCAGTAGCGCTTCGGCATCCACGGGGTCGCCCATGGCCACGTAGTTGGCCACGTCGGCAATGTGTACGCCGAGTCGGAAGCCCTCGGCGGTTTCTTCGAGCGAGACGGCGTCGTCATAGTCTTTGGCATCGACGGGATCAATGGTGAAGATCATCCGGTCGCGCAAGTCGCGGCGCCCGGTCCCGTGTTCTTTCAATGGAACGACCTGCTCTGCGGCGGCGGTGGTTTCCGGCGCGTGCGAGGCGCGAAATCCCTTGCGCCGGGCAATGGAGAGAATATCCACGCCGGGCTCATCCTCATGACCGAGATCTTCGATGACGACGCCTGCATTTTCGGACGCGCCGGGTTCGGGCGGGTCCAGAAGCACCACCACTTTGTGATGGGCTGCCACCTGCTTGATTTCAGGGGCGTATCCTCGGACCTTCACGTTGGTCGTCAGGTGCTTGTCGTCAGGAATGATGTACTCGTAGGCAGGAAGCTTCAGGAGCAGGCCGACCACTACGCTGCGCGGGCGTTCAATGATCGCGGTGATGGCAGCGGGCGGGAGAAAGAGTCCGCGGACGCGGCGCTTGCTTCCGGCGACGGGCACATACTCGACTGAGTCGCCGCTAAGTGCGTTGGACAACGCTTCCGCCGCAACATAAAAGCGGGGGTCTTCCTCTTCGCCTGCGTAGATCAAGCCGTAGCCATCGGGATGCACCCGTAATCGCCCGGCGGATGTTTCCTGCGGCACCGCCAGACTGAAGCGGTTTTTGCGGAGGCGGCTGACCAAACGGTCCGTTTCCAGTCGCTTGAGTTCCTTGCGAAATTCGGATCGCTCTTTGGCGTCGAGCTTCAGCGCGTTGAAGAGTTCATGCTGCTTGAGCGGGGTGTAACGCGGCGCTTTCATGAGACCGAGAATTTGTTTTTTGATGTCACGGGGCATGGGACACATCCTGACGTTCGGGTTGGGTTGTACTGGGCGGGTAAACTTCGGAGTCTTCCGGATCAAGCACCTGTATGGGAAACGGCAGGACCACGGCCTTGTGCGTGGTTTTCAAGCGGCAGGCCGGGCGTAGGCGGAAGGAGGTGCGCCTATTATACAGGCCGACCTGCATTTCATATTCACCGGGCGGTGCATCCTCCGGCACGTCGAATACGCGGCGAGTGATAAAAGTCTCCGGGGTCAATTGGTCGGCGATGTCCTGCTCTTCTACATCCTCGAGCAGCACATGATCATCCTGAAAATGGCCCGAGCCGGAAACAAAATGCACAAAGACCGCAAAATCCGCTGGGCGCACCGAGGGCGGGCACTCCCAATAATATACCATCTCGAGCGCTTCGCCCGGACGCCCCTCCTTGCGAACGGTCGTTACGCCAAGCAGCGTGATGCCGTTCGGGAAGCGGATAGAGGTGTCCAGTTGCGGGGCGAGGGCATCGATCGCGTTGAGCGTGGTCTGATAGAGCGGCAGATTCTCGCGCAGATGCGAGACATCCGCCAGCGCACGAAGAGCGGCCTTGTGACGCGGATACAGCGAAACGGCCTCCTTCAGATAATCGAGCCGGATTTCGGTATCGTCGGAATCCAACGCCTCGCGATAATAGTAGTGCCCTTTAAATTTTCGATTGTAGCGATGGTTGCTCAGACAGCCGTAGCCGATCCATTTCAGGCCGGGATAAAAGGCGCTTTCTCGCGAATAGGCACCTGGCGGATAATCAAACAGGACCAGCGAGCCGAGCGCTGTTTGCCGCATGTTGATGCGGTGGCGCTCGAGTACCTTCCTCAGCGCGGGCGCCTCCACGGCGGGAACCAGCATGGCGTCGTGGGGCGTGAGCCGACTGATGTCCCAATACTCGTCCACGATTTGCCGCTCGCCGGAATGAACCGAACGGGTCATGAAAGAAGGCTGAATGGTATCGATGCGCCCGCCGGATGCCGCGTGCAGACGGGCCGAAAGAAAACGATCCGCAAAACAGCGGACGATGCTGCGCTCTTCGAGCTTCTCCAGGACGCCGGCCAACCCGTTGTCTGATTCTTCGGCGGACTCCGGTCCGGGGGCGGTCAGCAACTGGAGTTCCGCGAGGTCTACTTCGTAGCCGTGTTCGGCGGGAGGCAGGAAGGAAACCCGCAGGGAGGCCAGCGGAGCCGTGACGGGCCAGCGATACATCATTCGGTAAAACAGTCCGTTGATGTACCAACGCGGTCCCGACCAATAAAACGGCGTGCTCGCCATCGGTTCGAGCAGCACGCGCCACTCGGCATCGTCTTCCGCACGCCCTTCAACGCGGCATATCCCAGGGTAGCGGTCCTTGTTGCACCAGAGACGGATTCCACACAAGACGATCGGCTCCTTCAGCGTGATATTCAATTGGCGCACCTCGCCGGTTGAAGTCACCCGGGTGAACCAGGCGGTATCGCAATCCATATCCGTCATGGCCTGCGTGAGATCATGGTCCTGCCCATCGACCTTGATGGATTCATAGGCCTCTTCCGGCAGCGGAAGTGCCGGCCTTGGCACCTGGGTGAACTGCCATGTTAAAGCATAGGGCCCAAAGTTGGTGACCGACCAGCCGCAATCCGTCGCACGCAAAAAGCGGCTGAGTCCGAAGACATCATCGAGCAGCGCCACCCGCTCCGCCTGATTACCCTTCTTTTCATAAGGGGCATACGGTTCCGCCTGCGCATCGCAAAACACCACACGCTCTCCGCTCACCACGTTCATCCAGTGCAGCCAACGATGCACAAACACCACATCGATGTTCTGCTGCTGGCAAAAATCGGCCAGGGCGACGGCGGCCAGCCGTCGTTCCGCATTGTCATTGGGTTGATGCGTTTGAACAAACGCCTGCAGATTCCCCGCCAGCAGCACCACCAACGGGATACACGCCACCCAACGGCGGCGCAATCGGTGAAACATCCACGCCGTACAGCACCCCAGCATCAGCGCAAAGACCGGGGCGATAAGCATAAATGGACGGAAAAAATCGCTGGAGGCAAAAGGAGATACCGCATAGCAGCAGACAAACACGGGGAGATAGGTGAGTGCCATGCCCAGATGAATCCAACCAGGAAAAGTTTTTCGTGTGCGCAGCGCATGAATGAAGAGGAGAAAGCCGCCTGCGGTCATCCCACAGAAGATCACGGGTCCCGCCCAGGCTGCCCAGCCCCACTCGGTAGGCAACAGCATCCAGCGGAGCATGCGCCAGACAACCGACACCCAATTCACCCGGACCAGCACGGAGGGCCACGGCGCCGGCAGAAAGGCGAGACTCTCCCAGTGATTGAAAAAATTCCAAATCCACCAAGGTGCGCCCGCCAGAAAGAACAGGAATACGAGTGAAAAGATGCGCCGGTTCAGGAGGCGGAGCCGAACGGCATACAGCACCCAGACGGCCACCGTGAGGGATGCGGCAAAAAGGAGTTGATTGGTCCACCAGCCCACCCCGAGCAGCACGCCCAACAAACGATACATCCAAAGCGGGGCATGCTGCCGAAAAGGAACCTCGCGGCGCACCAGGTTGCCAGCCAGCCAGAATAACGCGGTAAAAAGCAGAAGCGTCAGCGCGTAGCCACCTCGGGGCAAAATCGAAAAAATGAAAAATGCACCGGGGCCAATGGCCAGATAGAGCAGGGCTACCAGTGCGGCGACTCGTCCGCCGGTCTCGCGCGTCCAGCGATAGACAATCGGCAGGGCGAGAAAGGCAAGGAGCGCCGTGGTCAGATTCAGCAAAAATTCGTGGTAGCCGAAGGCCCGCAGCAACAGGCTCGCAGCGGCGGGTTCCAGACTGCCCAGATGGGGCGCTCCATAGGCGAATACGGTATAGTCAACACCCTGCGCCATGTGGAGAGCCATCAGCGCCGCGCGCCCACGGTCGTGATGGATGTCGTCACGATACGCCCAGGCTGCCCAGATGCGCACCACCAGCGCCACGGCCAGAATAATCCAGGCGGTTTGCAGCAAAACTCGTTTCTTGTTCATACGGTTACCCGGTTCCGTTTGTACCCGATTCAACGAGAAGTGCCAGATGATTGATCGATGAATCTTTGTTTATTCTGTTGATAGCGATCATAGGAAATGCCGCCCTGTTCGCGGATCAGCGCCGTTAACTCGGTGCCCCTCGGCGAATCCGACCGGACCAGAAAGGCGTAGTAGGTGTCATATGCGCCCTGATGACCCAACGCCTCGTTGATGCGGGGCCGCAACGAGCCCAGCCAGGCCGAAAAAGGATCGGCCTGTTCCGGGAGGCGATGCGGAACCATGTAAAGCGCATAGTCGGCGCGACGTGCGGCCAGCCAGGTGTTTTCCACCATATTGCTCCAGGAGCGGGACGTATGCACGGAGGGAGGCACGGAGGAAAGAAAGCGCCAGTCGTCGCCATAGTAATCGCCGGAGGTGTGCAGAACGATCAGGTCCGGGTTAAAGCGGGCAATGTCATCCGGCGTCACCACGCGACGTGCGAGCTCCGGCGTGTTCAATCCCCACAGGTCCATCGTTTCCCAACCGGAATAATACGGCAGGCGTCCGGCCTCCGTGGTGGCGATGCGTCCGCTGCCGGAGAGGTTGGCCAGGTTCATGGCAATCCGGGGCATGTTTTCCGTCGGCGTACAGAGCGTGCGATAGCCCTCCGTCAAATACCAAGGCGACAACACCAGCACGCACCACAGGGCGCACAGCACAAAGCGGCGCAGACGTCGGGTCGAGGCGTCCAGTGTCAGCAGGGCCGGCGCAATGCCCGCCAGCACCAACGGATATTGAAAACGAAAGGCAATGTTCTGTTCCAGATTCATGCAGGAATAAAACAGAAACGAAACCGGCCACAGAGCCAAAAGCAAACACCGGCGCACGCGCACGCGCTCCGGCGTATCGCCGCCACGACTCGCCGCAAGCACAAGAAAGGGAAACACCGCGACCAGAAAGCGCAGGTTAGTCAGCAGAGATTCCCGGTTGAACAAAAAGAAAAAACGGTCAAAGTGCGACTTCACATAAAAAGGAAGCGGGAGAAGCAGTCCGAAATACTGCCAGCGCCACGCGAAGTACACCAGTCCAGGCACCGCCGCTCCCAGAATGCCAGCCTGCAGGCGCTTCCTCCATTGCGCACGCCCGCACAGCACGAACACAAGGAACAGCGGGCCGACAAAGACCACGCCATCAGGACGTATCAGGCAAGTTGCCAGCGAGGCCACCGCCAGTGCCCAGGCACGTTGCTGCAGAAAAAGAACCATGCACAGCACTAGAAAGAAACCAAAAAAGAGCGGGGAAAACCCGAGCGCAGCAGCAAAATACGGAGGCAGGCACATTAAAAACAAGGCCAACGCGCAAAAGGCCGCCAGCACCGCCAGGAGCGAGCGCTTCTCTCTCCGATTGGGCGTCCGCGCCTCTCGAACATCGTCCAGCGTCCCCCTCGCCAGATGCAGCAGCAATGCCGCCGTCCCCAGGAGCGCGGCAACAGAGAGCAGATTGGCGGCTAAAAACGAAGGCACCCCCACCCCATGCGCCAAGGCGATCAACAGCATCCATAGAAAATCGGTCGCCCCTTCCGATGGCGGATAGCCCGGATGATAGGCAATGGCACCATGCTCCATCAGGTTTTCGCTGTATATATAAAGAATAGCGGCGTCTTCCGAGGGAAAGGCGACGCGTGGAAAGGAAACCGCCAGGAAGAGCAAACCCACTAGGACCAAAAAAAAGAGCGCGAAGGCGCCGAATTGCATAAAACGTTTATTCATAAAGCGTAACCACATCCGCCCATTCACCATACCTTGCCTGTTCTCACGGCCAGCACACCATGCACAGACCTTTATCGAGTTTTTCCAATGATTGGAACTTCTAAATGGGACGATTTTATTCCTTTGCAATTGACAGCTCAAAGCCGGGTCGCTATTTTGCTCGCGACCTCGCGCGAAATAGACCCTGGTCCACAAAGAGATACAATGAACTCGTTCCGATGGGCAGGAACGCCTAGGGCACTGAACGCGCACGAAAAGTAGGAGCAAACGGTTATGTCGGAGAAAATTCCGGAACTTGCACAACAGTTGAACAATGAGTTGAAGGAAACCAAGAACGCCGCTTTTGAGCTGCTTTCCTCTAGGGGCCGCACCGCCTATTTCCCTTCCAAAGGGATTCTGGGTCAAGCAGCGGAAGCCAAAGGAAAAAGCATCAACGCCACCATCGGCACGGCCTTTGAAGAGGATGGCTCACCGCTTTGTCTCGAATGTCTGGAAGGCATGCTCTCTCTGCCCGACACCGCCTTTCTTTACGCCCCCAGTTTCGGCAGCCCGGAAATGCGTGCTCAGTGGCGCGATAGGATGTATGTCAAGAATCCGGGACTAAAGGAAAAGACCTTCAGCCTTCCGGTAGTGACTAACGCCCTGACCCATGCCCTCAGCATAGCCGGCGAGCTTTTTGTAGACGATGGCGATACCATCATCCTGCCCGACCTTTATTGGGATAATTACGACCTGATCTTCGAGCACGCCTATGGTGCCCGCCTCGAAACCTTCACCGCCTTCAACGGTGAATCCTTCAACGTGGCCGGCATGAAAGAGATGCTGCTCGCGGAGGGGAAAAAGAAAATCCTCCTGCTGAACTTCCCAAACAACCCGGCTGGCTACACCACCACCGTGGAAGAAGACGAGGCCATTATTCAGGCCATCGGAGAAGCCGCTCAGGCCGGGAAAAAACTGGCCATCCTGCTCGACGACGCCTATTTCGGACTGGTCTATGAAGACGGCATCTCTTCGGAATCCCTATTTTCAAGGCTGTGCGATTTGCATCCGAACGTGCTGGCCGTCAAGATGGACGGCCCCACCAAAGAGGATTATGTGTGGGGGTTCCGTGTCGGCTTCATCACCTTTGGAATACAAGGCGGGACGCCGGCGCAATACAAGGCCCTGGAAGCCAAAGCAGCAGGCCTCGTGCGGGGAACCATTTCCAACAGTTCCAACATAAGCCAGCAACTTCTGCTTCAGGCCTATCGGCATCCCGATTACGCCAAACAGAAAAAAGAGAAATACGAATTGCTGCGCAGGCGCTATCAGAAGATCAAAGAACTTTTTGCCGCGCATCCGGAATTCAGCGATTCCTTCGCGGCCAAACCGTTCAACTCGGGCTACTTCATGTGCGTCCAGTTGAACGGTGCCGATCCCGAGACCGTGCGCAAGAAACTGCTGGCGTCTTTTGACACCGGGGTGATTGTGCTTTCCGGCCTCATCCGCCTAGCCTACTCATCCGTTCCGACGGATAAGCTGGAGACGTTGTTCACCAATCTGCACGCCGCCGTGCAGCAGGTGAAAACGGAAACTCCCTGAAGCCGGCCGGACTCCGATTTTCCTCGAGACAAGCCGTCTCTGATGAAACAAACCAACCGAAAGGATGCTTACATGACGACTACGAATAAAAAATTACAGGCGTGGGTGGATGAAATCCAGGCTCTGTGCAAGCCCGACCAGGTGTACTGGTGCAACGGATCAACTGAAGAATATGACAGACTGATGGCCGAAGCGGTCAAAAGTGGCGCCGCAATTAAGCTGAACGAAGAAAAACGTCCGAACTGCTTCGCGTTCAACTCCGCTCCGTCTGATGTGGCTCGCGTTGAAAACCGCACCTACATCGCTTCCGTAAACAAGGAAGATGCCGGTCCGACCAACAACTGGATTGATCCGGTTGAGCTCAAAAAGACCATGACAGAACTCTACACCGGCTGCATGAAGGGCCGTACGATGTACATCATTCCGTTCTCGATGGGTCCACTCGGTTCGCCGATCGCCAAGAATGCGATTGAAATCACGGATTCGATCTATGTTGTGTGCAACATGCACATTATGACCCGCGTCAGCACGGAAGTTCTTCGCCTGATCGAAAAAACCGATGAGTTCATTCCCTGCCTGCACTCGGTCGGCGCTCCGTTGGAACCCGGTCAGCAAGATGCTCGCTGGCCCTGCGCCCCGATCGAAAAGAAATACATCGCCCACTTCCCGGAAGAAAACCTCATCTGGTCCTTCGGTTCCGGTTACGGCGGAAACGCACTGCTCGGCAAAAAATGTCTCGCGCTGCGCATTGCCTCAAACATGGCTCGTCATGAAGGCTGGATGGCGGAACACATGCTCATCCTGCGCTTCACCAATCCGCAAGGTAAGAAATTCCACATCGCGGCCGCTTTCCCGTCCGCCTGCGGAAAAACCAACCTCGCCATGCTTCAGTCCACCGTACCGGGCTGGAAGGTCGAAACCGTCGGTGACGATATCGCTTGGATGAAACCGGGGCCCGATGGCCGCCTCTACGCGATCAATCCAGAAGCCGGATTCTTCGGCGTGGCTCCGGGCACTGCGGAATACTCCAACCCGATGGCTCTCGCCAGCTGCGCGAAAGACACCATCTTCACCAACGTCGTCGTCACTCCTGACCTGGACGTCTGGTGGGAAGACATGGGCGTGGAATGCGCCGGTGGAACCGACTGGCTGAACCGCCCGTGGACTCCGGACATGAAGGATGCCGAAGGCAAGAAGATCAAAGGCGCTCACCCGAACAGCCGTTTCACCGCCCGTGCAGTAAACTGCCCGGTCATCTGCGAAGACTGGGAAAACCCGGCCGGTGTGCCGATCGACATCTTTGTGTTCGGCGGACGCCGCACCACCACGATGCCGCTCGTCCACGAAGCTTTTGACTTCAACCAAGGCGTTTACATGGGTGCCACCGCCGCTTCCGAGCCGACCGCTGCCGCTCTCGACGTCAAGCAACACCTGCGCTTCGACCCCTTCGCCATGACCCCGTTCATCGGCTACCACGCCGGTGACTACATGCAGCACTGGTTCGACATGGGCGAAACACTGGGCGACAAAGCTCCGCGTTGCTTCTACGTCA
>CAZBEO010000107.1:0-10805 GCA_964490935.1 uncultured Verrucomicrobiota bacterium
TAGCTATGTACGGAAAGGATAAGCGCTGAAAGCATCTAAGCGCCAAGCCCCCTCAAAGATAATATCTCCCTTGGACTTCGGTCCACTGAAGGCAGGTTGAAGACGACGACCTTGATAGGCCGGGTGTGTACAAACGGTGACGTTTTAGCTAACCGGTACTAATCAGCCGTGAGGCTTGACCATTATTTTCGCGTATACCGGCTCCGCTCTTCGGAGCGGAGCCGGATGCGGCGACCTCTATGCAATGTTTTTTTCCTTGAAAGATAGGAAGATCATCTTCCCGGTGATCATAGCGAGGAAGTCACACCCGTTCCCATTCCGAACACGGAAGTTAAGCTCCTCTGCGGCGATGGTACTGTGGTGTAGGCTATGGGAGAGTAGCGCGTTGCCGGGTTTAATTCAGACCCCGATTCCGAGAGGAATCGGGGTTTTTTTGTGGGTAATAATACAGTGGATAATTCGCTGGAAAACGGGCAAACTTCTCCCATGCCGATGAATGAATATGAATTGCTGGACAGTGGCGATGGAAAGAAACTCGAACGGTTCGGTCCGTATGTGCTGGCGCGCCCCTGTGCGCAGGCGGTCTGGGCGCCGTGTTATCCAGTGCGCTGGGGAAAAAGCACGGCGTCGTTCGACCGAACCGACGGCCTGAACTGGAACGGACGCGAACGCATCCCCGAATCATGGGTGGTCTCGATCCAGGGCATTCGCATGAAACTCTCCACCACCGATTTCGGGCATCTCGGCGTTTTCCCCGAGACGCGTCACCAGTGGGAATGGATCGAACAGACCGTGAGCACCATCCAACACGAGGTGGGCCGCCCGCTGAATTTTCTCAATCTCTTTGCCTATTCGGGTGGCGCGACACTGGCGGCGGCGAAAGCAGGCGCGACGTGTTGTCATCTCGATGCCTCGAAGGGCATGGTGGATTGGGCGCGCGAAAATGCGGCGCTGAATCAGTTGCAAGATGCGCCGATTCGTTGGATTGTCGAGGATGTGAATAAATTCTTGCAGCGTGAGATTCGGCGGGGTCGGAAGTACGACGCGGTGTTGCTGGATCCGCCCTCGTTCGGGCGTGGGCGCAAGGGCGAGCTGTATAAGGTGGAGAAAGACTTGATGGATACGCTCTCGAATGTGCGGCAGGTGTTGAGCGCCGAGCCTGCGTTTGTGCTGCTCACCTCCCATACGCCCGGATTTTCGCCGCTCGTGCTGCGGAATCTCCTGGAACAATCGTTTGGTTCGGAACGCCTGAACTGCGGGGAAATGCTGCTGACGGGCTCCCCCGATACCCTGGTGCTTCCGAATGGAACTTGGGCGCGATGGGTAGACCCCCGATGGAAAGCGGTGCCGTGCAATTCCTGACGAATGAGGCCATTCTCTATGCCGACAATCACCTGCTGGCGGTGAACAAGCCGGCGGGCCTGCTTACGCAACCGAGTGGAACCGATCGGCTCAGCCTCGAGGAATTGGCTAAGCGGTGGGTGAAGGAAAAGTACGGTAAACCGGGCCATGTCTTTCTGGAGGCGGTGCATCGGATTGATCGTGAAGTGAGCGGCGTGGTCCTCTTTGCGCGAACGAGCAAAGCACTCTCGCGCATGAATGAACAGGTGCGTGGGCGCACCATTCGCAAAGTCTATCAGGCGCTGTTGGAAAACCGCCCGCCGACCGACGAGGGTGAGCTGGTTCATTTTCTAAAACACGGAAACCACCGGGCCGAGGTTAGCCGTGCCGACGATTCCGAAGCCAAAGAAGCCCGTCTGCGTTACCGCGTGCTGCGCCCATCGGCTGCCGTGCTGTGGCTTGTCGAGATTGACTTGCTGACTGGGCGTTATCACCAGATTCGTGCTCAATGCGCGGTTATGGGCTGGCCCATCTGCGGCGATGTGAAATATGGCGCAAGAAAACAATACGATTCCGAGGGTATTGCGCTACATCATCGCCGTCTGGAAGTGAATCACCCCGTACGTGGTGAACACCTGATCTTCGAGGCCCCACCTCCGCCAGGATGGTGAACTATTCTCACGTTCCCAATGATTGGAAAAATGATGCGGGGCGGCTCAAGGGGTCCGGGCCGGATTTGTTGTCACTCGGGCTTGTTGGCGTAGGCCCACTGATAGTAGTCGGCGAAGGTGAGTTTGGCGGCGGCGTCCTGATCTATAATGATTTTCGCGTTGGGATGGAGCTGGAGGGCGGAGGCGGGGATCATGGCGGAGAGGGGCCCTTCGACGGTGGCCGCGATGGCGTCGGCCTTGCCTTTTCCGAAGGCGAGTAGGAGGGCACAGCGCGCTTCAAGAATCGTGGCGATGCCCATGGTGATGCAGTGTTTCGGAACCAGGGCCGGATCGTCTTCAAAGAAGCGGGCATTGTCTTTGATAGTTTGGCGGGTGAGGGTTTTGGTTCGGGTGCGTGATCCGAACGAGGAGGTGGGTTCGTTGAAACCGATGTGTCCATCGCTGCCGATGCCGAGGAGTTGCAGGTCGACGCCGCCGGCGTCTCGGATGGCTTGTTCGTAGGCGATGCAATGGGCTTTGATATCGGCGGCGTTGCCGTCCGGGATGTGTATGCGGGCGGGTTGGATATTGATATGGCGGAAGAGGTTTTCGTGCATGAAGGCGTGATAAGATTGTGGGTGCTCTTCTGGCAGGCCGATATATTCATCGAGGTTGAAGGTGGTGACGCGGCTGAAGTCGAAGGCGTGGTCTTTGTGTGCGGCAATGAGTTCGCTGTAGAGGGCGAGGGGGGTGCCGCCGGTGGCTAGGCCGAGAACGGCGTCGGGCTTGTGGGTGACGAGGTCGAGCAGAATTTGGGCGGCGGCTTTGCTTGCGGCTGCGGCATCGGGCAGGATGATAATTTCCATGGGGCGTAGTCCTTTCTAATAACTGAGCAGTGTTTGAATGTTTTGCTGTGCAGAAATAAAGGGGGTGGCGGGGGTGATTCGGGAGAGTACGCAGTCGCGCCATTGCCGGATTCGATAGAGGGTGGCGAAGTGGAAGGCGGGTGCCTCGCCGCCCTGACCACCGAGGTGTTCGGCACCCCGGCGGACGTTGTCGTGCAGCCAGGAGGGCAGGGCGAGGTGATAGGGGTTTCGCTCGATTTCGCCGAGGTGGAAGGAGATGGCGGTGACGAGTTCGGCTACGTCTTCGGGACTGGATTCAACCATTATGTTTGGTTCTTCCATGGGATGCCAGTATTCGGTTTCGACGAGGCGGCAGGAGGCGAGGCCGGATTCGCGGAGGGCATCCATCACGAGGTGATGGGTGCCGATGTGGGTCGAATTCCAGTCGTTGGCATGCGGGAAAATAAGAAGGTCGGGGCTATATTTTCGGAGGAGGCTGCGTATGCGCAGGACGGCGTCCATCCATTCGCCGGTGCCTTCGCCGCGAGCGGCGGGATTGATGTGTTCGAGGCCGGATTCAAGAGGATGGACGAGTTCGAAGCCGAGGTAACGGCAGGCGTTTTCGATTTCAGCCTTGCGTGCGGCACGTCGGGTGTGAAGACTGCCGAGGGTGACGGCGACGTTAATGATGCGGCAACCGGCCTCTTTGAGAAGGCGCAGGGCGAGGCCGCCGATAATGGATTCATCGTCGGGGTGTGGTGCGAAGAGTAGGGCACAGGAGGAATGGCCCCGGTTCGGACGCATGGGCAGCTCGGTGTTTCCAAGTGGGATGGCACGCGCTTCGTCGAGAAGAGCGGCATAACGGTTGATATAATCGTGATAGTTTTTCATCTCAGTTTTTCTCGTTGATGCGTGGCAGGGCGGCGGCGGCGACGGGCAGCCAGCGGCACTTGCCGCATTCATCGAGTTGCTGGATAGTAATGGATTCGGCAGTTTCGGGAAACTGTTTTATGATGGAATGGCGCTGAAATTCCTGTTGAAAAAACTGGAGGTATCCGCCATTATCCAACTCAAGTATCGCGCGAAGGCGCGGGCTCCAACAAGACACAGGAGGAAAATGGTCATGGGTAAATCGAAGGATACCAAGAAGGAAACGAAGAAAGCTCCGCAGAAGACCGCCAAGGAAAAGAAGCAGGCGAAGCAGGCAAAGAAAAAAGGCACCTCCATCTGAGTGGGCGTCGGCGCGGACGGATACGTCTGTAAAAATCTGGTGTAATCTGTGGACAAATAAATATTGGTTGCGGCCCGGCCGTTTCATGCCATCTGTGGTTGAAATCGTCGGGTGTGGCTCTGCCCATCGAAAGGCCATGCCATGCAACATGAAAAGACGGGGAAAATTCAGATATATACCGGAAACGGTAAAGGCAAAACCACCGCCGCATTCGGCCTGGCGCTGCGGGCGCTTGGACACCGCCGCCGCGTCTGCATCATTCAGTTTCTCAAAGGCGGCGGCCACACCGGCGAATACATCGCCCTGAGCGAACGCTTCCCCGAATGTGACCTTTTTCAATACGGCAGCGCAGCCCGTGAAATGACCGAAGCCGAAGCCCAACGGGCCTTCGTGGAAGATGCCCTAGCCCACGCGGAAAGAGCGCTTACCTCGGGTCAATACGATCTGCTTATTCTGGATGAAATCAATGTCTGTCTCGGTAAGAAGCAGATCAAGACCGCCCGAGTGCTGGACCTGCTGAATCGAAAGGCCGCGCACACCGAAGTGATTCTCACCGGCCGCACCGCACCGCCTGAACTCCTAGCCCGCGCCGATCTTGTCACCGAGATGCTCAAGGAAAAGCATTACTACGACGAAGGTCTACCGGCCCGTGAAGGCATCGAATTTTAACTCCGACCCGAGCGTGCGGCCCTTTTCCTTTCCTTTTCCTTTATTTACTATTTAAGGGCTGACCCTGATGGGGGGTTACCAGGGTAGAGGGATGATCCAGGTGACGTTGTCGTGGGTGACCCAGATGGTGTAGTAGCGTTCCTGGTTTTTGGGGAGGTCGGTGTCGAGGAAGTGTTGATCGGTGCCTTCATAGATGGGGCTCGGCGAGGGAGATGTGGGGTAGTCGAAGGTGCTGCAGTCGATGCGCACGCGGTCACTGCCCATGCCGCATTGGATGGGATTGGGCCAGCGCAACAATACGCTGTTGGTGAGGGCCGAGGCGCGGAACCAGAATGTATCGTCGCCGGGGATGATGCTGGTGCGGCGGATGGGCACAAGCGGGTCGCCCTGCAGATTCATGCCGAATTGGACCCAGCGGTTGGCGCCGTTGTAGGTGGAGCTGGAAGCCATGGCGAGTTTGTGTTCGGCGAAGGCAATGCCGATGTGATTACGAAGTTGGGTGAAGACTTGGTCGTAGTATTTATCCGCATAGGAGGTGGAGGTGCCGCCGGAGTAGGAGCCGGGGGAGCCCCAGCCGTAGCGGGAGCAACCCATGTAGGCGAGTGCGCCGCCGTTTGGATTGCGGAGAAAGGCTTCGCTGAGGCTGGGGTCGGCGGTGTCGAATGCGCCGGTCAGGCAGGCCATGGTGTAAACCAGGGTTTGTAGATTGGTCAGAGCGGCGGCATCGGAGGAAGTGAAATAGCCGCTTTCGAGTCCCCAGATGGTGGTGTTGCCGTGGGTGGCGAAGAATACGTGATTCCAACCTTCATTGAAGCGGGTGCGGACGTTGGAGGCGTTTTGAAGATAGTCGCCTGCAGTGGAGGAGTCCCACGAGGTGAGGGTGTCGAAGAAGGCGCTCATCTGCTGGTTGGTCCAGAGGGAGATGCGGGTTCGATAAAGGCGCCGACACCAGATTTCATCGTCGGCGACGGGGGAGTGCGCATTGAATTGGGAAAGTCCGTCAGAGCAGGTGTCTGTGGGACGGCTGGCACCGGTGTAGGAGTTCCATAGAGTGTCCCCGAGAAGCAGCGTTTTGCGCGTGATGGCGCGCGCGCCGTCGCCTGATTCGAAGGCGATGAGTTTATTGATGTAGGCATCGGCCTGGGCGGTGGTGCGGACGGGGACTCGTCCGACGATGACATCGTAGGCCATGTCCACGCCATCAGCGGTTTCTCCGTAGGTTCCGTTGGCATTGGCATCCCAGGTTCCGTCGAGCCCGCTGTAATAAAGATCAGTGGGCATGGCGCTTTCGGAATAGCTTCCGCAACTGACGGCGGTGTCGCGGTCGGGTACGACGGTGTTGTCGCCTCCGAGAAGGATGTACGCGGTTCCGAAGCGGGTGACGTGGTCGATAATGGCGTTGCGAATTTTGGTTTGGGTGTCGGAGCCTCCTGCGGGTTTGGTTCCGCTGTAGGTGGCTTCGATGGCTTCAAGGGTGAGGAGACGGGTGGTGAGGCTGTTTTGCGAGGCGCGGAAATCGGCGAGGCGCTGGAAGGAGTTGGAGAGGGCGGTGGAGGTGATGATGAGATAGTCGCAGGCGACGGCGGGGATTTCATCGGTTTCGAAGGCATCGGTTTTGTGGGTTGGGGCGGACGGATTGATGACGAGTCCGTTGAGAAGGGAGGCGAAGAGGGATGCGTTGGGGTCGTGTGATGCGGCATCGGTGCGGAGGGCGTCGGTGGATGGTTCGAGTTGAAGGGTGAGGAGTAGATTCGTGGCGAGTAGGAGACGGCGGGAGGTCGGTTCGTAGGTCAGGGGGTTAAGCCGGATGACGACATAGGTTTGGCCGCGCAGAGTTTGGTGGTCGAGGAGAACGGCGTGCTGTGCGGGGTAGGGCTGGTTGGCGGCGAAGAGGTCGCTGGGTGGCGTGAGGGCTGTCGGCGCGGGTCGGCTGAGGGGCTGCGGCACCTGCTGGGGTGCGATTCGGATGTTGTCGCGCAGGAGGATGGTGCCGGCGTGAACCCGGATGTCGGTAGCGCGTTGGTCTTTCGGGAGAAGGATGTGTACGTAGCGTGCGGGAAGCCATGGGGCACCGGGGTCATCCAGGGGCAGTACGCTTTCGGGTATGTTCGGAATCCATTGATCAGGAGCAAATTCTTCGAAGGTGACGTCGGCTGCGGTCCAGATGAAGGGATAGGTTTGTTCGGCGGCCCCGGCGAATGCGGCCAAGAGAATGCCGCAAAGGAGAAAGGCTTGAATCGAAATGGAGCGCATGGCAGACATGGCTCAAAGTATACGCAGAAGAGAGGTGTTGATTTAGCGCTAAATGCAAGAAGAACCGAATTTTGCTCATGCGCGGCTGAAATTCACCACAAAGAACACACAGCACTCAAAGAAATTCACCGCAGGGCCATTCGACATGTATTTTCCAACGAATGAAAGACCTGGAGGAAGAGCGTCCTTTTTTTGGTTAAATCGTACGTCTTGACCGGCGATGTTTCTTCTCATAGTATCTTCGCCGCTTCGGGGCTATGCCGTACGGTATGGCGTTTTGTCAAGAGTTTGACTGAAAGGAGTCGGTTATGGGAGCTTCTCAGGAGACGGGGGATGGGGGAGTCAGAGTTCGCGGTATAGCGGATGATTTGATGCAGCGGGCGCTGATGTCGGCGGCGGTGTATGAGTCATACGATCAGGAGGCGACGGACCACATTGTCGAGCGGGTTTTCCGTGCGGGGTTCAACCGGCGGGTCGAGCTGGCCAAAATGGCCGCCGAGGAGACCCGCATGGGTGTCTGGCAGCATAAGGTGATAAAAAATGTGCTGGCCACGCACTTGGTGTATGAAAATATCCGCGATACAAAAACCGTAGGGGTGTTGTCGGAAAATGAGGTGACGGGTATCACGGAAATAGCCCAACCGCTCGGGCCGGTGCTGGCCATTATCCCGGTGACGAACCCGACCTCGACCACGATGTTCAAGATTTTGATCTGCCTGAAGACGCGTAATCCGGTCATTGTCAGTCCGACGCGCAAGGCGGTGAAGTGCTGCGAGGCGGCGGCCCGTATCTGTTACGAAGCGGCACTGGAGGCTGGCGCGCCGGATGATTGCATTCAGTGGATGCCGGAGACGTCGCGCGAGATGACGCATGCTGTGATGGGACACAAGAAGCTGGCCTTGATTCTGGCCACGGGCGGCACAGGTCTGGTGGGCGCGGCCTACAGTTCGGGTACACCCGCCATCGGCGTGGGGCCGGGCAATGTGCCGGTGCTGATTGATGACAGTGCCGACCTGCCGTTTGCGGTGGAGAGCATCATGGCCTCCAAGACGTTTGATAACGGGACCATTTGCGCGAGCGAACAGGCGGTGGTGCTTGAGGAACGGATATCGGCGGATGTCCGCCGGGAATTCGAGCGGCATAACGGAGTGATGCTGGCTGCCGAAGATGTGCGCAGGCTCCAGGCGTGTGCGGTGCTTCCGAACGGCAACATGAATCCGGACGTGGTGGGGCAATCCGCCGAAACCGTCGCCCGTCTGGCAGGTTTTTCGGTGCCGGAAGGTACGCGGTTGTTGCTGGCGCGGCTGACCGGTACGGGGTTGGAGCATCCGCTCTCGGGCGAAGTGCTCGCGCCGATTCTGGCATTTTACGAGGAGCGCGATTTCAATACGGCGATCAAGCGCTGCATTGATCTGAATTATCTGGGTGGCGTGGGACATACGGCGGCCATTTATTCGAATAATGAGGAACGCATTGCACTGTTCGGACGGTTGATGAATGCGGGGCGCGTGCTGGTGAATACGCCCTCATCGCAGGGCGCGGTGGGAGGCACCTACAACACGCTCAATCCGTCGTTTACCCTCGGTTGCGGATCGGGCGGAAAAAACAGCACCACGGAAAATGTGACGGCGAAGCACTTGATCAATATCAAACGCCTGTGCCGTCCTCGCCTGAATGAGCGCTTGGCGCGGTTCAACAGGGAAGAGTACTGCGATGAAACGAAGGATGTGGATGCCATTTTGCGGGATTATAACAGAAATTGGTAAAACGGACCGGGCGTCGGCATCCTGCGGGTGCCGACGATTCAGAACGAACGGGAGAGTTTGATGATATCAACCAAGTATGAGATGGAATGCGATGAGTTGCGGTGTGTGTTTACGGGGCGTTTGGATGCTGAGGCGTCGCGGGCGGATACCGAGACGTTCGAGTCGGCCTGGCAGACGGCACAAAAGGAACGTGGCGACCGCGCGAGCAGCATGAAGATTATTTTTGATTTGGGCGAAGTGGATTATGTGGCATCCGGCTTTCTTCGGCTCTGCATGCAGGCATCGAAAAAGCCGGGTGGCAATCAGTTGCATGTGGTGAATACGTCTCCCGATATTAAAAAGCTGTTCGCAATGGCCGGGCTGGATTTGTTCGTTTACTGATTTTTCCAATCGTTGGAAAATTCCCTCAGGCGCAGGCAAAAAGTTTCCAATCATTGGAAACTTTTCGTGCGTTTTTTCCAATCGTTGGAAACTTTTTTGATGATGTGCTGTGGCTCGCGGGCCTGCGGAGCGTGTGGTTCAAAAAAACTGCGGATGAATGTTGGCCGTGAGTAGTCGACCGCTCGCTGAGCGGACGGGGAGCGAGACATCACACGATAGAACCCCGTGGCGCTCGGCGAGCACCCCGCTACCATCGTTCAATGTCGGGTGAAGGTGACGGATCGGATGGCGAGGGTGGCGGTGCGGGCGTAGTTGAAGGAAAGTTTGACGGGCAGGTTGGAGGGGAGCGTCACGGTGGCGGTGGCGGGGGTGCCGGCGATGACAGGAAAAGATTCGGATTCATAGCCTTCCTGGATAATACGAAAATGTCCGAGAGGCGTGCCATCTGGTGCGTCGGTTTGTACGTTGAAGGCGATGTCGTAGGTGGCGGCGGGGATGGGGAGTTTGGGTCCATAGAAGATGCCCCAGTCGCCGCCGTCGGATTGGTAGTCGGGGCGGAGGATGATCTGATTGTGTTCAAGGTCGGTGTAGCCGGCTCGGAAGAAGAGGGGGGCTGGGATTTGCCAGAAGGCGCCGGGGGAGGAGAGGTCAGGGAGAATTCCGGCGAAGGAGATGACGGCGTCGAGATCGAGTTGGCCTTCGATGACGGTGAATACGGGTTGCATTAGGCGGGTGCCTTCGAGGGGTGCAGCGGGGATGCGCAGCCAGGTCCAGTCGTCGGAATGAACGGAGTTGATGCAGGTGTTGGTTTGGTGTTCGTCGAGTAGGAGATCAGTGCGAAGGGTTCCGTTTCCACGGAGGCGCAGGAGCAGCGCGGCTTCGGGTGCTTCGCAGTGGGCGAAGGTGTGCATGCGGAAGGCTTGTCCGGTCTGGAGGGGGAAGTAGGCCTGGCCGGATGCGGAAGGATCGCGCAGGGGTTCAAGTGGTTGGTCAGGGGTTCCCCATTCGGCTTCCCAGGAGCAGTTGTAGGTGGGAAGGAAAAGGGTCCAGGTGGCTAGGGCGGGGGGTAATGTTTTTTCGCGGGGGGTATCGAGTAGTTTGAAGGCCCAGACGTTGCCGTCTTGGTGGAGAAGTTCGAGGCGTGGATTGGAGAGGAGGTTGTAGAGGGTGAAGGCGGCGGGGAAATTGCTGACTTGCTCGGGGAAGGCGTCTTCATGGAAGAGGATGTAGTCAATGCCGCGCTCGCGCAGATCGTCCCATTGGGCGGGGGGGATGATGGCGACGTTGGAGAATTCGTGGAAGGTGGCGATGTCGCGGATGTAGTCGAGCGGGACAACAGGGAGGTAGCCGTTGACCATGCGGATGCGGTAGAGGGAGACGTAGTGTTCGTAGAGGGAGGACCAGGCGGAGTCGCCGGGCCATAGGGGGATGATGAGTGCGCGGGGATATTTGCCTGCGGCGTGCGCGTCGTCGGCCACAGCGGCATAGGCGCCCTGTTCTTCATCGAGCAGACAAACGGTGGTGCGGACCTGTAGGGCGTAGGTGATGCCAGCGGCGACCATGAAGAGAAGGACGGCGGTGCGCACGGCGGGTTTGCCGCGCGTGGTGAGGGTGAGGATTTGACGCAGGGCCAGTGCGGTGAGTATGGCGAGCAGCGGGGGAAAGAGTG
>CAZBEO010000108.1:0-10514 GCA_964490935.1 uncultured Verrucomicrobiota bacterium
TTTTTGTGCTCTTTTGTGGCCAATCCCTGCATTTTATCTTTTTTTCGCGTCATTTCGCGCATTTCGTAGTTAAAAATGTATTTTTGCGGGTTTCCCCCCAAAAAAAACATGAGTTTTGCTAGTCTCAATCTGTGGGAATCTGTGCAATCTGTGGACCCCTTTATCCTCCTCATCCTGTCAAAATTCTTCTCGCTTCTTTTTTTGTGGCTTATCGTGTTTTTTGTGGCCAATTTTTGCGCTCTCACCGGCATTTCACTATTTTCTCTTCCTTTGTGTCTTCGTGCCTTTGTGTGAAAATATCCCCTCCCGGATTAGTGCCGATTAGTGGTTCTCTTTTTCTTCACTATTGCCCGGCGGAGGCGGGTGTGCGTGTGCCGTCGGTTGGCTCGGGATCGAGGGTGATGGAAAGTTCCAGCGCTTTTTGTGGGATCACCGGATTGTAGGGTGGGGTGAAGTTGCGGCCCATGGTGTCGAAGTCTTCAAGGGATTCATAGTTGCGGGTGACGCAGTTGGGGTCCGGCGCGGGAGGAATACCCAGGAGAAAGGCGACGCTGCGCATGATCATGCGTTCGAGGCGCCAGGCGGAGGTGCGTGGGTCGTCGGTGAGCAGGGGGGTGACGTTGATGAGGGCGATCAGGCGGTTGGTGTTGATGGCCTGATGGAAGTTCGGGTCGTCGAGTCGGATGAGGCCGATGAGTGCGGCGTCAGTTTCCGTTTTCAGGGCTTCGAGGGTGTCCTGACAGGTCTCGGGCGTTTCGCAGGAAAGGGTTTCCGTTTTGGCGGAAAGGGTGAAGGGCAGTTGTTCGTTGCAGAAGGTGAGGACTTCGGACATGAGTGCGTCATCCAGCGCGGCACCATTGATCACCGTGAGTTCGAGGGCGGCGACCCGTTGGGCGGCGAGGGAAAGAAGGAGGGAGCAGAGAAGCAGGGCGGTTCGTTTTTTCATGGGCGTCCTTTCTGTTTTTCGGGAAGGAAGAATATACAAAGAATGAATTCTACTCAATGGCTTTTTCGATCCGTTGAAAAGGGGGAGGGAGAGGGCGGGAGGGGTTCTCTCGCAGAGTACGCGGAGAGCGCAGAGGAGAGAGGAAGAATTCACCACAGAGAACGCACAGAACTCATAGAAAGAACGGACTGGAGGGCGTCGGGCTCCGACGCCTTGGGCGCGGGGAGTCACGCTGGCGCAGGGATGTTTTGACGGCTAAGGCGCGCGAGCCGCGCACCGTCCAGGAGAGAGAGAAATTTTCACAGAAGAACGCGAAGAGCGCGAAGGAGAGAGGGGGGATATCAACCGCGAATGGACGCGAATGCACGCAAATAAGGAGGGGAGAATTCACCGCAAGTATCTCAAAGAAGAAGGGAAAAGAGATTTTAACACCCGCTTCGCTCAAGGAAACGAAGGTAACAAAAGCAATCCCTCTGCTTAACTTCGTTCACTTCGTTACCTTCTGTTCAAATGCTCTTTTTTACCACTCGCCTACCCCTTCGCGCTCTTTGCGATCTTCTGTGAAAATCTGTGGCCAATCCCTGCATTTTATCTTTTTCGCGACCTTTCGCGCGTTTCGTAGTTAAAATATGTATTTCCCGCGTTTCAGCCTCGCTTCGTATTTTTGTGGCTTGCCCGTGTGAGAACCTCTTTGAATAATGTTTGAACAAGTGTTTAAAAAGTTTCCAATGATTGGAAAAAACGGCTAAGAAGTTTCCAACGGCTGGAAAAAAAGAGGGGAGAGTTTCCAATGATTGGAAAAAACGATTGGGCGGTTTGGATGATGGCGGCGGCGGGGCTGCCGTTTTTTTTTATGTCGGGTGCGGTGCAGGGGCAGGATGTGGAGTGGGATGGGCAGGGGATGGATGAGTGGGTTCGTCAGGGGGCGGCACTGGTTCAGACGCTGAATGAGGAATATGAGGTGGATTGGGCGTTGGTGGGCGAGTGGGTGACGCGGGCGCTGGAGAGTGAGGAGTGGCAGTCGCTGGTGGATGTGGATGCGGCGGCGGAACAGCTTTATGCGGTGTTGAAGACGGTGCCTGGGGCGGCGGGGCAGGCGGATTGGCTGCGCCAGCGGATGGATTATCTGGATATGGCGGCGTGGGTGATGCGTGCGGATGGGCCGCTGCCCACGCCGATGCCGAGAAGGCTCCCGACGCCGCGTCCGTTCCCGACGGGGCAGGCGACGCGGGTGTGGCCTACGCCTACGGTGCGTCCGGTGGCCACCGTGGCTCCGGCAAAGGGGTCGAATGCACGTACGGGCCGGGAGAAGGCGGTGGGTTCGATCGAGCATTGGAAGAAGGCGCTGGCGAAGCGGCAGGCCCCGGCGCGTGCGGAGGAGCTGATTCCGAAGCTGAAGGTGATTTTTCGGGAGGAGGGGATTCCGGAGGAGTTGGTGTGGTTGGCGGAGGTGGAGTCGTCGTTGAATCCGCTGGCGAAGAGTCCGGTGGGGGCGGCGGGTCTGTTTCAATTCATGCCGGCGACGGCGGAACGGTTTGGTATGAGTGTGAAGCCGAAGGATGAGCGACTAAATCCGGAGAAGTCGGCGCGTGCGGCGGCACAGTATTTGCGGATTCTATATGGTCGGTTTGATGATTGGTCGTTGAGTTTGGCGGCGTACAATGCGGGGGAAGGGCGCGTGGGGCGCGTGCTGCGCGAGCGGAAGGCGAAAAGTTTTGAGCAGATTGCGGATCATTTGCCGGTGGAGACGCGGATGTATGTGCCGAAGATTATGGCGGTGATTGCGCTGCGGGAGGGCGGGGGCGCTTTACCTATTTCGCCGCTGTAGCAATCCGTCGGGCTTGGGGTGTAGAAAAGACGGTCTCATTCGGGGAGGTTCTCTCACAAAGGCAGGAAGGAAGAGGAGACCATAGACTGGAGGGCGTCGGGCTCCGTCGCCTTGGGCGTGAGATGTCACACCGGCGTAGGGATGTGTTAACAGTTAAGGCGCGCGAGCCGCGCACCGTCCAGGAGAGAGAGATTTTCACAGAAGGACGCGAAGAGCGCGGAGGCACAAAGAGTGAGGGAGTGTGGGGGTGTGGGGGTGATTGGAAGTCAGAGGTCGGCGGGAGGGACATTGTCCCCAATGTCCTTTTATTTTATGAACCCTACCTTATCCAAACTCCGCGCCCTCCAGCGCAGCGGGTGGGGAAAAAGAAATCACACTCGCCTACCCCTTTGCGACCTTTGCGATCTCCTGTAAAAAAGAATTTACCACTCGTTCCCCCGCGATGCGGGCTCCCTGGAGGGCGTCGGGCTCCGTCGCCTTGGGCGTGAGATGTCACACCGGCGTAGGGATGTGTTAACGGTTAAGGCGCGCGAGCCGTGCGCCGTCCAGGAGAGAGAGATTTTCACAGAAGGACGCGAAGGGCGCGGAGAATGTGTGCGTTCCGGGAGGGCCCGTGTCCTCACGGGCCATGCGGAGAGTGAGCGCGGAGAGCAGGAGAAATAAGGAATGAGCAGGAAAAAAATAAAAGGACGCTGAGGACAGCATCCCTCCCGAAAATTTGCGTCCATAAATGAACGCAAAGGGGGACGGGTCTTACATGCCGTCGTTGAGGCCGGGGATGGTGGGGGAGCTTTCCCAGGCTTGCGGGGTGTTCCAGGGGATGTCGGATTCATTTTCATCGCCGGTGTGTGCGCATCCGACGGCAAGGAGAAGAAGCAGGGTGGAGAGGCTGAACAGGGATAGACGTTGCAGAAGGGTTTGTGCGTTCATGGTGCTTGATCCTTGGGGCATGTGGGTGGCGGATTACCAGACGGAAGGAACGGCATCGTAGTAATGCAGTTCCACGGCCTGCAGGGCGAGGAGCACCAGAAACAGGACGGTTGCGGCAAGGGCCACCCAGCTCAGTACTTTAAAAGAGAACATGATCGCCCTCCCGGATGGGGCTCTGTTCCCAGTCGTTTGCAATTTCGGCAATGGCCATGTCGTCGCGTACGGCGCTGACATGTATTTTGCCGATGAGGCGGTCGTCCCGGTGTACGAGCATGTCGGTGTCGGCAATGAGGCCGGATTTTTTACCAATGTCGAGGACGACGAAATTCCAGTAGGGGTTGACGGCGATGACGCGTCCTGCGAGGCCCTTAGGTACGATTTTCCCGGCATCGGCACCGAGTTCGGATTCGAGGTCGGCGACGGTTTTTTCGAGGGCGTTGACTTTATCGAGCATGTCGCGGACCTGTTCTTCAGCGCGGGTGATCTGCTGGTTAAGTCCGTCGATGGTGGATTGGAGGGCGCCTTTTTCAGATTCAAGCTGTGAGATCATGGGGCGCAGTTCGCCGAGTTCGCTGTTGGCCCGTTGGAGGGAACCTTCGAGTCGGGAGATTTCCTGGTTGGCAGACTGGAGGGAGGCCTCGGTCTGGGCGAGGGTTGTTTTGGTGGAGTCGAGTTCCTCGGTGGTTTTTGCGAGGTCGGTTTTGGTGGTTTGGAGGTCTTCGTAGAGGAGGTTTCCTGCGAGGGCGACGTCCTTGAGGGGCTTATCCATGGTGGAGAGTTTGAGTTTATCGTTCACGACGAGGGATTGACGGCTGAAGGCTTCCATGCGTACGCTTTTGGCGATGTCGGCTACGCCGGCCTCCAATTTTTGCGCACGGCCTTTTAGCAATTCTCTTTTGCCAAAGAGCATGGACCCAAGAATCAGGGAGCCGATACTCAGTACCAGAAGAACAACAACAAGTGGCTTAATCATTTTTCCCATAGGGCAATCCTCATTTCCGGAGCGATGTGATACCACAAAAACGAACGGCGAAAATAGTATGCTGTGTCCTTCCGGTTGTCAATCGCCGTGTTTTGCTTTTCATTTCGGGGGTGGCGTGGTAGAAATCCCGCTTGCTGAATGGGTTGGACCGTGAAGAAGGATGCACCATGGCGGATGTTAAAACGATACTTTCCGTGGATGATTCGGCCACCATCCGCAAGGTGATTGCGGATACGATGAAGCAGGAAGGCGTGGATACGATACAGGCGGAAAGCTGTGTCCAGGCGTTCAAGGTGCTTCAGGAGCGTGCCGACTCGATCGAGTTGATGATTCTGGATGTGAATATGCCGGGCATGAGCGGTCTGGATTTTCTGGAGAAGATGAAGAGTCATCCGGTGTGGGCGCGGATTCCGGTGATGATGCTGACGACGGAATCAGAACGGGCGACGATTGTGCGGGCGGTCCAGGCGGGGGCGGCGAATTATCTGGTGAAACCCTTTTCCCGCAATGATCTGCTCGCCAAAATCAAACAGGCTTTACAACTGACCTGACCATGGATGCTACGCAAAAAAGCCAGTTGGACACGTTCGTATGGGAATCCCGCGAGCATCTGGACCTGCTGGAACCGGCGTTGCTGCGTTTGCAGCAGGAACCCACGAATGCGGAGCTGATCAATGGTATTTTTCGGGCAGCGCACAGTATCAAGGGCGGGGCGGGTTTTTTCGGGCTGTCGCATATTCAGGAGTTGAGCCACGGGCTGGAGCATGTGATGACGCGCGTGCGCGATGGGGAGGCGGTGGTGACGGCGGAGCTGCTGGACCTGCTGCTGGCCGGGGTCGATAAGCTGCGCTTGATGATTGATGATCCGTCGGCGAGTGAGCGGGTGGACATCTCGGATGAAATGGAACGGGTGCGCCGGGCGTTCGATGCGCAGGATTCTTCCGGCGGCGGGTCTGCTGCGGGTGGTTCGGAGGGGGCTTCTGCGGTTTACGATGTGGACCTTTCGTCGTTTCATGTGACGGCGGAGCAGGTGGAGGATGTGGCGAAGAAGGGTCTGTTTGTTTACCGGGTGAAATTTTTTCGGAGCGGTTCGGGCGGCGGGTCCACCAATTATGTGGCGCAGATGGAATCGGTGGGGGTGGTGCTGGATGCGGTGACGCACCTGCCGGAGGAACTGGGCGCGGCGGAGGATGGGCCGGAGTGCGAGGCGCTTTTTGCCTCGGTGCTGCAGGAGGACATGATTGATATCGCGCTGGATATTCCACGTGAGCAGTATGAGTCGGTTCCGCTCGAGGCCTTGCGAGTGCATCTGGAGGGGGGCGATGCGGAGCGCTCGGTGCCGGAGCCGGTGCAGCGCGAAACGCCGGGTAAGGCTCTGGTGCGGGCGGGGACAGTGGAGCGCGGAACGGGCGGAGGCAAGGCGGAGGATACGGTGCGTCTGCCGGTTTCTCTGCTGGATGATTTGATGAATCTGGCGGGTGAACTGGTGCTGGGACGCAATCAACTGTTGATGCTTTCGGATCAGCTTTCGGACCGGGTGAACGGATTCACGCCTGCGCTTCGCAATATCGACCGGGTGGCCACGGGTCTGCGCGATAAGGTGATGAGTACGCGCCTGCAACCGCTGGGAAATCTCTTTAATCGGTTTAAGCGGGTAATTCGGGATTTAGCGTCGGAGTTGGGCCGACAGATTGAGCTGCGCATCGAGGGCGGTGAGGTGGAGCTGGACAAGTCGCTCCTTGAATTACTGAGCGATCCAATGACGCATCTGCTGCGCAACAGCGCGGACCACGGTATCGAACCACCCGGAGAACGCGAGGCGCAGGGCAAGCCGCCCACCGGCCGCATCACCCTGAGCGCGACGCATCAGGGCGGGCGCGTGTTTATTCGTATCCGGGATGACGGGCGGGGAATGGACCCGGAACGGGTGCGGCGCAAGATGGTGGAACGCGGGCTGGCGCGTGCGGAGGATGCCGAGGGGATGAGCGACCGCCAGGTGCTGAAGTACATTTTTTTGCCGGGTTTTTCCACGGCGGAGCGGATCACGGGCGTCTCGGGACGCGGTGTGGGCATGGATGTGGTGAAGAGTAATGTGGAAAAGATGGGCGGTAGCGTGGATTTGGATTCGCGGCTGGGGCAGGGGACGTGCGTGACGTTGTGCCTGCCGCTGACGGTGGCGGTGGCACCGGCAATGATTGTGGGTGTACGCGATCGGCTCTTCGCGATTCCGCAGGTGCAGTTGGAGGAGCTGCTGATTTTGAAGGGGGAGGTGGCGTTGGAATCGGTGCGTGGTGCGCCGGTGCTTCGGCTGCGCGGGCGTTTGCTTCCGGTGGTGAATGTGGCGGAGATGCTGCGGATCGGTGGTGCGGAGGCGGAAGAGCCGCAGGAGGGCGTGCCGAAGCGTGCGCAGTATGTGGCGGTGATCAAGAGCAATCAGGACCGCTTCGGATTGCTGCTGGATCAGGTGTTGGATGAAGAAGAAATCGTGGTGAAGCCGTTGAGCGATTATGTGAAGCAGTGTCCGTGTTATTCGGGGGCGACGGTGCTGGGCGATGGGCGTATTGTGCTGATTCTGGATACGGCGGGCATCGTGAATTATGCGGGCCTTCAGTTTCCAGATGAAAACAGCGAGGTGCAGGCGAGGCAGGAGGAGGAACAGCGCCGTCGCCAAACGGAAACACAGCATCTGCTCCTTTTTCGCAATGCGCCGAATGATCTGCTGGCGGTGAATCAGGAGCTGATCGCACGCATAGAAAAAATACGGGCGGCTGATATCTATACGTCCGCGCATAGGGAGTTTGTGAATTACAAGGAAGATGCGCTGCGCGTGATACGTTTGCATGACTATCTGCCGGTGGATGCCCCTTCGGAGCCGCCGGAGCATTATTTCATGCTGGTTCCGAAGCTGGTGAAGAAGCCGATGGGGATTCTGTGTCGTTCGGTGGAGGATGTGCTGGATTGGAATGTGGCGCTGGATCGGGACCGCGTGAAGGGTACGGGCATCATGGGCAGTGCGCTGCTGCGGGATGAACTGACGCTCTTTCTGGACATCTACAGCCTGTTCGAGGCGGTGGACCCAGAGGTGTATAAGCAGGAGGGTGAACCACAACTGTTGCGCGGAAAACGGATTCTGCTGGCGGAGGATACGCTCTTCTTCCGGACCCTGGTTTCCCAGTATCTGGAGTCGCTGAACTGTTCGGTGGATGTGGCGCAGGACGGCGTCGAGGCGCTCGATCTGCTGAATCGTCGCCCGTATGATCTCCTGCTGACGGACCTGGAAATGCCGGGCATGGACGGCTTTGAACTGACCGAGCGCGTGCGTGCTTCGTCCCGCCTGCACGAGCTTCCGGTGGTGGCGCTTTCCTCGATCTCGAAGACGCGCTATTTGAACCGGGCACTGGCGGCGGGTGTGGACGCCTATGAGTCCAAGATCGACAAAGAGCAGTTGCGCATTACGCTCGAGCGCGTATTCTCAGCTTCGGGTGCCTCGGGTGGCGGGATGCTCGGCTTGCCCGAGCGTACGGGCGCGGACCTTTTTGACCTGGATGGAATTGAATCGGAAACCTTCTCGGAGGAGTACCGGTGATGTCGCGGCAATTCATTACCTTTTATATCGGAGAAGAATGGCTGGGCGTGGACATCCTGCTGGTGACGGAGGTGTGCCACGGGGTGACTCCGACGCCGGTGGACCTTTGCCCGGACTACGTGTTTGGATTGATGAACCTGCGCGGGAAAATCATTACGGTGCTGGATTTGGCGCGCAAGTTGGGGCTGGCCGGGCGGAGCGTCGCGCCCGCCTCGCGGATCATTGTGTTGAAAACGAATGCGGAGCTGGTGCGGCAGAATAGGCATGCGACGCTTTCGAATGATGCGGTGGGCTTGCTGGTGGATCGAGTGGGCGATGTGCTGGTGGTGGAGGATGAACATGAGCTGGAACCGGCCCCGGCGCATGTGGCGGGAATTGATGGATATTTTGTGGACCGCGTGGTGCGGGTGGAGCATGCTCTGCTGACGGTGCTGAAATTGCCGGAAGTGCTGGCCGTGACCGGAGAGAACCCGTCGGCGGATGCGGAAAATGAGCTGAATGCAGTAATGGATGATAAGGAGGCGCAAAGTGAATAAAGACGCAGTGCTGAAGAACCGGTTGGTTTGGCTGATTTTCTGGTTGGTGGGGTTGAGTGGCTTGGTGCTGACAGGCATTGCCGTGTTTTCGGTGAACCGGGCTATGTGCGGCGGAGGCGCGGCGGAGGGGAGCGGCGTGTTTTCGGGCGTGGTGCGCGTTTGCGGTGCGTCGGAATGGTGCGTGCCTGCGCGCCAGTTGGCGCTGTATATGGGCGGCGGGGTGCTGGTGTGCCTGGCGCTGTCTTGTCTTGCCGTGCGGTTGTTTTACGCGCAGCGGATCGGGCGTCCGGTGCGGGTGCTGCACGAGGCGCTGCGGCAGTTGGGCGCGAGTGATTTTGATGTGCTCATCACTCTGGACAAGGACGATGGCGTATTCGCTTCGCTGGGCGAGCAGATTCGCGGACTGGGCGTTTCTTGGGGGCGTACGGCGGGCCATGTGATGTCGAATGCCCGACTGCTGGGAGAGGTCTCGCAGAAGCTGTCCGGGTCGTCGAACACCCTGCTGGAAAGTACGCGGCAGATGAGCCGGGAATCGCATACGGTGGATGCCGCAGGAGAGGAACTCTCAGCCAATGTCGAGATCATGACCAGTACGGCATCCGACCTGGTGATGTCGGCCAACAGCGTGGTGGATGCGATGGAGGAAATGACGCGCTCGATTAAAGGCGTGGTGGAAAATTGTACGCGCGAGGCGCAGATTGCCAACGAGGCGACGGCAGAGAGCAAAAAGGCGCAGGACGTGATGTCGCGGCTGGGACGCTCGGCGGGCCGTATCGGCGAGGTGGTTGGTGTGATACGCGGCATTGCCGATCAGACCAACCTGCTGGCGCTCAATGCCACGATCGAGGCCGCGAGTGCGGGCGAGGCGGGCAAGGGATTCGCCGTGGTGGCGCACGAGGTGAAGGAACTGGCGCGGCAGAGCGCGCAGGCCACGGAACAAATCGCCAATCAGATTCGTGAAATTCAGGAGAGTACGGATATTGCCGTCCACGCCATCGAGCAGGTGACGCGTATTGTGGAAGAGGTGTCGGACATATCGAGCGCGATCACTTCGACCGTGCAGGAGCAAGCGGTGACCACCGGGCATATCGCCGGAACGGTGACGGGCGTTTCCGAATCCACCAAGCAGATGGCGCTCAATGTGGGCCAGGCGGCGGTGAAATCCTACGAGGTCTCGAACAACATCAAGAGCGTGAGCAAGACGGCGGGGCAATCGGAGATGAGCGCCGTGGAAGCCAATCAGTTTGCGCAGGAACTCGGGCGCGTGGCCGAGGTGCTGCGCGAGGCGGTGGAGCGGTGTCGCGGAGGATCGGGCGATGACGGAAAAGAGCAATGAACTGATTTGCACAGCCTGCGGACGCGAGGCGCTGCTGCTGCGCAAACCGGTGTATGAGGGTTTTAAAAAGACCGGGGAATCGCTGACCTGTTCCTGCTGTGGGCATGTGTATGCCGACGAAGAGTCGGTCCCGTTCAGGCTGAAGCGTGCGCAGACTATTTTTTCGGAGGCCGACCGGCCCCGTCCGGTGCAGGTGTTCAACGAGGGAGAAAATCAGACACTCTGCCGGTATTGCGTGCATTACGTGGTCAATCCCTTCATGCAATGGTGCTCTTTTCATAAGAAAGAAGTCGCCGCTACGGACTCCTGCCCAAAATTTGAGCAAAAAGAGGTTTCAGAGGAAACTGCGGAAGAGTGATGGCATGGATGG
>CAZBEO010000109.1:0-10405 GCA_964490935.1 uncultured Verrucomicrobiota bacterium
GACGTTTGTGAACTGAAAATGGAGGCCATGCTCACGCCCTTCCATCTGGCGCAGGCCATACACCAATTCAAACCCGACCTCTTTCTTTTCATTGATCACATGCGCTATGAAGCCGAGGACATTTACCCACGCCGGATGCTGCTTGTAACATGGATTCAGGATGAAATGGACAACATGTTCTGCCGTGCCGCCGGTGAGAGCATGGCCCGATATGCAGAAGGCGGACGGCGTGACCTAGTGATCGGTTATGCGAATCAGCAACTGACCACGCTGTACGGTTATCCGGCGGATCGACTCGTGATGCTGCCCATAACGGCTGATACCCGAGTCTTTCATCCCGTGACACTATCCTCCGCCGATCAATCCCGTTACGCTTGCGACTTGGCCTTCATGAGCAATACCGGCCTGCCGACCGAACGCTTGGTGGAGGAACGCATCGTGCCTCAGGTGGAGCCGCTCGGCATTTCACGCGCCACGGTCGAGGCGATTCATGACCGACTGTGGAAAATTCATCGCTCAGGACAAACCCAGTGCCACCGATCTGCTTTTCTGAAACTGCTTTGCGAATACGATGAATGCCGCATGGCCCTAGAGCAACTGAAGGAGAAGGGCGAAGATGAGCGCCTTCTGCGCTTGTTCTACTGGAAACTCAACGATGCCATTTACCGCCATGTGGTGATTGAATGGGCTGATCAAGCCGGACTCGATATTCATCTTTACGGACACGGCTGGAGTGAGCACCCCCGCTTCGCACGGTATGCGCACGGCAACGTAGAACACGGTGAAGAACTGAACAAAGCCTATCAGGGTGCCCGATGGAATCTGCACCTGAACATCACTCAAGGCATGCATCAGCGGGTCTGGGAAATTCTCGCCGCAGGCGCCACCCCGCTCTTCCGCGCCACTGAACCCATACCAAACAACAACGAACCGCCGATCGCCTTGCTGCGCTCCTGGGCCGACGCCGTGGCCGAAGGTCGCCCGATGGACCTGAATCAGCCGGATGAAAACACGGCGCAATGGCTCTTCCAGCGGGCCCTCTCTTTGGCACAAACGTACCCCGATGCCACCCCCGAAGAACTGCAAAAAAAGTTCACGGAACATCTGCGCCATTTGGTCACATCGCGCCCATACATCGTCGTGGAGGAATGGGATCAACTGAATTTCAACGATGCGGAATCCCTTGCCCGACTCGTCCGCTCAGACCCGCCCACCAATCTGCACCTGCACGCCTGACATGACATTCACCACAAGTGGAGTTTGGCCATTTTGTTGGTTTTTCTCGTAGCACGGGCTTCCAGACCGTGGGTGAGCATGTGTTCTTGATGTGTTCGCCGACCGGATGGGAGCCGGCTTTTTCTTTCTGCATACATCAGCATTGCGCCGGTGATGGGTTATGCCGTACTATCGCCCGCAAAAATTGAACAAGGAGCTGGCAAACCGTGGCCATAAAACCATTTGAATCAAGAATCCAAGACCTCGTATACAACGTCGATGTGGGCATTGGCCTGAAGCTGATCAAGCACGGACTGTATATTCTGGGCGTACTGGTGATCATGCTGCTCTATACCGTGACCCAGTTCAAGGGGCTCAAAGAAGCCGAGGCCATGGATTACGCCCAACTCGGGCGCAACCTGATGCAGACGAAAAGTTTCATCACCCAGTGCGTTCGACCGGCCAGCATGTGGTATCTCATCGAAAACACCCCACAGCACGACCCCATGATTGAGCGCCATCCGGATATTCTGCATCCGCCGGTGTATCCCGCCCTGTTGGCTGCCGGATTCCGGGCCGTCAATTATAACTTCAATGCCGACGCCGCTTCCTATCTCTACCCGCCGGAGCAGTGGGTGGTGGTTCCCATCGGTCATCTCGCCACACTGCTGACGGGTCTTCTCGTTTTTCTGCTGGGTGTGCGTCTTTTTGATCGGCGCATCGCCCTCATCAGTGTCTCGCTTTTCTTTTTAAGCAACGTGGTCTGGGCGGATGCCGTATCCGGTCTGGGCGTTTCCGTGGCCACCTTATTCACCACGCTGGCCTTCTACTTTGCGATTCTCTCGGGGAGCAGCCGAAAACCGGATATGCCGGTCACCTGGGCGCGGCGATTCATCTTTTGCATTCTTTCTGCCCTGGCCTGTGCTCTGGCTATTTTGACCCGGTATGGAACGGTTGTGCTGGTTCCCGCCGTACTGCTGTATTACGTGTTTTCCGTTCCCAAACGGCGTTTTCTCTGGGGTATGCTTTTCACGTTGACGGTTACGCTTTGTGTGGTGCCCTGGCTGGCGCGTAATTATCATGTCAGCGGCGGCCTCCTGGGGCTGGCACCCTATACTGCATTGGCCGACAGTTCGATGTTCCCTGGCGACCTGCTGGAGCGCACCCTCGCACCCACCTTCAAGCTGGGCGAGATCGTCGGCGCACTAAAAGCCAAGTGGATGAGCGGATTCGCCAACCTCTATAAAAATACGCTTCCGACCCTTGGCGATGGCATTCTGCTTGGTCTGTTCTTTGCCACGTTTTTTTATCGGTTCGTTCGAAACCAAGTGCATCTTTTCCGGTGGTGCCTGCTGCTGGCGTTGGTACTGCTGCTGGCACTTGCGGCCTTCTTCGGCCCGGCTACCGCACGCCTGCTGCATATCCTGTGGCCGGTGGTGATTCTTTATGGAACGGTCTTCTTCTTCATGCTCCTCGACCGCCTCGATTTTGAATTACGACTGGTCAACATGGGCGTGCTGATTGTTTTCATTCTTCTCTGTGCCCTGCCCTTGATCTTTTCACTGCTTCCCCCCCGCGTAGGCATTCCTTATCCGCCCTATTTCCCCCCCTATATCAACCACATCTGCAAGCTGCTTCTACCCACGGAAATGATCTGCTCGGATATGCCTTGGGCGACCGCCTGGTATGGACGGCGAAACTCGCTGCTGCTGCCAGCCAACATCAATGAATTTTATGAAATCAACGACTACACCAAACGCATCAGCGGGATGTACTTCACCACCATCACGCGCGATAAACCCTACGTCAGTGAATTGTTGACCGGCTCCTATAAAACCTGGTTTCCCATTCTGGAAGGCCGCATCCCAGCCGATTTTCCGCTCACCCAGGGCTTTCCCATTGGGGATATGGACCAGCTCTTCCTGACTGATCGCCGCCGCTGGGAGGAATAGCGCCCACCCACGGCTCACGGGACGTGCGAAGAGTGAGAGGGAGAATAAGGAATGGGCTCATAAGGTAAAAGGACGTTGGGGACAACGTCCCTCCCGGGAGGGCCCGTGTCCTCACGGGCCATGCGGAGAGTGAGCGAGGAGAGTGAGAGAGAACCTATCGCAAACGGACGTTTGCATGAAGCAATCCGTCATGTCGCCCAGGTGTGTATTGCACCCATTATCGTGATGGAATTTATTGGGTAGGGCTATACCCAACGCCTGGCGGATTGCTTATTTCAGCAACTCATCCAGCGTCGGATCGGCAGGAAATCCCGCCCGTTTGGCGGCCCGATAATATCGCTTCGCCTGGCGATAATCCGGGTTCTCCCCGGAAACCAGCAGGGCGGCCAAATTATAATTCGCTTCTGCGTAACCGGAATCCTGTTCCAGTGCCTCAAGAAAAGCCGCCTGTGCTCCGGATAAATCACCCTTTTCGCGCAGCAGAACGCCCAGATTGTTGCGGAAAGACGCCCGCTTCGGGTCCTCGCGAATGGCCCGCCGAAATTCCTGCTCCGCCCCGGCCACATCCTTTTCGCTCAACAGAATATTTCCCATCAACGCATGCGCATACGCCGAGGATTCATTACGCTGGAGGACAATGTTAATTGTCCGCTTGGCCCGCGCGGAATCATCGCTCAAATACAAACAGGTTGCCAGACCAAGCAGGGCCTGCTGATCACCGCCATGAAGCTGAATAATGTCGATAAACTGCGATTTGGCCGCCGTCACATCTCCTTGATCGAGCTGCTCATAGGCCCGCGCCGTCAACGCACTGGTCGCGCGCGACGCCTTGGCCCCAAGCACCGGCCCACTCACAAAAACGGACGCCACCGCTACCGCCATCACTATTTTTATCCATCGCATAATCAATTCCTCCAAAAAATCAGGCTGAATTTTTCACAGACTAAAGCAATTATCAAGTTTTCTTGTCTTTTTATACACCATCGGGCAATTTACCGCTTTAAAGGGCGCTAACAAACAGGGCTTCGCTTATGAAGAGCAGTTATCAAACACACGCGGCCACGGATAAACGTTTTCTTGCCCGGCGGGCCCGGCGGGAAAAGGCCGCGGCACTCATGCCCCTCTTGAGCGCCCTGTGTTTTTTCATCGGTTTCAGCCTGCTGGTCGCCAGCCTGATTGCATTTAAGCACACCACGCTGATGAACTGGCTCCGCTTCAGCCTGCTCTACATCGCCATTGGAAGCCTGTTTCTACTGGTCACACTCTGGTGCCGAGGGCGCGATCGAACCTCGCAGAAGAAACGTTATCAACAGAGGGCCACACGATGAAGCCTCTTCAGCGTACATCTAAAAAAACCGGTATCATTTTGCTGCCAGTGTTGATTATTCTTGGTCTCGCCGCTGCGCTGACCATCAATATGCTCTTTCTTTCACGCCTGCGGCTTCGCGAAAGGGAAACCATCCTCCACACCGCCCAACTGAATACCGCCCTGACCGATGCCGCCCTCTTAGCCATGCGGCAGCTCGCCGATGATGAAGACCTCCAGACCGATCACCCCAAAGAGGCTTGGGCAGAAAGTATCGAATATGTCACCCCAACCGGGATATCCCTCTGGATTGGAATCACCGATCAAAACAGTAAATTCGACCTCAATAACGCCTGGTTTGAAGCCACCCCAAATGAACACCTCCTCGCACAGGACGCACTCATGGATATGCTGACCTATCTGGGCGACTATAACCCCGTGGACCGCATACAGGCCCTGACCGACTGGATAGACCCTGATGAAGACGGCTTCCGGGAATCCGACTGGTATGCGGACAATGACCTCTCCAACCGCTGCCCAAACGCCTGGCTTAATACCTTGTCGGAACTCACCCAGGTCGCCGGGTTTTCCAAAGACTACCTGACCAACAGTCACGAACGGGCCCGCTCTTCCTCCTCCTACACCCTGCGGGATTATCTCACCATCATTCCGATCTCTCGTCGATCGCCCGTGCCCATCAATGTCAACACCGCCTCCGCCCCGCTGCTCCGGGCCATCGCCGGAATCGGGCAGGACGCCTGGGTGGATTATCTGCTGACCTTTCGCGCCAACGGCCCGCTGACTTCGCTCGATCCGCTCATGGCCATTGTGGATCCAGTCAAAGCCGACTATCTGCGGAAGGTTTTAGACGTGCGAAGCACGGTTTATGCGTTACGCATTCGCGCCTTTCAAGGCGATCACACGGCCCAGCTGCTTGCTTTAGTCCGACGCGATCCGACCGATGGAAACGTACAAGTGCTGCAATGGATGCTTTAGCAATCCGTTGGCTTCACCCCGGATAAGGTGTCTTTCCCCACCCGGGGTCCACTCTCCTTCACCCCGGATGGGGTGATGGTATATAGCCCAGGGTCGCCAGACCCTGGGACTGCTATTATCCCCCGGCCCCCTCCGGGTCCAACTCTCTATAGAAAATATTTATTGCTCTGCATGTAGTCCAACTGGCACTCTGTCGCTCATGAAAAATCGGTTTAGAACAGCGTATGCCTTGGAACTGGACGGCCCTCTGGCCATGCTGGTGCGTACGGACCTGAGGCGCCGCGGGAAAAGCCGCGTGATTTGGCAGGCCACCCTGCCGCCCACTGAGGTCGAGCGGCGCGAACTCGAAGGCCTGCTCGTCGCTGCCGCTGGAGAACACCCCGTATTCACCGCACCTGTTTGCCTTGCTGATAGCGTATTCCGTTGGCTTTCCACGCCCTTTCCTTCACTCCGCAAGGCCGTGCGCGTTTTTCCAGCACTGCTGAACACCCAGTTGCCCTTCGACCTAGCTCAATGTCAATACGCCTTGCTTTCCGTGCATGCAAAAGAGGGAGAAGCCCGGGCATTGGCCGTAGCTGTGCGCCACGAAACGCTCCGTCGCATCCTTGAGCAATGCGCCGCTCTCGGATTGGACCCGCAGATTATTCAACATGAAGGCATTGCTCTTTGGCAGGAAGCCTTGACCGCCCATCCGCCAGCCACTTCCGAATCCCGTATGCTGGTTTGCCTTGGACGCAATCGAACCCTCCTGCTCTATGGTGAAGGCCCAATGCTGTGCGGTGCCCAGCAAATTGCTTCCGGCGCTGATGGTCTTCACACGCAGCCGGAGTGCGATGCTTGGGCCGCCAAGGCCCGCCTGTTCCTGCACGCCCATCGCAAAGAGGCCGAAAAACCATTGAACTGGATGTGGTGCGGACCGGG
This sequence comes from uncultured Verrucomicrobiota bacterium, assembly GCA_964490935.1. Classification (GTDB taxonomy): domain Bacteria; phylum Verrucomicrobiota; class Kiritimatiellia; order RZYC01; family RZYC01; genus JAQVYB01. Next base: position 6,391 of record CAZBEO010000109.1, read on the forward strand.
TGCCGCGCCGACCGAGCTGCGCACCACTCTGCAACAAGCCCTGAACCTGCCTGAATCCATCACCTTTCAGCAGGCCGATCGACTCTTCGCCGCCGCCCCTGTTGCCCAGGCCCTTGCCCGATTGATTGCAACGCCATCCACGGCCTTTCACAACTTTCGCACCGAAGCCTTTGCCCATCCGAAGGCTCTTCAGCAAGACACAAAAATCCGACGCAACACCCTCCTTTGGCTCTACCTTCTCGGACTGTTTCTTTGCCTGACGGGTATTCTCTGGCAAGCGATGGTGTACAGGCAAAACGACGTGCTGGACCGCCAGATCGAACAGACCGTTAGCCAAATTACCGGGGGCGTATCCGCTCCGAAAGCACAAGAAGTGCCCTTTGTTTCACGCATCCTCGAAGAACGTCGCGACACCCTCGGGGCGTTCTCCGACATGGCCGCGCGCCCAACAGAGGCCTTGCTGTTTCAAATCCTGCACATCGCCTCCGAAAATCGGATAACCATTGAGCACCTAGCCCTCCAGACCGACGGCTTGGAACTCAAAGGCTATGCCGACCGCTGGGATGCCGCAACTCATCTGGGAAAGCCACTGCAAACCAGCGGCTACCAAATCGACCTGCAACGACGCGAAGCCGGCGCCGACGAAATGGTTCACTTTACGCTCAAGGGAATTCGCCGTGAAAAAAAATAAATCTCCCATTCCCTGGATTATTGCCCTGGCACTGATCGCCCTCGGCACGGCATTTCTATGGCACGCCTCCGCCACGGCCCGAGCCACCGAAAAGCGACTGCTCCGCAAACAGGACACCCTCAAAACCTTGTGGGTATTGCATGCACAGGCCCACCAAGACGAAGCCGCCATGCAGCAGTACAACGCCTTCCCCGACAAATCCCGCCAACCCATCGAAAAACTGCGTCCTCTGCTGGAGCAGCAAAGCGTCTCCCAGTGGACCCCGCTCGGAGCCGAGCCCGTGGTCGATGCCTGGGTCCGTGAAACCATCCGGATCACCGCCACCAACCTGAATTTTTCCGCGCTAACCGTCTTTTTCAATCAGGCCGCCGCCCTGCAGAACCCTTGGATACTCCAGGCCATCGACCTCACCGCCGGTTCATCCACCGGCACCGGCAAGGCCTCCCTCGTCCTGACCTCTATCCATGATTAAGCGGGAGCCGGCTTACTCCCAACTCGGTTCGCCGGAATAGCGTATCGGGACATCCTTGAACGTGCCTGCTACCCAAGATGGGGCATATGTGTCATTCTTCTGTAGACATATAGCAAATTTTCCAGAAGCCTTTCCTTTGACTTGAAAATCGGAAGCCTCGGGATCGAAGGAACCGAGTTCCCAATCCGTAATTTCCACCAAATAGGCGTTTTCCGTGTTCCATGGGCTATAATTAGGTAGGCCATCGCCATCCTCATCGGTCCCGGTCGGCATAATCAGATAGCCATTCAGTTCATCAGAAAACCCCATGGGTTCAGTATAGATTTTGCCTGCTGCCGGTTCTTTGGCAAACTCCAGCACGAGCGCACGGCTGTCATCCATAAAAATATCTTCAGGTGATTCAAATTCCTTTTCACAGATCACCAAAGCCCAACCTTCGAGCCCCGGTTCAAAATAACTAGTCACTGGCTTGAAAGGAGTTCCGTCGACCTGACCCCAAACACCATTCACCGGAATCATCTCTGATGATATGTTATCCGTATAACTGAATGCAGGACTTGGCTCCGACGGTATTATGGGCTCCTTCTTCCCGCAACCCGAAAAGATTCCAGCAAGCACGACGACCAATAGACAACTAAACAATGGCTTCATATAAAGCCTCCTTTCACAGATCAGGCTGCCAAAAGAAGCCGTATGATTCAATAGATAAGGCCCAGAAAAAATCTTTTTCGCTTAATTTTTAAGGGCTGACCCCGATGGGGGTTGGTAGCGGGCTTCGAGGCGGGCGAGAAAGGCGTCCATGACGGCTCCATAGATGTCGATGCCGCGGAGTTGATCTTCCACGCCGCCATCCATGCTCGGGTTGTCGTTGACTTCAATGACGTAGACTTTGGAGCCGATCTGTTTTAGATCGACGCCATAGAGTCCGTTGCCGATGGCTTTGGCGGCGGCGACGGCTGTCTTGATGACTTTGAGGGGCGCTTTGTGCATGGGTACGGCTGTAACGTAACCTTCGTCGCGCACCTTTCCGCCATCATCGCGGTGAACGATCTGCCAGTGGTTTTCAGCCATATGGTATTTACAGATGTAGAAGGGTTCGTTGTCGATGATGCCGACGCGCCAGTCGAAAGGCGTGGGGAGAAATTCCTGCGCAACGACGAGGTCGGATTTTTCGAGAAGGCGATGGGCCATTTCCATGAGTTCTTCTTCGGTGTCGGCTTTGTGTACGCCCTGGGAATAGGAGCTGTCGGGTTTTTTCAGGATGCAGGGGAGGCCGACAGAGTCGACGATGTTGGCGATGTTGTCGCGATGGACAATGAGAGTCTTGGGCATGGTGATGTTACGGAGCTGGAGGGCCTCGGCCAGGTAGACTTTGTTGGTGCAGCGGAGGATGGAGAGGGGATCGTCGATGACGACGAGACCTTCTTTTTCGGCGCGGCGGGCAAAGCGGAAGGTGTGGTCTATGACGGAGGTGGTTTCGCGGATGAAGAGGGCATCGAATTCAGGGAGCATGCTGAATTGTTCTTTGGTGATGCGGGTGGTGTCGATGCCGCGTTGTTCGGCAGCGCGTTCGAAGAGCTTGAGAGCCTTTTCGTTGGAGGGCGGGTTAGGGTCGGTGGGGTTGAGCAGCATGGCCATGAAGAAGCGGGGTGGTCTTTTCTGTCGCGGCCTAGGGGCACGACCGGAGAAGTAGCGTGTGGCGACTTCGAGGAGGAAGGGTCGGTGCGAATCGGGCACGTCGTTCAGCGCGATGGAGGTGACGTGGGCGAGGCTCCAGTGACCCCGGTTGCAGGCGAATTTGGCACGGAGAAGGGGTGCGCGGAATTGATTGAAGAGGGCCGTGCTGAGTCGGTCGTAGCGTTTGGCCAGGTTGTGCCCGAAGTAGATGTTGAGGATAAATTCTTTGTTTTGAATTTTGGAGAGGCTTTGCTGGATAAGTTCATCAATATCTTCGGAGCTGAGCTTGATGATGACTTGGGTCTGCATATCGCGCATGGCGGAGACATCGGGGATGGGGCGGTGTCCGCGTGCGGCGGCGAGGAGAGATACGTAGTAGCCGGTTTGCTGATAGCGGTAGGAGCGGCAGAGATTGTAAACGCGCGTTTTTTGGAGTCGCGTATAGGTTTGGTCGGTCAGGTAGCTTTTGGCAGTGATGACTTCCACGCCGCCAATAGTGAGCGGCCAGTCTTCCAGTTTTTCGACGACGAGCAGTATATTCATAAATGGTCGCGTAGCCCTCCGAACGGTTAAGTTGGCGAAAGAGTAGCACTCCGCCGAAAAAATCCGAGGGGATTTTTTGATTATTTGCGGGGTTTGATTCAGGCACCCGGTTGCAAGGTGCCGAGCAGGCGGAAAGAAGGTTTCCAATGATTGGAAAAACAGCGAAAAAAGTTTCCAATGATTGGAAAAATATTGGTTGGTGTTTTTGGCGCTCGGGAGGGATGCTGTCCTCAGCGTCCTTTTATTTTTCTCCAGCCCATTCCTTATTTCTTTTGCTATCCGCGCTCACTCTTCGCCCGGCTCGCGGAAACGCTCGCCCTCCCGGAGATGCTTCAACTCCGCCTCACTCTTCGCACAAGCACGCGCCTCCGATTGCCTTAAAGGTGCAAGGCCAGGCTTTGGATCGTGAGGGAACGTTGTTCCGTATGCAGATCTTTCAGGACGCCTCCGCTGACCAGGGCGGCATCATCGCCGACCAGATAGGTTCCTTTTTTGGTGCGCAGGTTGTAGACGGCGTGGGCGGAGCGGTCGGTACGGAACGAGACGGCGGCGTGTAGTTCGCCTGTGCCGGTGAGCGTCATATTCATTTCCTCACAGGGTATCCATCGAGCACCATCGAAGAAGCGGTGCCC
>CAZBEO010000110.1:0-10153 GCA_964490935.1 uncultured Verrucomicrobiota bacterium
ATTTCATGGGTAAATGTAATTGTCGTTGATGGGTAAATGTAGTTGTCGCCAGCCACGAGGCGATGTCCTTTATCAACTCATTGCTAGGGACTGACCGGAACGATCTTCGTCTTGATGTAAAAAAGAATGACTAGAACATGGACGAGGGTTGAGGGCTATACGACACTCAACGGCATAATATGGAATTACACGTCCCGCTCATCAAAATTTACTTTTTCACCAATCACATAATAAGGACGTTGCTTTACTTCCTCATAAATTCGACCGATGTATTCACCTATGATGCCTAGGGTTATTAACTGCAATCCTCCTAGGAAAAGAATGGCAACGAGTATCGAACTCCAACCCAGGATGGCCTGATGTGAAACATATTTTTTATACAGAACAATCAAAATATAAGTCATACCAACAAAGGCCGTGCCAAAGCCTAGAAAAATGATCAGCCGTAACGGAGCATAAGAAAAAGCAACAAGGCCATCTAGCGCGAGCTTTATTAAGCCAGAAACGCCTACCCGCGTGGCACCTGAAAATCGTTTTTCTCGGTCTACCTTTATTCCGGTCTGTTTAAATCCAGTGTAGGCACGCAACCCTGTGATATAGCGATTTCGCTCGGGCATCTTTTTTAAGACATCAATGGCCTTGCGATCCATGATGCTGAAAATTCCACTGTCCAGAGGCATTTCAACCCCCGACATCATATGCATAACTCTGTAAAATAACTTAAATGCAAAACGATAAAGAAACATCTCCTTACGCTGCCCACGTATGACATAAACAATGTCGTACCCCTCTTGCCATTTAGCCGCCAAATCAACAATGGCCTCGGGCCTATCCTGGAGATCGCCATCCATTAGAACAACAGCCTCCCCGGTGGCATGATCAATCCCTGCACTAAGAGCTGCTTGATGTCCAAAATTGCGCGACAGGGAAATCAATTTAACATGTTTATGTTCCTGACTAATATTCTTCAAGATAGCGAGGCTATTATCCTTGGAGCCATCATCGACAAAAAGTATCTCATACTCATAGTCCCCATTTTTAGTAACGGGAGAGAGTCGCCTCCATAGCTCATCGAGCGTTTTTTCTTCGTTATATATGGGAATGACAATGGATATATTTTTCATAATCACTGACTTTTCAACTCCGTTACCTGAATATCCGGAACAAGCAACCACCCATTGTATGCCCCTTGGAGTCGTACTACTCCACCGGAGGCCGCAACGGTTATTTTCGGCACCCTTATGCTCGACAACTGGTGGTTCTGCAAGTGAGTTGTGCCTATGTCTTTCCCATCGTAACTCAGCTTCAACGCAACGGGCGCACCTGAACTAGAAAGGAATGCGAAAATTTTCAATTCAACCTGAACGGGTTTTCCAAGCACGTTAACGATCCTGATTTCATTATTCTGCTGAGTACCCCATATGTATCGCTCTTGCTCCAGTGCGACGCATCCCCAGCCGGTATAATCAAAATATAAAACCTGCCCAGCTTTTTTTGCCAGATCAATGGCATCATCACGATCATTATAGCGAATGGTTAGCGACCCAATGAAATCATTGTTCTTGCGGAACTGCATAGAAAGGCCAGCCGCCTCCAAGTGACATACACTCTTGTCATAAAGCGTGATATTTTTCTGATAGTGCTTGCGAGGGTATTCCCATTCGACAAGTTCAGTTCGTTCAATATATGCAGACAGGGGGAATTTATTCATGACATAGGTCTGAACTTCGCGCAAAGCCGATTTTGTTTGATCCATGATAGGGATACGAGCAGCTGGAATCAAATTTGGGGTGCGAAACCACGCAGGGATATATCGAAATTCCCAGCTCCCACACTCAAACATGAAAGGGTTGCCAGCTGGAATATGAACATTCATCCAGCGAGCCACTTGCCCATAAGGTAAAAACTTGTCTCGCGCTTTGTAGTAATACGGCAATACAAAGATCATGTGATACCCAAGTGCTATTGTCAGGACTCCAAAAAAAGCGGTGCTTTGCATCCGTTTATTTTCTTTTGTGAACAGCGCAATCAGTTCGAAAAGGCCCGCGCAAATGATTAGATACAACATGGAATACAGAGAAGAATAATACCTTGAACTTACATATTGTGTGCGTAAGGCTGCGACCGTTATGGCGAAAACACCCATAGCGTAAATACATAAGAACATTATTTGCATTGGTTTCCGCTGCCTAATGATAGAGGCACCACCTAGTAGAACCAATCCCCATGCCAACACCGTCGGCAGGAGATGATTTCCAAACAGCATCTTGACAACGCCATCATTCGCGATCACAAAAAAGGATAGCCCCTGACTCATAGCCAGATGTGGCGATTGTTCCGTGATGAGGCGATAGAAAAGAGGAAGAACCAGCACGCCCACAAGAACAAGGGCCCCTTCTGCAAGGCACAAGGCTTTAAGCATCACCGCATCATTGCGCTTTTTAAAGAAATAATAGAGCAGTAACAGCGTGTTGAAAAAACCGATCCCTGCCAAAAAGAATGTACACGTATAATGCGCATACCCGAGTAGTGCGCCACAAAGAAATAGCAACCCAACAAACAGCGCACGTTTCCGTTCATTCGTTAATACACGAAAGTACAATGCAAGGAAAAGAGGGCAGAATGTCATCAATATGGGGTAGGCATGAAGTTCTCGGGAATAATAGACGGGGTAATAAAAAAACACCGTAACAAGGGATGCTGCAATCGCTACCTGCCTGTTGAAAAGCTGTCGTCCCAACCAGTAAACACATAGCGGGCAAAACGAAGCAATGAGCGTGAGTGGGAGGCGTATCAGCAGATTGTTCGCTTGGATGTTTTCAGCCATTTTCCCAATAATATGATAGCCGACATTGCTAACCACAGCAGGAACGGGCAGCCAACCATAAGCCACAACATAATTATGCCAATAATTCGAAATAACATCTGACGGAGATGAACCAAGTAGGGCACTTGTAATCAATAGAACTTCATCACCCCATAAATCACAGCGCCCTAGGTATAGTAAACGAACCACTAATGAAGCTAGTAACAACATCAGCACTGTTACAATATCTTTTTTTCGCATAAAATTACTCGCACACTATGAGTTTAACATCTTCCTAAATCTGTTGGATAATATCTGAATAAATGTCGTTACCTCATGGACTGTAACAGATCGTATAGTCGTTAAGAAAACGAACAGCCAACCTGACAGGCGACAAAATGATGCAGTATATACTCAAAATGGGCAAGGGCGAACTCAACAGCACGAGCGGGAATCATCTTTGCGGGCTGCTGCTGCCTACCTGTTTGTTCAGGGGGTCCAGTTCACCCTGAATGATGCCAGCGGCGAGCAGTACCCAGGCCAAAAGGGCAAAGGCAGGACGCTCGCCCTCCAGCTTGAATAATGAAAAACACTCGGAATTCTCGTTGTTGGAGGGCGAGAGTCCTCGCGAGCCGTTGTGCTCAAAAGACTTTTGTCGGTGGCGTCAATGGTTGGAACTTTTTAAGCGATACCCTCAGGGCATATTCCAATGGTTGGAAATATGGTCGGTGGCGTTGGAGAGGGACGGGGCGATATGATCGGGGATGGCGTCGAGATGGATGAAGCGTTCGATCTGTTCGATTTTGAGTTTGGTGAGCAGGATGGTTCGGCATCCGGCGGCTTTTCCAGCCTGAACATCCACGAGGCCGTCGCCGATCATCCAACTTTCGCGCAGCGAAAGGCCGCGCTCGCATGCGGCTTTGAGAAGCATGCCCGGCTTGGGTTTGCGGCAGTCGCAGGGGCCGACGAGTTCGGTTCGGTTGCCTTCGGAGGGATGGTGCGGACAGCATTCAAGGGCATCCCAGGCGGCGTCTTTTTCGCGCAGAAGTTCGGCGAGCCGGTCGTTGACGGCGTCGAGTTCTTTTTCGGTGAGGGTTCCCTTGGCGATGCCGGGTTGATTGGTGATCACGATGATTTCAAAATGCAGTTCGCGCAGTCGGTGAATGAGTTCGGTGGCGCCGGGGACGAGGCGCACTTGTTCGGGGCGGCGCGGTGAATCCATGATGCCATGCGTCTCGTCATACACCATCTGGTTCAGAGTGCCGTCGCGATCAAGGAATACGGCGGGTTTTTCATGCGCGGAAGGATTATTCATCGGCTTGCTCCCTGCGCAGTAGTGCGTCGAGTTCGGCGAGTCCCTCGGGTTTTCCTATTTCATAGAAGCGCTGCGGAACTTCGAGGGCAGCGAGTTGGTGGTGGTCCACTAGGCGGCTCATGACCGTGGCGAGATCGAGCGGGAAGGGGCCTTCGGCATAGGGTTCAAACACCTCGCGCCGGAATACGGAGAAGCCGTAGTCAATGCAGTCGGCTTCGTCCTTTTGCGCTTTTTTGGAGTAGAAGACAATGCGATCGCCACTCAGCCGGACGTTGCTGGGGTCCCATTGATGGTTGTTTCGGTGGACGCACATGAGGGCGGGGAGACCAGAGGTTTCGAGGGCCGCATAAGGCGCGCTGAAATCGAAGGGGAGGTACGAGTCGCCGTAGAGTACGCCGAAGACGGGTGCGAGCAGGGACCGAGCCTGCACAAGGGCACCGCCGGTTCCGAGCAGTGCGGCGGGGTCTTCGTGTGCGTATTGAATGTTGAGTCCCCAGGAGGAACCGTCACCCGCAAAGGCTTCAATCTGGTCGCCGCGATAGCCGATGCAAAGAAGCACATCGGTGACGCCGGTTTTTGCGAGGAGGCGCAACTGGTGGTCCAGAAAGGGGCGTCCGGCCACTGGAAGGAGGGCTTTGGGCAGGTCGTGGGCCACGCTTTGAATGCGTGTGCCCATCCCGCCCGCCAGAATGACCGTTTGCTTCATCGCTTGCGCCTCAGGAAGTGAACTGGGTTTCAAAATCGTCGAACCCGGAGAAGTCGGCCACGACACGTGATCCCTGTAGAGAGGGGAAGTAGGAGATCGGGGGCATTTCCTGCGCGGCCATGAAGGCATCAAGCGCCCGTCCGTTTTTAGGACAGTAGAGCATGACGAATCCGCCTCCGCCCGCGCCGATGATCTTTCCACCGAGAACGCCGAATTCTTTTTTGACGTGTTCGTAGAGTTCGTCGAGTACGGAAAGGCTGACATTCCGGGAGAGTTGTTTTTTGTTTTTCCAGTGCTCATCCATGAGGACGGCAAAGCGATCGAGGTCGCCTTCGCGGAAGGCCTTTTCGATGTCGCGTCCGATTTCCTTGATGCGCAGAAGACTATCGACCACGCGGGTGTGGTCGGGCGATTCGGTCTGACGTGCGGCGCCATCCTGCTGACGCAGGACGGTGTTGGCGGAACGCTGGATACCGGTGTAATACATGCGGGCTTTGTGTGCGAGTTCACTGGCCGTATGAAAATCAATGGGTACGGCACCGACCGTGACGTTGCCGCTTCGTTCAATTTCAAGCGTACGGAATCCTCCGAAGGCGGCCATGAATTGGTCCTGTTTGCCAACCGGCTCCTTCAGAATATTCATCTCGATGTGGCAGGCTTCTTCGGCGAGCTGCTGCAAGGGTACGATTTCGCGCTTGTAGGCGCGGATGGCGGTGAGGAGTCCGACGAGGTAGGCGCCAGAGGAACCGAGCCCGGTCTTGGCGGGCAGGTCGGCCTGGCTGTTGAGTTCGATGAATTCGTTGACGTTGTGCATGCGCAGGGCCTCGCGTGCCAGCGGGTGGGCGATTTCATCGAGGGAAGAGACGGTTTCGACCTTGCTGTAGCGGATGATGCTCTTGCGTTCGGTGACGGGCAGGCGGTGCATGGAGATATACATGTACTTGTTGATCGTCATGGCGAAGATGTAGCCGCCGTGCTGCTCATAGAAGGAAGGCAGGTCGGTTCCGCCGCCGCCCAGGGTGATTCGGAAGGGGGTTCTCGTGATAATCATGATGGCTCTCCGTGGGTTAGACTATGTAGAAATTGCTCTTGCAGGCATCGTTGTAAAACATCTTGACGGTATCGAGGGAAAAGTCGTCGAGATCGCGTCCGAGATTTTTCGATTTGGCGAGGAGATCGGGCGTGACGGTGATGATGTCGCATCCGATTTGGTCAGCCTGAACGATGTTGAGCACTTCGCGGGGGCTGGCCCATAGGAGTTCAGCCTTCGGCAGGTGTGCCAGCATAGCTTTGGCTTCGCGCATGAGGGGAATGGGGTCGCGGCCCGTATCGGCGATGCGTCCGGCAAAGACGGATACAATGGAGGGCGTCTCGGGCGAAAGGGCGGCGGCCACTTCTTCAACCTGTCGAAGCGACATGATGGCGGTGACGTTCAGTTTTACGCCTTTTGCCGCCAGTTCCCGAATGACGCCCGCGGTGGATTCGGAACGGGTGTTGGTGACGGGCACTTTCACGTAGACGTTTTTTGCAAGATTATGCAGGACCATCGCCTGCTCCTTCATGCCCCTCATTTCATCCGAGAAGACCTCAAAAGAAAAGGGCAAGTCGCGTACACGGTTGAGGACTTCGCGTGCGAAGGTCATGTAGCCGGAGACACCGGCTTTCGCCATCAGGGTGGGGTTGGTGGTGAAGCCGCTGACGATTCCGGCGGACTGCGCCTCAAGAATCGAATCCATGTCCGCGCCGTCTGAAAAGATTTTCACCTTCAGATTTTTCAGCGAGAGCGCTTCGGGTGTTGGTTCCTTGATGCTGTTTGAATCCTTCTGCATGGTCTGTGTTTCCCTTTCTGCCGCTTAATGAGCTTTGGCAACCGATTCCCATTTGGTCGGTGCAAATTTGATGTCCGGGTGCGATACGATAAGATGCCAGACGACGCCTTGGAAGGCTTCAGTCTGCGGGGTAACTGCTTCGCTGTTGACGACCGGAACGACGACGCAGGCATCGGCCTTTTTCGCCGTATAGCCTCCATCGCGCCCGACAATGCCCAGCACCGTCGCGCCGATGGATTGGGCATAGTCGATGGCCTCCACCAGATTCGGGCTGACATTGCGTTCGCGGTCGCCCCCGCCGACGGACATGATCAGAATGGCATCGTCGGCGCGAAAGCGGCTGGCTTTCAGCCAGCCGACGAATACGCCCGCCCAGCCTTCATCGTTGATTCGTGCAGTCAGTTCCGAGACGTTATCGGTGGGGGCATAGGTTTCGATGCCGGCGAGTTTTCGAAAATCATTTACCGCATGGGAGCAGTTCGCGGCGCTGCCGCCGACGCCCAGGAGGAAGAGTCGTCCGCCGCGTTCGCGCAGGGCGGCGAGATGTTTAACTACCTCGGCAATGGCGCCGCGGTCGAGCCGTTCGATAATGGTGGTGCTGTCGTGCAGAAAGTCCGAAATAAAATCACTCATGATACGCTCCCTGATTGTTGATAAATGGATTCGACCACACGCAGCGCGGCGAGGGCATCGTCGAGTCCTGCGTCGGGGGTGCGTTGCAGGCGGATGTCTTCGATGAATTCCGCGAATTCGATATTCCACGAGGTATCGCCGCGCGGATATTCCCAACTGGTGGTTTCGGGTGGGCCCATCTCGGGCAACATGCGGTAACAGGTCAGTTTTTCGACGCCATAGCTTCCGCCGAGCCCGGTGATATGCAGCTTGGCGTTGCGCCCGTAGATTTCAAAAGAAAACAGGTTTTTCCATTCGGAGCAACTGACGTGAAGGAAGGCGGTTTGACGTTCCGGGGTGCGCAGGAGCATGAAGGCATTGTCGTCGGCGGGGGCATCCCAGAAGAGGGTTTCGGCGCGTCCGGTGACTTCGGTGAATTCGCCGAGGAAGCAGCGGGATAGGTCAATAAGGTGAACGCCTTGATCAATCAGTTCGCCGCCGCCGGAAATTTCCGGCTGCATACGCCATTCTTTTTCGTAGCCGAGGCGTCCGCCGTGTCCATAGGCGGCGCGGATAAACATCATGGGGCCGAGCACGCCTTCACGGTACAGCTCGCGGGCCTTGATGAACGAGGGATGATAGCGGTGATTGAATCCGACGCGCACCAGTCCACTGGTACGGAAGGCCACCTCGCGCACGCGCTCGAGTTCGGCGACATTCCGGGCGGCGGGTTTTTCCACGAGAACATGACGTCCGGCTTCGAGAGCTTGGATCGTGCATTCCGCTAGGGCATTGTTCGGTGTGGCGACAATGACCACATCCACGTCGTCGCGGGTGGGCAGTTCCTGCGGAGTGCATGCGGCACATCCGAAACTCTTGGCGAGGGCTTGTGCCCTGGCCGCATCAAGATCGGCGCAACAGGTCAGTTGCGCGCCGGCGAGTGCTCCCGCGCGTTTGCGCCCGATCAGGCCGCAACCCATGATTCCCACACGCAATGCGCTCATGATTCCCCCCAGTTGAATCCGCGATCTTCAGGGACGATTCGGCGCAGGGTGTAGACCTCGCTGTTCATCAGTTCTTCGCGGAAGGTTTCGATTCGTTGCCAGGGATCCCAAACTGAACTGAATAGTTTTCCGGTGATGCCGTGCGCGGCATCGGAGGCGAGAAAGACGGCCAGTGCTGCCGCTTTTTCCATGGGCGCCCCGCCGGTTTCTTTCTGCTGCATGGCTTTGTTGTAAAAAGCAGCGCCCACGCGCTCGGGTCCGGCCTCGAGTACTTCATCGAGCAGGCGCGTATTCAGGGCGCCGGGCGCGATGGCGTTCACAAAAATCTGTTGGGCGCGGTATTCCACGGCGAGCGTTTCGGCGAGTCGGACGACGCCTGCCTTCGATGCGGCGTAGGCGCTGATGCGGGGCAGGGGACTGGTGGCGCCGCCGCCGGAAAGCTGGATGATGCGCCCGCTGTTCTGTCGAAGAAAGAGGGGGATGACGGCGCGTGCCATGGCGGCGGAACCGAGTAGGTTCACCTGAATGGCCTGGACCCATTCCGACCAGTCGATTTCATGCAGGTTGCCGAGGGGACCGTAGATGCCCGCGTTGTTGACGAGGATGTCGAGGCCGTTCCATTCCTTTTCAGCGCGGGCGACCACCCGGTCGATGTCGTCGGTGCGAGAGACATCGGCGGAGATAAAGCATGCTCGATTCGTACCGTCTGCGGCGTTGAGCGAATCGGCGACGGCGCGCAGGGGTGTTTCATCGCGAGCGCAGAGAAGGACGGAGGCGCCTTCGCGGTGAAAGGCGCGGGCGATGGCTTCGCCAAGTCCTCGATTGGCTCCGGTGATGAGGGCTCGTTTTCCGGTCAGCTTCATGATCTGCATCCGCCTATGGTTAAATACTTCAAGTGGTTGTTTTTTCCGAGGGTTTGAGCAAGGAAGCGCGAGGCATCAATCACGGTCGCGCCTGGGGCGAGGGCCTGCGCGACGGCGTCGGCGGGCAGGTCGCGATAAAGTGGCCAGGGCGTGGTCACCACGAGCAGTTCGCAACCCCGGCAGGCCTCGATCGGATCGGCGGAAAAATTCATCAGGCCGTTCAGTTCATCCGGCAGGGACTCAAAGGCCGGATCATGGGCCGTTACGGAGAAGCCCTGTTTGCGAAGTTGTCGGCACAACTCGACCGAGGAGGAGCGCCGCAGCGTATCGGTGCCCGGTTTGTAGGTGAGGCCCCACACGGCGATAGGTGCGTCGCGTTGTTCACCGAAGAGAGCTTCGATTTTCCGGTTGAGCCAGCCGCGATGGTGATTGTTGCTCGGGCGGATGGCGGCGATGAGCGGGATGGTTAGATCGTCGCGGGTGCCGATGGTGTTCAGGAAGGCGACATCTCGTGCGAGGGTGCCGCCTGCGAAGGCGGGGCCGGGAGAGAGGTAGGCTCCGGGGCCGATGCGTTGCTCGCTCTTGAGCGCCGCCTCGACTTCCTTGGCATCCGCACCGGTGACCTCGCAGAGGGCCGCGAGTTCGTTGGCGTAGGCCACGGAGAGGGCCAGAAAAGAGTTGATGGCGTGCTTGGCCATTTCCGCCGATTCGGGCGACATCCAGATGATTCGGTCGGTGATGGGGGCGAGCAGTTCGGCGATGAGGGCGCGGGCTTCTTTCGCGCGTACTCCCACCACGATGCGGTCCGGATGCAGAAAGACATCCAGGGCTTTACCGAGGCGAAGGTTTTCGGGCGAGCAGGCGAAGTGCAGCTGTTTATTCAGTGGGGTCGCCGATTTTTCCAGTTGCGCGATGCTGCCCACCGGCATTTGCGAGGAGACCAGCACGGTCGCATCGTCACGCAGATGTGGCAGAGCTTCCTGAATGCGTTGGAAGACATACTCTGTATCCGCACGGT
>CAZBEO010000111.1:0-9921 GCA_964490935.1 uncultured Verrucomicrobiota bacterium
AACCTGCCGGTAGGCGACACCTCATGAGTCCTCCCGAAATCCGCTAAACTGTTACCTGATTTTTATGTGGATAATCAATATGGGCTTCCGTCACGAAGGCATGCCACCCCTGTAACACGGACTCCGGGGCCCGCGCTGTTCCCAAGCCCTCGTTCTGCGGCACCTTTGCACAAGAACAATCGAGGTGCGAGGTGATGCGTTGGGTCGTGTCACGCTGAAAGGCGCATGAGCCATGCGCCGCCCAAGTGTGGAGATGGCCGTGTTGGTAGCGTGGTGCTCTCCGAGCGCCACGGGTTCCTTGGCAGTGATACCCCGCCCTCCGTCCGCTCGGCGAGCAGACGGCTACGCAAAAACTACGCGCAGGAGGTGGGGTCATTCCCCGGACGCTTACTTTTAAAGCACCTAAAGCCCGACGGATTGCTAGTGAGGGGGTTGCAAGGTTAGGCGGGTCAGGTAGTACTGGTATTCGGCGATGGATGCGCACACGTCGTAATAGGCATCATGTTCGCCGCCGGCGAGTGTTTCAGCGGGAGGAATGCCGCAGGCGCGAATGCTGTCGGGCTGGTCTTTGGGGAATGGTTCTCCGTTGAAATGATCGATCCAAGTTATTTTCCAGGTGGAGACATCAAGCATCCGGTAATGCAGTGTGGCGGCGAGAGCCGGGAGACGGCGGCGGATCACACTCCTATCGGCGTGTATGCTGTTTCCGGCCAGGACGGGACGCAGGGTTATGTCCGATGGAATGGTGCCCACTGCCTGTATGATGCGTTCGACGAGCAGCCGGTCCACTGTATCGAGGGACGGGGCATCTTCCGAGCGCGATTGGGCAACCAGTTGTGGAATATGTTCCTGCACCCAGGGGCTGACGGGGGCATCGTCGGGCAGGCGTACGGAGAGTCGCACATCACACTCGGGCGGGAGGATGCGCTGAAGCGAGGTGTCGGTGATGATCATGGCGACTTGGAGTAGATGCGCTTCGGCGGGATTGAGCGAGGTGAATTCGCTATCGAACCAGATGTAGGCGGATGTTTTGGGCGTTTCTTTACTCATGCTGTTTCCCATTCCTGTTTATGGAGTCGATATAGAGCCGCTCGAGTTGTTCGGCGGCATCGAGGATATCCATGCGGAGGCGATAGTATTCGGACGGACGATTGCGGTGATGCCAGAGTGCGGAAAGTCGGCCTTCGTGTCGGCGGAGTGCGTTGGCGCAGGCGGGTGCATCTTCGGAGAGGCGGCCATTTTTCACGGCGTGAAAAATGAGTCCGATACGCAGCATGAGTTTGATGCCGTTCAGACTGCACAGGAGTTCTTCGCCGAAGCGCTCGTCTTGCAGGTGCAAGTTGGGCAGGAGCGCTTGCAGGCGTGCTTGCAGGTCGTAGAGTCGGCGTTGGCTTTCCTCCAGGCGGGTGCAAGGAATGGCGAGTATGGCGGCGGGAAAGCCTGTGTCGGCATCGCGCCAGGCATTGGGCACATCGGGACTTGGATCGCGCCACATGGAGACATCGCCCCAAGTAACGCACTGATTCAGCGCGGCTTCGCGCATGAGTTGCACCATCTCGCCGGAGGCATCGCCGAATTCGAGCAGAGCGAATGCGCGGTCCATCTCTTCCAGACATTGCACTTCGGTTTTTTCAGATGGTGGGACCTGCCAGGCGCAGACGGCACCGAGGGCGATGCCGTGGAACGAGGAGGAGAGGAAGTTGATATGGCCGATATCGCCCCAGTCGGTGTTAATGAATCCACCGGCACCGTATTGTTTCCCGAGTCGTGCGAGCCGCAGGATATTCAACGAGGCGCTGGGAATGTTGTTAAAGCACTTGCGCCAGCCATCCACGCCGCTGCAAACGTAATAGGGTCGTCCGGCTTCGTGGAGGTAGCGGCATTTTTCTTCGGAGGGCGACGCGGCGTAATCCCAATGTAGGAGGATGGAATCGGTGGATACACTGGGAAGCGCCTCGCGATGATGCAAGACCACGTCACTCCAGAAGAACGGTGTTTTGTGCAGGTCGTGTACGATGGCGATGAGGGCGTTCAGGTAGTCCGTATAGAGCGGCGCCGTGCCCACCTGGTTTGCTTCCGTGGCATTATTTCCTTTTCCGAGGTCGAAGGTTTCATCGCAGCAGATATTAAAAAAGGACGAGGTAAAGAGCTCGCCGTATTCCCGGATGAGTTCCTCCATGAGGCGGAGGGATTCGGGGTTGCGGCAATCGAGTGTGTAATGCGTCATGGCATCTCGAAAGGAGAAGGGGCGTTCCGTGGCATTGTACGGGTATTCATTGAGATGTTGGTTGCGGTGATTCCGCACCACCCGGTAGCAATGGCCGAAGGTGCTGAGGGACGGAACAAAATCGATGTGATGCCGTTTGCAATGTGCATCCAGTGCGCGGATGTCCTCGTGTGTCAGCGGATCGCTTCCGGCCCATATTTCGGGATGATTACGAAAGGCAAAGGGGTGCTCGATATAGAGTTGGAAGTGATTGATTTTGAGATGGGCGAGGCGCTCGATCAGGGAGAATAGCGTCTCGATTTTTGGCACCTTTCCGCGCGAAACGTCGTGATAGAATCCGCGCACGGGATAGTCGGGTTGGTCGTGCAGGTGCAGGCACGGAAGCACGTCGCCATGCTGGCGAATGATCTGCCGAAGCGTTTGGGCGGCATAATAGAGCGCCGGTGGCGAACCGCCAAGCAGGTCGATGCGGTCCTTGGTGATGTCGATGGCGTATTCTTCCCGTTTGAGCGTGGCATCGAGGGTGAAACAGAGGAGGGCATTTGCCGAATCGTTTCTGCCTTCACACGAAGCGGTCACGCCGACGCGAAGCCATTCACGGATAAGCTGTTCTACGGGGAGCGCATCGTTGGGGCAGGACGGAACCACGTGAATGAGGTGTGCGCGGAAGTATTCCTGTTCAAGGAAAGTAATCTGTCGCGGCGGTGGGATCAGATACATCGCGGCCTGGCTTTCCGGGCGCCTTGCGAAGGGGGCAGGTCAAGGAGCCGCAAAAAAAATGGAGCCAGCGGGCGGGATCGAACCGTCGACCTACGCATTACGAATGCGTTGCTCTACCAACTGAGCTACGCTGGCCTTGGAAACAAAACGGGCTGTATATAAGGCTATCCGTAGGCAATGTCAAGCCGGGGGGGAGGAAGTAGTTTTATTCGGGGTGAGGTGGAGGAAGAACTTGCGCGAAGGCGGCGTGCGGGGCATGATTCCGAAGCGAAAAAAAAAGCGCACAAGGAAGGAAGAGGTCATTGATGAAGAAGAGTATACGGATTATGCCGTGTCTGGATATGCAGAACGGTCGCGTGGTGAAGGGGATTCATTTTGTGGATATTCAGGATGCGGGGGACCCGGTGGCCTGTGCTGCGGCTTATTGTTCCGCCGGTGCGGATGAGCTGGCCATGCTGGACATTACGGCAACGGTGGAAGGGCGCGCGACGATGCTCGATGTGGTGCGCCGAGTGGCGGAGGTCACCACCGTTCCCTTTACCGTGGGAGGGGGTATTTCCAGCATACGGACTGCCGCCGATGTCCTTTCTGCCGGCGCTTCGAAGATATCGACCAGCAGTGCCGCGTTTCGTAAGCCGGAACTGATTGCGGAGATGATTGCTGAGTTCGGCCCTGAGAAAGTGGTGGTGGCGGTGGATGTGGATCGGAATGCGGGGCTCGCCTCCGGCTATGAGGTGTTTGTTGATGGAGGACGCACGGCGACAGGTATGGACGCGCTGGAATGGGTTCGGCGAGTCGATGGATTCGGAGCGCAATGTATTTTGCCGACCAGCAAGGCGGCAGATGGCGCGAAGACCGGTTATGATTTGCCCTTGATCCGTCAGATTGCCGCCGTCACGCAGGCGGATGTGGTGGCCTCCGGCGGAGCGGGTACGATGCAGCATTTCCTGGAAGCGGTCGAGGCGGGAGCGACTATTCTGTTGGCGGCCTCCGTCTTTCATTTCGGCACGATTGCTATTCCGGACTTGAAGGCGTTTCTAGCAACCCGTCTGATTTTGGGCCCAGCTTGACCCGATAGATGCTGTCCACGATGAAGGGTCTATTCCACTCCAGGGCGACATGACGGATTGCTTTATGCAAACAATAGTTTGCGATGTTCTGTGCTGAAGATCATATCCTGTGGCATGGAGTTCCCGTCCGTGACCTTTTTTAAACGGGGTGGAGGGCGAATGGGAGATAAGTTCTTCCGGGTTTTTCGTGAGGAGCGACGCGGCGATAGGTTGGAGAGGTTTTGAACGCAGAGAAGCAAGGGTCGAGAATTTCGGGAGGGATGCTGTCCTCAGCGTCCTTTTGTTTTCTCCAGTTCATTCCTTATTTCTCTTGCTCTCCGCGCTCACTCTCCGCCTGGCCCGTGGGGACACGGGCCCTCCCAAGAGGGGAAAAGGGCCACCGCCTTCGTCGTTGTCCCAACCTTGCAAAAATTCGACAGCCCTCCCTTCAGTCCAGCGTGATGCAGATGGATTTTCGCGGGCGTTTGTTGATGGCGCGGCTGAGGTGTCCGCGCCCGGCGGTATCTTCCGCGAGCAGGATTTCACCGGCTTCGATCACGCGCTGCGTGCCGTCGCCCACGGTAATTTCCACTCCGGCATCCAGCATGAGGATGAACTGTCGGCGCGGGGCGGGATGCCAGTCGTACACATAGTCCGCGTCCGTCTCTCGGAAGATCATCCCCGTAACCGGAAAGACCTCGGAGAGACGTCCGAAATTTCCCCCTGGCTGGAGCGGGATATCGATGTCCTCGAAATGCGATTCGTCATCGGCCCCGGTATAGATTCGTGTGATTTTCATAAAGCCTCCTCAAGTATTTTCGTCAAATTCGTACCGCACGGCACCAAGCATGTAGAGCGCGGCGGTTTCGGAGCGCAGGACGGTGGGGCCGAGGCTGACCGGAGTGATATTCGCCTCGCGGAGGAGAGTGCGTTCGCGCTCGGAATAATCGCCTTCGGGGCCCACGAAGAGAGCCATCTGCTCGGGTACTGGTTCGAGGCCGCGCAGCGCTGCGCGGAAGGTTCGGCTTTCGGGTTCGAGGGCACCGTAGTAGCGGGAAGGGCAGTCCCGGAGTGATTCCAGAACCTCTTCCAGTTGTTTTGGTGCATGAATGAGGGGGAGTCGGTAGCCGCAGGATTGTTTCAGGGCGGCCAATGCAATGGACTGCAACCGTTCGCGCTGATGCTCTCCGCCGGAGCTCTTTTCCTTCACCACCGAGCGGTCGCCCGCGACGGGAATCAGTTCGTCGCAGCCCAGCTCCACCATCTTCTGAATGACCAGTTCCATGCGTGCGTGTTTGATGAGCGACTGAACGAGAATGACCCTAGGGCGGTGGAGCGGTTCGGTTTGTACGGCCCCGCAACGGACCACTGCGGCTTTTTTGTGGGCCAACTCGAGCACACCGTCCGCCCAGCGTCCTTCACCGTCCAGCACGCGCACCTCGGCACCTTCGACGAGGCGCAGCACCCGGACCAGGTGGTGCGACTCCGCTTCATCGAGCGTGACGGTGGAGTTTGTCCAGGCCTGGGGAGGGACTATGCAGCGGATGGAGGGTACATAGTTAAAGCGTTTGGCGTGGTCGTTCATCCTGTTTCGTTTTTCTTATCCTTTGGGAATGGTCTGTGTGTTGGAAGAATGTATCTGTTCCATTCGATCATGCCAAGACACAACAGCATACTCGCTGTGGTTTACTAGCAGGATGTCGGGCCAAAGCCCGACAGGCCGCATGAGATGGCCTGCGCCACTGTTTTCAGGTCTGATAAAAATTCAAAAAAGCCGTGCTTTTACAGGGGCTTTGTGGCATTTTCCTTGGCTCTGAAAGCGGAACCGCTTGCGTATAAATTGTTGAAGGAGTTTTTAGCGTGAATAAGAAAACTGTTCGTGATGTGGATTTGAAGGGCAAAAAGGTGCTGATGCGGGTGGATTTCAACGTGCCGTTGAAGGATGGCAAAGTGGACGACGATACGCGCATTACCTCGGCTCTCAAAACCATCAACTATGTCCTGGATCAGGGCGCTTCGCTCGTGCTTATGAGCCATCTGGGACGCCCCAAAGGCAAGCCGGATGCGCAATTCAGCCTGAAACCGGCGGCTGACAGGCTCTCGGAACTGCTGGGTCGTCCGGTGGCGTTCGCCTCGGATTGCGTGGGCCCCCAGGTGAAGGCGCAGGCCGATGCGATGAAGCCGGGTGATGTGCTGTTGCTCGAAAATCTTCGTTTTCATGCTGAAGAGGAAGGCAAAGCCAAGTTGGCGGATGACGCCACCGATGAGCAGAAGGCCGCAGCCAAAGCGGAAATGAAAGCGAAACAGAAAGAATTTGCGCGTCAACTCTCCGAACTCGGCGAGGTGTATGTGGACGATGCCTTCGGAACCGCGCACCGCGCCCACGCCTCAATGGCCGTGGTGACGCAGTTTTTCAAGGAAAACGTGGCCGGGTTCCTGCTGGAGCTGGAAATTGAATATCTGGGCAACGCGGTGGCTAATCCGAAACGCCCGTTTGTGGCCATCATCGGCGGCGCGAAGATCAGCGGAAAAATCGATGTAATCAAGAACCTGCTGAGCAAAGTGGATGCACTGCTGATCGGCGGCGGCATGGCTTATACGTTTTACAAGGCCGAAGGCGTGAATATCGGAAAATCCCTGTTGGAAGAAGACAAGGTCGAACTGGCCAAGGAGATTCTCGCCCAGGCTAAGAAGCAGAACGTCAAGTTGCTCCTTCCGGTGGATAATATTGTGGCGGATGCCTTTTCCGCCGATGCCAAAACGAAAACGGTGGACAAAGACGGTATTGAAGACGGCTGGATGGCTCTGGACATCGGACCGAAGACCGCCGCATTGTATGCCGAGGTAGTGGCCGGTGCGAAAACCGTGGTGTGGAACGGCCCGATGGGCTGCTTCGAAATGGCACCCTTTGCAAGCGGCACCTATGCCGTGGCCGAAGCGTTGGCGAAAGCGGATTGCGTGAGCATCATTGGCGGCGGCGACAGTGTGAGCGCCGTGCAGAAGGCCGGCCTAGCCGATCAAATGACGCATATCAGCACAGGCGGCGGCGCCAGCTTAGAATTTCTCGAAGGCAAGGCCCTGCCGGGGGTAATGGCGCTGACGGATAAATAACAGTAGAAAGAAAACGGAACACAGGAGACTTTTCATGAGAAAGAAAATTATTGCAGGCAACTGGAAAATGAACATGACGACCGACGCCGCGCTAAGTTTGGTGGACGGCATCAAGGCGAAGCTGCCCAATCCGCTGAATGCGGATGTGGTGTTATGCCCGCCTTTCACGCTGCTGAAATCCGTGGCGGACCGGATTGCCGGTTCGGCGGTGGACCTCGGCGCGCAGAATATGCACTGGGAAAAATCGGGCGCTTACACGGGTGAGGTTTCGCCCGAGATGCTGCGCGATGTGATGTGCAACTACGTGATTCTGGGCCATAGCGAGCGGCGTGCCTATTTTGCTGAGACCGATGAAATCGTGAATCGCAAAGCCAAAGCGGCACTGGCCATGAATTTGAAACCGATCGTCTGCGTGGGCGAAACCCTCGAAGAGCGCGAGGCGGATAAGATGAAAGAAGTGGTCGAAAAGCAGGTGCGTGGGAGCCTGGCGGATCTGGGCGCGAAGGGCTGGGCGGATACGATCATTGCGTATGAGCCGGTCTGGGCCATCGGAACGGGCCGCACGGCTTCGCCGGAACAGGCGCAGGAAGTGCATGCGTTCATTCGCGGCATTGTTCGGGACATGGCTGGCGCGGCACTGGCCGATGCGATGCGCATTCAGTACGGCGGAAGCATGAAGCCCGACAATGCGAAAGAACTGCTCTCCCAGCCGGATATTGACGGCGGATTGATCGGCGGAGCCGCATTGAAGGCCGACGCCTTTTTGGCGATTGTTCAGGCGGCGTGTTAAACCCTATTGGAGAAAGTACATTATGATCATTGTGAAATATCTGTTGATTTCGATTGAGGCGATTGTGAGTTTGCTGCTCATCGGAATTATTCTGTTGCAGAAGTCCAAGAGCGAAGGCCTTGGAATGGCGTTTGGTTCTGGCATGGGCGAGACGCTCTTCGGTTCGCGCGCCGGCAATGTGCTGACGAAAGGCACCGTGATTCTGTCGGTAGCGTTTATGGTGACGACGATTGCCCTGGGCATCGTCTTCTCCGGCGCTACGCAGAGCAAGTCACTGCTTGGAGCGGCTGAAGCCGTCCCGGTTCAGCAGCAGGCCGCACCGATGCAGTCACCGCCTATAGCGCAGCAGATGCCTGCGGCGATTCCAGCACCGGTGACCGTCGCTCCGATGGAAGCGCAAGAAGGGCCGATGGACGCTGAAGCCGCCGAGTAACGAAACGTTTCGGCAAAACAAACTTAAACCCAAGGCAGCGATGCCTTGGGTTTTTTTTGTTTCCCGGGCTTGAAGTAGCCATCCGCTCGCCGAGCGGATGGGGGTCGGGTGTCACACGACAGAAACCCCGTGGCGCTCGGCGAGCACCACGCTACCAACACGCATACCCTGATCGGTCCTCCGAATTCATGCGCACGAATGCTGGCAGGGTAAACGCTGGTAGTAGGGCGAACCCGTCCCGGTGAAGGCGAAGTCGTAGACCAGCAGGGCCTGCGCGGGGGCGGGTTGTGGCTGAAAGCGAGAGTAGAAATCTGGAAACCAACCTTTACGGAGTGGGGTTTTTTTGATAATAGAAAATCGGGTTGTTCGTGATTTTATTGCTACAGGGAGTGTTAGATATGAAAAAATTATGTGTGCGAGGTTTATATATAGTCTCTCTGTTGTGGGGATGTTCTGTCATGTCGGCTGATTTGGTTGCACACTTTCCTTTTGATGAAGGATTTTTAGACATCACCCAATTTTCAAACACGGTGACGGTTGTTGGTTCGCCAAGCATTACTTCTGGTTATATCGGGAATGCCTGTTTTTTTGACGGAACAAATGATTGTCTGGTCGTGAGTAATCAATTCTATTTACTTGATCGGCGTTTTACGATTGCCGCATGGGTGAAAACGGCTAAGACAAACGCTACCGTGGATTGCGGATTCTGGGGAAAACATCGTGAGCATGATAATATAAGCTATGCGTGGTGTTATCAACGGGGTTCGGAGTTGGTCGTAACAATGATTGGCAATTCGTACGGCGACTTTCAGGATGTCAGAACCCCTCTGGCTCCTTGCATAGATGACTGGGGGCACGTGGTCGTTTCCTATGATGGCAGCAACATGAAACTGTATGTTAACGGCAGTCTTGTTGATTCTGAGCAGGTGTTCGGTTATGAGGGGAACATGTATGATCTGTTGATTGGTGCGGGCGAATGGAACTGGTCAGAATCTTCTCCCCAGCGCTGGTGTAGAGGGTGGATTGACGATTTTCGGATTTACTATGGTGCGTTGACGGATGCAGAGGTGGAGGCCCTTTTTCAAGGCGGTCAGGGAGAGGTGCAAGGAGAAGGGCGGTTGCAGTGCATAATCGAACCTTCATCTGTTCTGGATGCAAGTCCGCAATGGCGGATACGGGGAGAGGAGCAACTTTGGCATAGCTCTGGGTTCATTGCAGATAATGTGCCTGCGGGAGTGTATGGAATCGAGTTTAGTCCGCAAGAAGGGTGGTTTACACCTCCTTTTATGTGGGTGACGGTATCGAACAGCTCTTTGACGGTTGTCACAGGCGAATACGCGTCGGTTTCATTGGATGGACTGGTGTTGCACTACGACTTCAATCAAATAGATAGCCTTGTTCCGGACTTAAGCGCTTTTGGTAATCACGGGACGCCTTATAATGTCGGATTTACCGATGCCGGGCACGCTCAAGGTGCGGCTTCCTTTGACGGAGTTTCAAGCTATATACAGGTTGAGCATTCATCTTCTTTGGCAAGCACCCAGTTCACCGTTAATGTTTGGGCAAAAACCGACGAACGGGATGTGTCTGT
>CAZBEO010000112.1:0-9875 GCA_964490935.1 uncultured Verrucomicrobiota bacterium
CTCATGGCGGATGAAGCGGGCGCACCCCTCCGGGAAGTACGCGTGGATGGTGGGGCCGCTGCCAATAATTTTCTGATGCAGTTTCAGGCCGATGTGCTGGGCGTGCCGGTGCTGCGTCCGGAAATCACCGAAACCACCGCCCGCGGGGCGGCCTGCCTCGCTGGACTGGCCGTTGGCCTCTGGAAAAGCCGTACGGAACTCGAGGCGCTCTGGCGCCTCGAACGCCGCTTCGACCCGCAGATGGACCCCGCGCACCGGCAGGTGCTGCTCGAAGGATGGCACCGAGCCGTAGCCCGGTCCCGCAGCTAGCAATCCGTCGAATGTTGGGTTTTGACAGGGCAAGGGGTGTCATAAAACACAAGGATTTCGACGCTCTTCAGGGCATGGCGACGGATTGCTCTGGAGGGCGAGCGTCCCTGCGAGCCGATTGTTGGGTTGTCGGCATTTATAATTAGGCCTTGACCCTGTCTTGGGGTGTCAGTAATATCCCGCCTTTGATTCTGACGACCTGTTTGCGAGGAGTGGGTTTGCCCCCACTCTTTTGCGTAAAGGGCGGGTGGTATGGTTCTTTGAGCGGTAGGGTGGCGAGGGTAAAACGATGAACAATGAATTATTGGCCGTATTGGAATATATGGAGAGAGAGCGGGGTATTGAGCGGGAAACCCTCCTACAGGCCCTGGAATCGGCTTTGCTGAGCGCCGCACGCAAAAGCGTGGTGGAATCCACTGATATTCGCATCACCATCAATCGCGAAACCTACGACATCAGGGCCATTGCCCGTAAACGGGTGGTCGAAAAGGTCAATAATATCCACGATGAAATTTCTTGGGTCAAGGCCCGGATGCTGCGTCCTGAAGTGCAGTTGGGCGGCACGGTGGATGTCGAAGTGACCCCCAAAAATTTCGGACGCATCGCTGCACAAACCGCCAAGCAGGCGATTATGCACAAAATTCGCCAGGCGGAAAAAGAGCGCGTGTTTGATGAGTACCGCGATAGCGCGGGCGACATCGTCAGCGGCGCGGTGCGGCGTTTTGAGCGCGGCGACGTGGTGGTGGACCTGGGCCGCGCCGAAGGGCTGATGCCCATGCGCGAGCGGGTGCCGATCGAGGAATATCAGGTGGGTGATAGACTGCGTGCCTATGTGGTGCGCGTGGATAACACGCCGCAGGGCGCGGAAATCATTCTTTCGCGCAGTCATCCGAATTTTGTGCGCCGTCTTTTCGAGCTCGAGGTATCGGAGATTTCGGATGGCACGGTGGAGATTAAGGGCATCGCCCGCGAGGCGGGCTACCGCAGTAAAATTGCGGTGCATTCACACGAAGAAAAAGTGGACCCAGTGGGTGCGTGCGTGGGGATGCGAGGCATCCGAGTGAAGAACATTGTGCGCGAGTTGTCGGGTGAAAAGATTGACATTGTCCGCTGGAGCGACGATATACGCACGTTCGTGACGAACTCACTCGCTCCCGCGAAACTGAGAAACGTGAGCATAGAGGAAGCCGAACACAAGGTCTGTGTGCAGGTGGATAACGACCAGCTTTCTTTAGCCATCGGCAAAAAGGGGCAGAACGCCCGGCTCACGGCCAAATTGACCGGCTGGAAGGTGGATATCCAACGCGAACAGACCGAAGAAGACAATTTTGCGGAGAAGGTTGCGAAAGCCATTTCCGAGCTGGCCCAATTGGAAGGCGTCGGCCAGTATCTAGCGGAGAAACTGGTGCATGGTGGTTTTGCCTCCATGGAAGGAATCGTGACTGCCGAACTGGAAGATATCGCTGCACTGGATGGTTTTGATGCGGAACTGGCTAACCAGGTCCATCAGGCCGTCGAAAAAGCATACGAAGCAATGAACGGACCGATAGAGGATTGATGAGAGTTTACGAATTAGCAAAAGAATTGAATGTTTCCAGCAAAGATATGCTGGAAAAACTGAACGGTTTCGGAGTCGAAGCCGCCAACCACATGTGTGCGCTGACCGCCGAACAAATGGCGGTGGTTCATGAGAAGCTGGCCGAAGAAGGGGTGACCCTTTCCGCTGCGCCTGCGTCGGCACCGGGCTCCGAGCCCGCAGAGCCGTCCCCCGAGGAGGAAGAAGAAGAGGACGAAGAAGCGCCTCCCGAGGAAGAGGAAGGCCCCAAGACCATTCTGGTGGACGGCCCAATCATTGTGAAGGATTTTGCCACGGAACTGGGCATGAAGCCCAATCAGTTGATTGCCGAATTGATGAAGCTCAACGTGTTCGCTTCCATCAATGCCAAACTGGATTTCAAGATTGCGCAGAAGCTGGCTGAAAAGCACGATATGGTGCTGGAAATGCCGAAAAAAGAGCCACCCCCTCCACCGGCACCAGTTGCACTTGCCGTTACGGAAGAGGCCGCTCTTCCGGGTGCGGAAGAATCGCTGGCCGCCACACCGGAAGATGTCCGCGCCGCCGTAAAACGCCGCAAGGAAAAAGAGAAGAAGAAGAAGGCCAAGGCTTCCGAAGTGCAGGATGTGTATCAGGTGGATGCGCCCCCGGTGGTGACGTTTCTCGGCCATGTGGACCATGGCAAAACCTCGCTGCTCGACCGCATACGCAACGCTCGCGTGGCCTCTGGTGAAGCCGGAGGAATCACGCAGCATATCGGCGCCTATACGGTGGAGTACAACGAGAAGAAAATCACGTTTCTGGATACGCCGGGTCACGCCGCCTTCACCGCGATGCGGGCACGCGGCGCGAATCTGACGCATATCGCCGTACTGGTGGTGGCTGCGGATGACGGCATCATGCCGCAAACCCGCGAAGCCATGCAGCACGCCCTCGCGGCGGAAGTTTGCATCATCGTGGCGGTCAATAAAATGGATTTACCCAATGCTAACCCGGACCGCGTGAAGCAGCAGCTTCAGCAGGAAGGGCTCGCCCCGGAAGAATGGGGCGGCGAGGTGGGATGCTGCCTCGTAAGCGCGACCACGGGCGAAGGGATTGATGAGCTGCTTAGTCGTATTCTGCTCGAAGCGGAAATGCTCGAAACAAAGTGCACGCCCAACAAATCCGCTGATGGCTATGTGATTGAGGCGCAGATGGAGGCCGGAAGAGGCCCCACGGCGTCCATCCTGATCAGCGATGGTACGCTCAAGGTTGGCGATGCCATAACCTGCGGAACCTCTTGGGGGCGGGTGAAGTCCTTGATCAACGATCACGGCATCATTGTGCGTACGGCTGGTCCCTCCACGCCGGTCAAGTGCATGGGGCTGACGAGTGTGCCCGAAGCAGGTGCGCGTCTGGAAGTGCATAAGAACGACAAGGATGCACGCGCCGTGGCCGAATTACGCCAGGCCGACCGGCGGATGGATCATCTCACGCCGAAAAAAATGTCGCTGGATGATTGGATAGGTCAGACCGCAGAAAACAAGGCCAAGGAAATGTCCATCGTGCTGAAGGCGGACGTAAAGGGTTCGCTCGAGGCCATCAGTCAGGCTCTGGGGGATATCAAGAGCGACAAGGTGGCGGTTAATTTCGTTCTGATGGGCGTGGGCAATATCAGCAACAACGATGTGCTGCTGGCGAGCGCCTCGAACGCCATCATCATCGGCTTCCATGTGGGCATGGAAAACGGCGTGCAGAAAACCGCCAAGCACGAAGGCGTTGAAATCCGAATGTACAACATTATTTACGAGCTGCTGGATCAGGTGCGCGATGCCATGTCCGGCATGTTGGACCCCGAGGTGCGCGAGACGGTGACGGGGCATGCGAAGGTGCTGCAGGTGTTCTCGCTGGGCAAGCGAAGCCGGGTGGCTGGCTGCATCTGTACGGATGGGCGCATAGCCTCGAAAGCCAATGCACGCGTGCTGCGCGAAGGGTCGGTCGTTTTCCAGGGGCGCTTGTCTTCGCTGAAGCGTTTCCAGAACGATGCCGCCGAGGTGCGCGAAACGCAGGAATGCGGGCTTCACATCGGTGATTTTGATGATTACAAAGAAGAGGACGTCATCGAATTTTTCCAGGTGGAGCGAATAACGCAGGCCCTGTAACTCGGTCGGATTTTTCCTTTCTCCGTCGGGCGGTTCCGCGAGGCCCCGCAAACACGTTTATTCCAAGGGTGATTTATGTCTGAAAAGCGCATGGTCAGGGTGAATGAGCTGATCAAACGAACGCTGGCCGACCACATGCACCGTGTACTGGGTGGGTCCGCGTTTGATCTGGTGGCGGCCACCATCACGCGCGTCAAAACCAGCCCCGACCTGCGGGATGCCTACGTCCATGTGAGCATCTTCGGCCACGAGGGCGAACGCGACGACATGATCCGTTTCCTGGATCATCACCGCAAAGATTTTCAGGCTGATCTGGGGCGCTCCATCCGCCTACGCTATACACCGCGACTCTGGTTCCGACTCGATGAATCCATTGAGCAGGGCGATCACGTACTCGGGATCATGGCTGAAATCGAGCGGGACACCCCGCTGAATGCCGATGAACCGCCGACGGATACGGATGGAGAAGAGCGGCATGACGATTGATGGGAACAGGGCGCAGGCATTCCCGCACGGCTCGTCGGACTCTCTCGACGGGCTGTTGCTGGTGGATAAGCCGTCCGGGTTCACCTCGCACGATGTGGTCGCCAAGTTCCGTTCCACGTTTAGATTTAAAAAAGTGGGCCACGGCGGGACGCTTGACCCGGCTGCGACCGGTCTGCTGGTGCTACTGCTGGGGCGAGGCACCAAACTTTCGGACCGCGTCATGGGTGGCGATAAAACCTATGAAGGCACGATGAAGCTGGGAGTGACCACCCATACGCAGGATGCCGATGGCGAAATCCTGGAAGAACGCGACGCCTCGCAGGTGACACGCGACATGCTGGAAGCGGAAATGCGCCGCCTCACCGGAGATATCATGCAAACGCCGCCGATGGTCTCGGCCATCAAGCAGAACGGCGTACCGCTTTACAAGCTCGCCCGAAAGGGCGTGGAGGTCGAGCGCGCCGCCCGACTCATTCATATTTACGATTTTCGCCTGCTGGATTTTGAAACGCCCTGCGCACGGCTTTCTGTGCGCTGCACGAAGGGAACCTATGTGCGTACCCTTTGCGCCGACATCGGTGAAGCGTTGGGCTGTGGCGCGCATCTGGAATCGTTGCGCCGGACGCGGAGCGGATCGCTTAGCCTGAACGACGCACTTCCGCTCGCAGATATTCTGCGCCTGTCGCGTGAGGAACTGCGTGCGCGCCTGATTTCCATGCACGACGTTATTAGCAAAGGATTGTAAGTACGCCATGAAGGTGATCCGTTATCCCGAACAGCAGTTGGAAGGGCAGGAGCCGGTCGTGCTGGCCATCGGTTTTTTTGATGGGGTTCATCTGGGACATCGGGCCGTGCTACAGGAAGCGATTCGCCGTGCGCGCGAAGCGGACGGTAAGGCCTGGGTGATGACGTTTGATCCCCATCCGCTCAGTGTTATCAATCCATCGTCCGCGCCGCGCCTGCTGACTTCCCCCGAGCACAAATGCGGCCTCTTCGAGGAACTCGGGATGGACGGCTGCATTCTGATGAGTTTTGATCGCGCCATGCAGCAACGCTCGCCGGAAGAATTTTTCGCCTTGCTGGCGGAACAAATTCCCGGCCTGCTGCGCATCGTGGTTGGGCGCAACTGGACGTTCGGGGCCGGACACCGGGGCAATACGACGCTGCTGCGTTCCTTGGCCGAGTCCCGTGGCATACAAACCTCCGTGGTGCCGCAAGTGATCAGCGGTGATGGTTCCATTTCCAGTACACGCATCCGCGAGGCGGTTTTGATGGGGGACCTAGAACAAGCACGTAGCTGGTTAGGTCGTCCGTTCAGTCTTTACGGGCAGGTGGTGCATGGGCATAAAATAGGGCGCGAACTCGGCTATCCAACAGCCAACGTCAAGCCGCACAACGAAGTGCATCTGCCCGATGGCATTTATGCCGCGCAAGCCAAACTGGATGGCACGATCTATCCTGGCGCGGCCTACGTGGGATGTCGCCCCACCTTTCAGGGAACAACCTGGGTGGTGGAAATATTTCTGCTCGATGAGCGCTTTGAATTGTACGGGCGCGATATGGAAATCCAGTTTCTGCGCAAAGTGCGCGATGACCGCGCCTTCCCTGATGCCGCCGCGCTGAGGGCACAAATTACTCTCGACATCGAGGCCGTCCGAGCAATCCGCCGAACGTGGGATGCAGACCCGGGGTCTACCGGCCCCGGGCTAAACACCTTCACCCCATCCGGGGTGATGGCCCCGGAGGGACCAAGGATTAAAGCCACGGGTGAAAATTCCGGGACGAGGAGAACCAAATAATATGCGCCCCGGACGGGTTGCGGGAAAACGAAAATGCCCCGGACGAGATATGGTGGAAAAAAGTGAACATGGGGCTTTACAACAAACAGGGGCCTATCTATATTGGCCGCTCAAACAAACAGAAGAAAGAAAGCAGTAGAGAATTCTACAAAGGTAGTTATGGATACAGAGACCAAGACCACGATTGAAAAAGAGTACCAGATGCACGAACGCGATACTGGTTCATCCGATGTGCAAATTGCCCTCCTTACGCGTCGTATTCAGGAATTGACCGATCACCTTAAGCTGCATAAGAAAGATCACAGTTCGCGTCGAGGCCTGATCATGTTGGTCAGCAAGCGCCGCCGTCTGCTGGATTATGTAAAAAAGAAAAATACCGAGCACTACCGGGAGCTGATTCAGCGCCTCGGTCTGCGTCGCTAATGTTTTCTTCAGCACGCCCAGTTTTTTTATCCATCCCGGGAAAAACGGGATCACCTAAGTCGAAACAGCTCCCTGTGGTACTTGGCGGCCTGTCCGCCATCACTGCCGAAGGCCTGTATTCCTCTTTCAGCCATTCCCCATCTTCTGTCAGAATACGAATGAGACCGCGGACAAACCGCAAGTAGGAGAAAAGAGAATAAGTATGACAAAAATAACCAGGGTAGAAGCAGATATAAACGGGAAACCCCTCGTTTTTGAAACAGGCCTGCTGGCTTCGCAGGCACAGGGCGCCGTCACTGTACGCGCCGGAGACACCGTCCTTTTTTCGGCGGTGACTATCAGTAAAACCGTACGCGAAGGAGTGGATTTCTTTCCGCTCCAAGTCGAATACCGCGAAAAATTCTATGCAGCGGGGCGTTTCCCCGGCGGTTTCTTCAAACGAGAAGCCAAACCTTCGGAAAAAGAAGTGCTGACGATGCGCGTGACGGATCGTCCCATTCGCCCGCTCTTCCCGGAGGGGTATTACAATGAAGTGCAGATTAACAACATGGTCATGTCGGCAGACGGCCAGAACGAGCCGGACATCCTCAGTATCAACGGTGCGAGCGCCGCACTGATGCTTTCGGAAGCCCCGTTCTCGGGTCCGATAGGTGCCGTGCGCGTGGCGCGGGTCGATGGCAACTTCATCATCAATCCGACGCACGACGAAATTCAGGCGGGCGATCTGGATCTGGTCTATGTGGGCCATCGCACGCTTCCGATGATGATCGAAGGCAGTGCGAAGGAACTCTCCGAGGCCGACCTGGTCGCGGCGATGAAGTTCGCTCAGCCGTTTGTAGAAAAAATCATTGCCGCGCAGCTTGAACTGCGGCGCCAGGCCGGCTTGCCGGACAAGGTGGTGGCGGAACCCGTCAAGGATACCGCCCTGCTGGACAAGGCACGCGAATTGGTGGGCGAAAAATTCGCCGCCGCGCTGCTCGTCGCGGGCAAGCAGGAACGGCACGATGCCGTGACGGCCATCAAGGAAGAACTGAATGCGAAGCTCCTGGAAATCAATCCGGAACTGGCCGCAGGGGCGTTTTCCCATCTGTTTGATGAACTCGAAATTGAACTGGTGCGCAAGAACGTGCTGGTTCACGGCAAGCGTATTGATGGGCGCGCCTCCAACGAACTGCGTCCGCTGGGCGGGCAGGTCGGGATGTTGCCCCGCACGCACGGCTCCTCGCTGTTTAACCGCGGCGAGACGCAGGCGATGGCGGTGGTCACGCTGGGCACCATGAAGGACACGCAGAGCGTGGATGCGGTGACCGGTGGTGTGACGGAAAAGAAATTCCTGCTGCACTACAACTTCCCACCGTATTGCACGGGCGAGGTGCGTCGTCTTGGTTTTACCAGCCGCCGCGAAATCGGACATGGCAATCTGGCCGAACGGTCTCTGCTGCAGGTGGTGCCGGAAGATTATCCCTACTCGATTCGCGTGGTTTCCGAAATCATGGGCTCGAACGGTTCGTCTTCCATGGCGAGCGTCTGTGCGGGTTGTCTGGCGCTGATGGATGCGGGTGTGACCATCAGTAAGCCGGTGGCCGGTATTTCGATCGGTCTCTTCACCGGTGAAGGCAAATCCGAGCTGGTGACGGATATCCTCGGATCCGAAGATCACTGCGGTGATATGGATTTCAAAGTATCCGGGACACGCGATGGCGTCACTGGTTTTCAGGTGGACCTGAAAATTCGTGGCCTGGAGTGGGATTTGGTCGCCGGGGCCTTTGAACAGGCACGCGTGGCCCGCCTACAGATTCTGGAGTTCATGAAAGGCGTCCTCGAAGCGCCTCGTAGCGAGCTTTCCGAGTATGCCCCGCGCATTCATGTCATGAAGATTGATCCCGAAAAGATCGGCCTGCTGATCGGACCGGGCGGAAAGAACATCCGCGGGATCACCGAACGCACGGGCACCCAAATTGATATCGAAGACGATGGTTCCGTAAGCATCTTTGCGGTGGATAAAACCGCGCTGGATGCCGCCATCATGGAAGTCTCCGCGCTGACTGCCGAGGCCGAGATAGACAAGATCTATCACGGTCGCGTCACGGGCATCAAAGACTTCGGCGCCTTCGTCGAAATCATCCCCGGAAAAGACGGGCTTGTCCATATCAGCCAACTGTCTGACCGCCGCGTGAATGCGGTCGAGGATATCTGCCAGATCGGCGATATGATGTGGGTGAAGTGCATCGGAGTCGATGATCGCGGCAAGATCAAACTCAGTCGCAAGGAAGCCATGGAAGAAATGGACGGCGCTGCCGCCACCGAAGAATAAGCTTCCGGCTTTGAAAATCGTATAAAGGGCGTTGCTTCGGCAACGCCCTTTTTTTATCCTGTGTCCATGTCCTTGAAACAATATTCGCCTTCCGAGAAGAAGAGAGCACTGCGGATTCTGCGCGGTTTTCGCGCCATGTATCCGGAAGCGCATTGCGAGTTGATTCATGCCACGCCCTTTCAACTGGCTGTGGCGGCGATCCTTTCCGCGCAGTGTACCGACAAGCGCGTGAATCAAGTCGCCCCGCCGCTCTTTAAAAAATACCCTCGCGTGGAAGATTGGGCTGCCCTCCCGCAGGCCACCCTCGAAAAAGAAATTCATTCCACCGGCTTTTTTCGCAACAAGTCCACCAATATCCGGGGCTTGGCTAGGGAACTCATCGAACGATTCAACGGGAAACTCCCGCACGACCTCGAAACACTGATCACCCTGCCCGGCATCGGACGAAAAACAGCGAACGTGCTGCTCATCAGCGCCTTCGGACAGCCCGGCATCACCGTGGATACCCATTGCAGAAGGGTCTCGCAGCGACTCGCCTTCACCGAGAGCGACAACCCCGACCGCATCGAGGCTGAATTGAAGGCACTCCTGCCGAAAAAAGACTGGGGCGCGTGGTCGCACGGCATTGTTTTTCATGGGCGCTACTGCTGCAAAGCCCGCACCCCCGCTTGCGATCAATGCAAAATCGCGAAGGATTGCCCGTCACGGATATGACGAGGTGGAGGTAAGAAAAACAATCATTTTTCTCTCTTGGGAGGGCCCGTGTCCCCACGGGCCAAGCGGAGAGCAAGAGAAATAAGGAATGAGCTGGAGAAAAAGATAAGGACGCTGAGGACAGCATCCCTCCC
>CAZBEO010000113.1:0-9779 GCA_964490935.1 uncultured Verrucomicrobiota bacterium
GCTTCTTTCAAACCGTCAAAGAACCTCTAAATGGATACAGCCCTTAAGAATTAAGCAAACGAGTGGAAGCGGTTTGTGTTGCGTGCGTTCCCTCGGCCAGTTCGACCAGATAGCGCGCGGGTTTGCTGCGCGGGGGATCAGAATCAGACCGTAATTCTTCACCTTAACACCCGACATGCCGAAGGCTATGGGTCTGATCGGCGGTTATGTCAAGAGCTCCCAGAATCGAATAAGTGGATGCCCTCCACCTTGTAACAAGTCGTGGAAATGGTCGTCTCTGGAGCGGTTGCTATATCCGAAAAGGACGCTAAAGTGAAGAATTACGGCTTAACCCCGACGGCTTGGGAGGTATGCTGCTTGCCTTTCATAGCTTCAGCGTAGAATGGTTCCCAGCGTCCATTTATTTTTCTCCAGCTCATTCCA
Source organism: uncultured Verrucomicrobiota bacterium (assembly GCA_964490935.1). Taxonomy (GTDB): domain Bacteria; phylum Verrucomicrobiota; class Kiritimatiellia; order RZYC01; family RZYC01; genus JAQVYB01. The sequence goes on from CAZBEO010000113.1 coordinate 424, forward strand.
TATTTCCCTTGGTCTCCGCGCTCTTCCTGTGCACTTACTCTCCGCGCTCACTCTCCGCGCGGCCCGTGAGGACACGGGCCCTCCCAAAGGCGGGAGAGTCGGTAGCGTGGTGCTCTCCGAGCGCCACGAGCTGTTGGATCCACGGGGATCAGGGGGAGACCCCCGACGGCTAGATCAGGCAAATACACCGCTTGACAGGTGTTAACTCGTGCGTTAACTTATGCTCATGGTAAGAGAAGTCATATTCTACGAAACCGGTACAGGGCGAAGCCCGGTTGAGGAGTTTCTGGACACGCTTTCGACTAAACAGGCGTTGAAGACCGCTTGGGTGATCAACCTCGTGGAAGATATGGAAGTCGTGCCAGCGCAGTACTTCCAGAAGATGACCAGTACCGATGATATATGGGAGGTACGAGTCAAGGTGGCGGGAAATATTTTTCGATTTCTTGGTTTCTTTGACGGACGAAAGCTGGTGGTGCTATCGCATGCATTCCAGAAGAAGACACAGAAGACACCTCAACAAGCCATTCGGCTCGCCGAGGAGCGCAAGCAAGATTACTTCAGGAGAAAAAGGAAATGAGCGACCTACAGAAATACATAAAGAAGCGTAAAGCGCGTGATCCAGAGTTTGCTAAGAGCTATGATTTGGGGTACGAGCAGTTCAAAATCGGAGTGATTCTCAAGCAGGCCAGATTGGAAGCTGGCGTAACGCAAGAAGAGCTTGCGACTCGCCTGCATACGAAGAAAACAGCCATCTCTCGGATCGAGAATCACGCCGAGGACATTAAACTATCAACCCTTGAGAACTTTGCTGAAGCCATCGGCAAGCGCCTCACGTTGAGAATAGCCTGAGCGAACAAAATACGAATTAGGAAAGAAAAGGGGTCAAGAAAAGGGGTCAGTCCTATAATTTAATGCTTTGGATGCAGCGTCGCACAGCAAAGCCCCAATCGCCTTTTTCTGCCTGCTCGATCCGGCGCATGCCATCGGAGAAGTTGGTTGCTGTTCCCATTCGCAAGCGCTCTTTGATCCAGACATTCCGTACACAGGTGTTTTTCCGCACCAGCCACGCCAGTGCATATTTTTCTTCACTGCCCTTGATCTGTTGGCTTAAGTCGCTTTCGGCAATACTCAGGGCCTTCAGCCCGTGAACAATCAGGCGTTCAGCCATTTCCTCTCCGTGTCGACGAACGGCTTCACCACTGAATGATTCCCGTTTTGCTGACAGAAGCGATTCTGCCAACACCTCCTTCATTTCAACACGGAATCCCTCATCGCCAAGACACCATCCGCGCCGAATACGATCCCATTCCTGATCAGCCTTCCACGGTTCCCGACTATGCTGCATCTCCAATAACCGTTTATCCATCAGCAAGCGATAAGTACGACGGCCCTTCGGGGTATCGCCCTGTTGAAAGCCCGCAAGAACACGCTCCACCTCCAGCCAATCCGGTTTTTTCGAGCGATGAACGTAGGCCGGATAACTGCTCCAAATATAGGATTCCAGCCGGTTCTTATCAAAGTCATATCCCTGGATTCGGGCCGGATTCAAATGGATATAGCTCGCCACGGTAGAGAAATACGTCTCTTCGTCTTTTACGGGTAACGCTTTATACCATCCCTGAAACAAATGCCCGCATTCCCGGTGCCGTACATTGAAGCGTTTGGTGTAGGTGCCCTGAAACCATTGCATACCCGCCACCAGATTGGCCTCCGGCGTCTCCAGCAGCATATGATAGTGATTCCCCATCAGCACATACGCATGGATACGCCATCCGCAGCGGGCACAAACCTCCCCCAACGTTTCTATAAACACGGTACAATCATGGTCGTCACGAAAAACCGCTTCTCGACGATCTCCGCGACACATCACATGATATACTGCTCCGGCATATTCCATTCTCGGTTTGCGTGGCATGAGGGAAGAATGACCCCGGGCACGGGCGTGTTAACATCAATCATTAATTTATAGGACTGACACCTTTTGCCCTGACACCTTTTGCCCACCTTTTGCCTTGACCCCTTTTGCCTCTGACACCTTTTGCCCTCCTCGATTATTGCCGCGGTTTTAGTGTCCTGGAAGATCTCTTAACTTAGTACCTTCGGGGCGGAGGGTTAATCCGGCCCGGACGGCCAATGGATTCTTTAGGGGGTCATTTCGAAAGCACGATAGTACCGTTTTTGGGGAAGCGGGCCGAAGGCGGTCCATTGCGTGAGGTTGGTGGTCGCCTGAAGAAATTCCGAAGCCACCCTCCAGCGGCCTTCCAGCAGGTCGTCTTTATATTCAACCCAGTAGGTGTTTCCGGGTGTGCTGGTTAATTCCAATAGCATCTGTTCGCCGCTTACTGCCTGAATAGTCAGCGATGAAAGGCCGTGCGAGCTGGTGAGCGGATTGACCACCTGGCTCTGATCTAATGTGACGGCGGTCTGTGCATAGAGTCTACCGTTACAGGAGGATCCGGTATTCATGATGACCGCGGTTTTAGAGAGGATGATTCCTTCTATGTGTGTGGTGGTGTCCATCACGGCACCCGCGCCGCCGCCGACCTGCCAGAAAATATTTTCGGCTTTCGCACCGCCGCTCAAGAGGACGTTGGCTCCAGGATCGAGGGTTAAATCGCCAGCGATCTGGAAGATCCATACATCCGTGGGGCTGCCTGCGAGCGTCACAGCGGTGGTTAATAAAAGCGAAGTTCCCCATTTGTGGAGGCCGGGCGGGATCGTCAGTCCGCTGATATTTCCGGCGCCGAGTTCGGTGGATGTCGGCTCGCTCCGTCCCTCGGCGTCTAGGTAGGCGGTCAGCATGTCCCCGATGGCCGTCGTCATATTCGCAGGTGTCGGATCGGTATAGTCGAAAGCGTAGATTTTACCGGTTACCTGTGTCGATTTGGAGAATGTCCCCGAGCCGTCCAGAATGAGAGTAAACCCGGTAATTGCCGTTGATCCGATGGGGCTAACGCCCACATCACCGATTACGGAACAGCTGGGTATGGCACTGATTCCTTTTTCAGACAGAATCGTGAAATTTCCGGCGCTTCCGAGGTCTACCGGCGCTTCAGGAAATCCGGCGGTGGCGATCGCTGCGCATAGTAGCAGGGCCGTTAGTGCGGTCATGATTACATGGTTCGTTCTCATAGTTTTGTCCTCTTTCATGTGCTGAATGGTTTCCGTTGAGTTCTTTAGGGTGTTATTTCAACACCGCGATAGTACCGATTAGATACCACAGGGTCGGGATCGATCCATTGCGTGAGGTTGGCGGTCGCAGCTAGGGGGCCCGAGCCCTCGAGCCATGCCTCTTCCAGCAAGCTGTCTTTGTATTCTACGCCATAGGTTTGTCCGGCATTGGTCACAAGCTGTAGCAGCGCCTGATCGCCGCCCAGAATATAGATGGCGATTGTAAGGGGTGTTCCGGCGGGGTTGGTGAGCGGATTGACCACCTGATTATGATCTAATGTAACGGCGGTCTGTGCATACAGTCTGCCGTTACAGGAGGCTCCGTCCTTCATGATGACGGAGGTTTTAGAGAGGATGATTCCTTCCATGTGTGAGTCGGTGTTCATAAGGGCCCCCGAGCCGCCGGCGACCTGCCAGAAAATATTTTGGGCCTGCGCGCCGCCGCTCAAGAGGACGGTTGCGCCGGTACCCAGGGTTAAATCGCCGGTGATCTGGAATATCCATACATCCGTGGGGCCGCCATCGAGCGTCACATCGGAGGAGGTGTCGATTGAAACCGAAGTTCCCCATTTATGGAGGCCGGGCGGGATCGTCAGTCCACTGATATTTCCAGTTCCGATTTCGGTACTTGTCGGAAGGCTGCGCGCTATGGCGTCTGCGTAGGCGGCCTCCATGTCACCAATGACAGTCGTCATATACGCAGGTGTAGGAGGGGCATAGTCAGGGGCGTAGATTTTCCCGGCGACCTGCGTCGATGTGGAGAACGGACTTGCGGCTGGCAGGATGAGATTAAAGCCGGTAATTCCCGTTGAGTTGATGGGGCTCACACCCATATTTCCGGTCACAGCAGATTGTAGTGTAATCGTGGCGCTAATTCCTGATTTGGTTAGGATTACGAAGTTTCCGGCGGCTCCGAGGTTTACCGGTTTTTCAGGAAATCCAGCGGTGGCGGTCGCTGCGCATAGTAGCAGGGCCGTTAGTGCGGTCATGATTAAATGGTTCGTTCTCATAGTTTTGTCCTCTTTCAATTGCGGAATATTTTCCGATGAGTACGCATTCTATGTGAACCGCCTGTGATTCTGCTATGGGGTGTAACCCTACCGGCAAGGGAATGGAACGTTAGGAGGTCAGGGGGGACCACGGGGGATCAGGATCAGCCCTTAAAAATTAAGCGAACGAGTGGACGCGGTTTGTGTTGCGTGCATTCCCTCGGCCAGTTCCACCAGATAACGTGGGGGTTTGTTGCGGTGGCCATCGCGCAGAAAATCGGCGAGCAGGGCGCGGGCGGTTTCAGGTGTGCTGCGGCCGGAGGTGGTCAGATATTCCAGCAAGCCGCGAATCAGGTCGAGCATTGGAATGCCGTGCGTGCGTTGGAAGCGGGTGGAAAGCGCATCAGAAAGTTTCATGAAGACAGAAAAGAGCGAGTCGGCGCCTTCTGCAATCAGCGCCATCGTCGCCGGAAATTGACCGCGATTGTGAAGTCGTTCCCAGAAATCGGCGAACTGTTTCAGGCGGCGGACGTCTTCCGCTGTCAGGGAGGAAGTCTGCAACACTTCGTAGGGCGGGTTTTCGTTATATTGCATGCCCCACGGCTCGCTATGCCGGTCCATCGGCGCGCCGTGCAGCCGCTTCAGTATGCCCACCTGAATTTCCTGAGCGCCGGTCTTCCATAAGCGGTCGAATCCGCGACCAAACCCCTCGAGCGTTTCACCGGGAAGGCCCGCAATCAGATCGGCATGAACGACGGCACCGGCCTGAACAAGGTGGCGGAGATTGGTATCGGCGGCATCGACATCGCAACGGCGTTGAATGCGTTTGGCCACGTCGGGATCATAGGTTTGAATGCCTGCCTCGATATGGAGTGTGCCCGGCGGAAAAGCGCGCATCGTTTCGAGAAAGGCCGGGCTGATTCGGTCGGGGATCACTTCAAGATGGATGATCATCCCCTCTGGGTTTCTCTTCAGGAAAAACTGCAGGATGGCCAGGGCGTGGTCATCGCGGATGTTGAAGCAGCGGTCCAGAAATTTGAAACGCCGCGCACCGCGCGCGATCAGGTCTTCAAACGCGGGGAGGAGTCGGTCCAGCGGAAAGAAACGAACGGCCCCATCAAGCGACGAAAGGCAGTAGTCGCAGTGGAAGGGACATCCACGCGAGGCTTCCACATAGAGCATGCGGTGCGCGAGATCGGCATCGGTATATTCATCATACGGTAAAGCGATGTGCGCCACATCCGGCGGTTCCGCCGCGTGGTGTTTTTCCTCCGGCGGATCGCCGGAAAGAAGTCGACGGCACAACTCCGGGAAGAGGTCTTCCCCTTCCCCGGTCACCCGGTAATCCGTCAGCTCAATCAGGGCATGCGATGCAGGCAAATACCCCGCTTCGGGTCCGCCGCAAAGGATGCGCCCGGCGAATCCTTCCGCCCGCAGACGGCGCACGACCTCCTCCATCAGCGTCACGTTCCAGATGTATACGCTGCATCCGAGCAGGTCGGGATTCAGTTCAAGCACTTGTGCGGCGATGAGGCCCGGCTCCGCGTGCAGATCAAACTCGAGCAGGCGGGTGGTTTCCCGCAGGTCGCCCAAGTTGGCCGCCAGCGATCGAATGCCGTGCGCCGTATGGCTAAAGCGGGCATTGACCGCCAGGAGGACGATGCGCGGGGGCATGGCTATTCCGCCGGGGCGTTCTTGCTTTTCAGCACGCGGGCGGGCACGCCGGCCGCCAGGCAATTATCGGCCACGTCCTTATGCACCAGCGCACAGGCCGCAATCACGCAGCGCCTGCCGATGGTCACACCGTCAAGTATGGTCACGCGCGCGCCGAGCCAGCAGTCCTCCCCAATGCGGGTGGGCCCTTTGGTGCACATGCCCGATTGTTCCGCGTAGGGCGTCGGGTCCGCCTGATCATACTCGCCACCACTCAGAAAATAGGAGTAGGCGCCGATCATGGTACCCGCGCCAATCGAGAGGTCCCGGCAGGAAAATATCTGGCAGTTCGAAGAGAGATTAACCTTCTCGTTCAGCGTGATATTCCCGCCCTTGCAATACACGATGGTGTTGCGCCCGATATATACGTTATCGCCCAGCACGATGCCTTCATTGCCGTCGCCCTTGGCATCGATCACGGCATTGTCATCAATGATCACATGGTCTCCGATTTTTATTTTATGCGGATGGCGAATGGTGACATCCCGCCCGAATACCACTTTTTTTCCAATGGTTGGAAACATCAGCGGATAGAAGAGGGTACGCAGGCCGAGTCCGAGTAATCCCGGAATCCATCCGAAGAGCGTGACGATCACCTCGGCGAGCAACACGCGCCCTAGCGAAAGGTCGCCATACATCATGGCCCGATATTTGGTGAAGGCGTTCTGCTTGGCTATGGATTTTACTTTGTAGTCTATGGTCATGTTGTCCCCATCCCTGTTTACTCTTTTTGCGCGGGTCGTTTGGTTCGTTGTCAGACCCCACTGCCGGATTGTTCCAGAAAGCGTCTGTGCCAGATGGCGGTATGAATCAACCCCCACAGCACATGATTGTGATTATGCTTCATGGCAAGGTGCTCGTCAATCAGTTGATTCACATAGGGCAGGTTCATGTTCTCTCGAATCACGGGCGACTCATTGAGCAGGCTGATCATGAATCCCTTGAGCTGGGTGCGCAGGAAATTCTTGACCGGCAGGCTGTAGCCCTGTTTGCCCCGGTAGATAATTGAGTTCGGAAGCATGCCCTCGAGCGCCTTGCGGAAAATATATTTCGTCTGCATGCCCTTGAGCTTCCAGTCGCCCGGCAGGAGGGCGAGATATTCAAGCAGGCGGTGATCCAGGAGCGGCACCCGGATTTCAAGGGAGTTGGCCATGCTCATACGGTCCACCTTCATGAGCACGCTATCGGTCATCTGGTAGCGCGTATCGAGATAGGCCTCGCGGTTAACCACGTCGCGGGTGCGGCACTTGAGATCATATTCGTGCAGTCGCGCAAAACCATCCAGGTTCACCTCGCTGCGGAACGAGTCATTGAAAAGCGCCGCATCCTGCCGAGCATTCGAGAAATACTGCCAGCGGAGGTGACGCCCCTCCTCGGGCAGACAGGACCCCTCGATGAACCGTTTCAGCATGTTGATCGCGCCCTTCTTCTGCGGCTGGTCCGGCAGCAGCCCCACCAAGCCCGAAATCACGGGCTGACGCAGCGGCTTCGGAATCAGACTGTACCACCGGTTCATCTTGCTGGCCTTGAAGCGGTCGTATCCCACGAACACCTCGTCGCCACCCTCGCCACTCAGACACACCGTAATGTCCTTCTTCGCTTCCTGACAAATCAACATCAGCGGGATCGACGAAAGGTCCGTCATGGGTTCATCAAAATGCCAGAGCGACTTTTCAATGAGGGCCTCGGTCATTTCATCAATCATCAGCACATGATGTTCGGTGCCGAACTGATCGGCGACGATCTTCGCGTATTCCAGCTCGCTGAAGGTTTTGTCCTGATAGCCGATGGTGAAGGTACGCAGCGGGCCGGTCACATGACGCCGCATCATGGCCACGATGGTACTCGAATCCAGCCCGCCCGAAAGAAACGCGCCCAGCGGTACATCGGAAACCAGTTGACTGCGCACCGCATCATCCAGCAGCTCGCGAATCCGCTCGATCGCCTCCCCCTCGCTAATGTCCCGCGACGGCTCTTCCGGAAATTCCAGATCCCAGAACTCTTTAATCTCCGTCTTTCCGCCGCGCCGTATCAGATAGTGCCCCGCAGGAAGTTTTTGAATATGACGAAACATCGTATCCGGTGCCGGAACAAACTCGCAGCCGATATAGGCAAAGAGCGCCTGCCGGTTCAGCTCGCGCGGTACGCATGGCACTTCCAGCATGGCCTTGATTTCCGACGCGAATACAAACCGCCCCTCCCGCTCATAATAATAAACCGGCTTCACCCCGACATGATCACGCGCCATCAGAAACGTCTTCGTCCGCGCATCCCAAATCGCAAACGCGAAAATGCCGCGCAGCTTCGAAATGATCTTCTCGCCGTACTCCTCGTAGCCATGCACGATCACTTCCGTATCGCTGTGGCTGGCAAAGACGTGTCCCTTCGCGACCAGGTCGTGCCGCAGTTCCTGAAAATTGTAAATCTCCCCGTTGAACACAATCTGCACCGAGCCATCCTCATTGCCCATGGGTTGGCGCCCGTGTTCGGACAGGTCGATAATGCTGAGCCGTCGATGCGCGAAACTCCACTCCTCACAGGCAAACACGCCCTCCTGATCCGGCCCCCGGTGCGCAATCGTCAGCGCCATCCCACGCGCCAGTTCCGCATCCTTCCAACTGAATCCGCAAATCCCGCACATAGCCCATTCCCATCCTTGTTACTCGCCCGCCCGCATTTCAACTTTTCCAATCATTGGAAACTTCTTTCCCAGTTTTTCCAATCATTGGAAAGTTTTTTCCCAGTTTTTCCAATCGTTGATGCCACCGGCAAAAGTCTGCGTGAGTTATCACCCCGGATGGGGTGAAGGCATATAGCCCAGGGTCAGAAGACCCTGGGTTTCTGATTCTCCAACATCCCATGCACCCCGGAGGGGGTGCGGGAACAAGACATTTCCGCACCACCCGCCGGGGTGCATATTGTTTTGTTTGTCGGCTTCCCGGGGTCTGATGACCCCGGGCTATTCTCCCCGGCCCCTCCGGGGCCATCATGACGTCGAGTTTTGTCGGCGGCACCAATCCCTGGAAAAATATTTCAGGCATTCCCATTGCCATGTTCGGGCACAGCGTATATGCTGCTAAGCAGTTGTGTGTATCTATCTGCTTGTCAAAGGGAACGGCCAACATGAAGAATGAGGTGAAGTACCACGTACGACTTTCGGAAGCCATGCTGGAAGGTGCCCGTTACGCCGTACTGCCCGGTGATCCGGGGCGCGTCGAAAAGACCGCCCGCAACATGGATCCCCACGCCCGGTTTCTCGCGCAGAACCGGGAGTACACCTCCTGGCTGGCCACCCTCAACGGAGAGCGCATCCTGGTTTGTTCCACGGGCATTGGCGGCCCCTCCGTTTCCATCGCCCTGGAAGAACTGGCCGCGCTCGGTCTGAAGTATTACTACCGCATCGGCACCACCGGCGTCATACAACCCGACATCGACCTGCCCTGCCTCATCATCACCACCGGCGCCGTGCGCCTCGACGGC
>CAZBEO010000114.1:0-9753 GCA_964490935.1 uncultured Verrucomicrobiota bacterium
GGTTGGGCTGGAATTCAAATTGATGCAGGTCGATGCCGTGATGGATGGTTCCGATGTAATCCAGCTCCGGGGAGCGATCGGCGTTGCTGATGGACACATAGGCCACCCGCCGGTTGTATTTTTTGTAAACCGGCAGAATGCCGGGCGATGAAAATCCGTGAATGGTGGTGATGACGGGAGTTTCCACTAAGCCGGAGTAGGTGAGCGGTAGAAAATCAAAATGATTATGAATAAGGTCAAAATCTCCAGCCCGTTCAAAGACCTCTGAAATGTGTAGGCTTTCCCATACCTTGGGGATGATATCGTGGTTTTCTTCGTAGCCTTGTGCGCAGACCGCCTGTAGTTTTCCTCGGGTTTTTGAATCACCGGTGGCGAACAGAGTGACATCGATGCCGCGATCAATGAGCCCTTCACTGAGGAGCGAAACCACACTTTCCCACGGGCCGTAGTGGCGAGGGGGCGTGCGCCAAGCAATGGGAGAGAGCATAGCAATACGCATGAGATTATCTCTTTTTCTCTGTACGATCTTCTTGAACGGTGTTTTCAGCCAATCTGAGTTCAAGCAGACTGTGGAGAAAAGCCAAGGTGGACTCTGCTCCTTGGTTTTCGTTTTGACGATCGGGGTGGAGGCCATCGCGGCATCCGCCGGTTGTTGGGTCGTACAGAGGCAGGTTCAAGTCGTTGCGCCCAAGAAACCATTCGAAAGCGCACCGCGCTTCCTTCATCCAGCATTCCTCTCCGGTGCAGCGATAGGCTTCGAGGCTGGCGGAAACCATCCCTTGAGCTTCCAACGGCTGTTGATCAAACCGGGCCCGCTTTCCTCCCCGTATGTAGAAGCCGTTGGAGCCAATCGGTACAAAATGGTTTTTCGAAGGCTCGGCCCGCTGCTGGTCCGCGAGCCAACGAAGCGATTCCAATCCCATTTCAGTCATGGTGTTGTTGGGTATCCATTGTCCACACATCAGCATGGCATGCGGTAGCACGGCATTGGAATAGGCCAGCCGATCTTCATACCAACACCATTCATCGGAGCGGTTTTGTTGATATAACCCAACAAGGCGATCCGCCAGTTGGTTGCGGACCTGGTTGACCAATCGGTCGCCCTCGAAGCGCCGCAGGTATTCGTGGATGCCAAGTAAGGCAAAAGCCCAGGCGCGCGGGCTGATGGTGTCGAGTATAGAGGGCAAGGCCTGCTCAAACAATTTGCTGGCGATGCCACACAGGGCAGGCGAATTGGAGAAGCCCAGTACGGTTCCCAATGACCACAAGGTGCGTCCATGGCTGTCGTCTGATCCACTCTTTTCCAGCCAGTTGCGCTGGTAGTCCATGAAGTTGCGAAAGCGCCCGGTCTTTTCGTTGAAGGCATAGTTGATAAAGGCAAGATAACGGGTGGCCAGCGCCAGGGTCCGCTCATTGCCCAATTCCAGTTTTGCCGAAAGCTTGCTGACAATCAACGCTCGGGCGTTGTCGTCGATGCTGTAGCCTTCATGGTAGTTGGGCACGATGAATGTGGCGTGCTGGATCATGCCGGTATCGTCTGTCATGCGGCGCAGGTGGTCGAGCTTGAGAAGCGGTAGTTCGACGGAACGCCGTGCGAGTGGCTTGACCACGAAATCAGCTGGCATGGCATACCGGTGTTCGGCGTGCGCCCGCTCGAGACTTTTCATATACTGCTGCGCCACGTTCGGCCAGATCATGTTCCTGCCATGCAGGTAGGCCTGTTTTCGCATGGCGTGCCGCTTGGTCTCATTGTCCAGCAAATCGATCACCTCTGCAGCCAATGCGGTTGAATCATTGAAGGGGAACAGGACTCCCCGCCCATCCGCCAGAAGTTCCTGCGCATACCAATAGGGCGTCGAGATAACAGCCTTGCCCGCCCCGACGGTGTAGGCCAGGGTCCCGGATGAAATTTGTGCCTCGTTGAGGTAGGGCGTTATATAAATATCCGCGATGCCGATGAATTTGACCAGTTCCTCCAGTGTGACAAAACGGTTGTGGAAGATCACATGCCCGTCCACACCCAGTTTTTGGGCGAGCCGTTGTAAGGAAAGCCGATAGGATTCGCCATCCTGTTGTAGTACGTGGGGATGAGTGGCCCCAACAATCATGTAGACCACGTCGGGATGCCGTTTCACAATAGCTGGCAGTGCCGAAATAACCGTTTCGATTCCCTTGTTAGGCGAGAGGAGCCCAAAGCTGAGCAAAACCATTTTGCCCTCCACACCGAACAGGTCCTTGTGGAAATTGGGATCAACAAAGGGAATGTCCGGCACCCCGTGTGGAATCAAATCTATTTTTTCCGGAGGAACGCCGTAGGTGTTCTGCAAAAAATCAATGCCGTGGCGACTGATCGATACTAAGCGGTCCGAGAATTCGGCCACCTTTTCCAGCACCCGCCGTTGTTCGGAAGAAGGGTCCTTCAGAATGGTGTGCAGTGTCGTGATGATCGGCATGCATAATTCGTGCATAAATGCCAGAAGATGACTGCCGGCGGGTCCTCCAAAAATGCCGAACTCGTGTTGAATGCAAACGGCGTCTACGTTGTTGATGTTGAGAAAATCTGCGGCCCGCCGATAGGAATCGATATCTTTTTCCAATAATTCAAACCGAACGCGGGGGGGGTAGTTATAACCGGATTCAATATCATTAACAGGAATGGCGAAGCAGGTGGTGGTATGGTATTCGGTTGCGATGGCTTCGCATAGGTCGGTCGTGAATGTTGCAATACCGCATTTCCGAGGAAGATAGTTACCCACAAAAGCAATGCGCTTCATGGTAGAGGGCGTGGAGGGGTTCCTATTTTTCATAGTATCTTTTTCTTTCTTGCAAAATAGCGTCTCATTGAATCACATAAATGTAAATAGATTCTAAAAATTCAGCCTTTTTGCCTCGCGATCAATTCGGATTATCCCAACGGGCAGGTCTGCATCCAGCGGCCGACGGAGTGAAACCCAACGTGAAAGACTTTCGTCTCCCGGCTCAGCATACTTTTCCGAAAAGGTCATAGATCGAGGTATCCGTTATCTCCACTCGGCAGCGCACACCCGGTTGCGGCACGAAGTCTTCCGGCCAGGCCTCAATCAGGACCATTCCGTCAATCTCCGGTGCCTGTCCTTGGGTGCGCCCAGCCGGAATGTTGACGGCGGGCCCCTGCTCCTCATCCACCTGGCACTCCCCATCCAACATCACCTCCACCACCTGATCCTTCATGCGGCGAAGCTTCTCCTCCGAAAGCTCCTGTTGAATCTTCATCACTAAATTGCTTCGACGCAGCTTTTCCTCCTCCGGGACAGCATCCGTTAATTTGCAAGCCAGGGTTCCCGGCTCCGGCGAATAGGTGAAAACGCCGAGATGATCAAAGGCCTCCTCACGCACAAAATCGAGCAGCTCATTAAATTCGTCTTCTGTCTCGCCGGGGAACCCGACGATCAACGCCGTACGCAGGGCCACGCCGGGCAGCTGGTCGCGCAGGCGGTCGAGCAGATGCAGCGTCTCCTTCTTTGTGCAGGGGCGCCGCATGGCGTGCAGCAGCCGATCATTGATGTGCTGCAACGGAATATCCACATACCGACAAAAACGCGGATCGCTCGCCAAAACCGAAACCATCTCCTCATCCAAATGTCCCGGATAAACATACATCAAACGAAACCAGACATCCTCTTCCACCTCACCTGCCAGACGCCGCAGCAGCTCCGCGAGGCGTTTTTCCTTGTAGCGCTGCAATCCATAAGCGGAGGTGTCCTGTGCAATGAGGTTGATCTCGCGCGCACCTGATGCCACAAGTTCTTTTGCCTCGCGCACGATGTCCTTCATCGAACGATCCATCTGTCGTCCGCGAATGGCCGGGATCGCGCAGAAGCTGCATCCGTTGGAACAGCCCTCCGATATTTTCAGTGAAACCGAATGCCCCGCACCCGTAATCACCCGCGGCAGTGCATGAAAAGCAGGGTCCATTTTCGCGGACGTTGCACCATCGGATCGACACCGTATCACACCAGTTCGTCGTTCACCTGCCGCCGCCGCCAGAATTTCCGGCAGGCGCAGATAATCCCGAAAGGGCACACAGAGATCGGCATCCACCAGAAACGACTCCAACCCCTGGCGATCAGCATGCTCCACCAAGCACCCAGCCGCCGCAATAACGCGCGGACGTCCGCACCGCCGACGCAGGGTCTTCAATTCGCTCAGCACCTCACTCGCTTCTTGCCGGGCATCCGCAATGAAGCCGCAGGTGTTCACCAGGCAGATATCCGAATCCTCCGGTTGCTCGGCCAGCAGAAAGCCATGCTGCGCCAGCAACGCCATCAGACGCTCCGTATCCACCGTGTTTTTCGGACACCCCAAGCTGACAAAGGAAATCCGCCGCTGCTTTTCTTTTTTCATGAGTTTCTCTCCGCGCACTGTTTTCCACACAAGCGGACCGAGTGCTCTGCTTGTGTACCGAATTCCCCCCTCTCGGAACAGCACTTTGAACTACGATCTCTCATAGCTTTATTCTTTATAGGCAAGTTTTAAGGTTCTTCCGGCTTTTTCGTGAGGAGCGACGGTGGCGATAGCTTAAAAAGGCTCTGAACGCAAAGAAGCGAGTATTGCGAATTTTGGAAGGGATGCTGTCCCCAGCGTCCTTTTATTTTTCTCCAGCTCATTCCTTATTTCTCTTACTCTCCGCGCTCACTCTCCGCTTGGCCCATGGGGACACGGGCCCTCCCGAGAGGAGAACGAAGCAAAGAAGAATTGCCGCGAAAGAACGCAGGGAGCGCAAGAAAAGAACAGCCGGATGTTCCCAACTGCTGGAACCCAATGTATTCCATTCGTTGCTCTCTTCATTCGTTGGAATAAAGTCGTCCGTGAAATAGTTGATTTGGTTGGGGCTATCCTGCTCCAATTCGTCCATTTTTATTGACACCTCTCGAAGTCGCGATAGGTTGAGTCTATGTGAAAAAGAATGAAAGAAAGCTCATACCGGGCGAGGAACGATGCGGCGCTGCAAAGTGCCCACAACAGAAAAAGAGGTGTTTGAATGAATAAGCGTATCGTGGTTATTGGTGGTTCTGCGGCGGGTCCCAAAGCGGCCGCCAAGGCAAAACGGCTCGATCAACATGCCGAGGTCACCATCATTCAAAAGAGCCCCGACCTCTCGATGGCCTCCTGCGGCTACCCCTACTATGTCGGTGGATTCTTTGACGACCGAAACGCCCTGCTCAGCACACCAATCGGTGTGGTGCGCGATCCGAAATTCTATCTGAAGGCGAAAGGCATCACCGCCAAAACTCAAACAGAGGCCCTCTCGATCGACCGTGAAAACCGCGTGGTGCACTGTCGCGATCTGGTCTCCGGGGTTGAATTTGATGAGCCGTACGACAAGCTGGTCCTGGCGACCGGCGCCACCCCGATCATTCCCCCGGTGCCGGGACACGATCTGCCAGGCATCACCACACTCCAATCCATGCAGGATGCCGACTTTCTGCGAAAAATCGTGGATGAGCAATCCGTATCAAAGGCCGTGATTGTCGGCGGCGGCCTGATTGGAATTGAAACCTGCGAGGCCCTGCAACAGGCCGGCATCCAGATTACCACCATCGAAATGCTGCCGCAGATATTGACCTTTCTGGATTGGGATTTGGCCAAACTGCTGGAGAACCATGTGCGCATGCATGCGGCGAACGTTATCACCGATAATCCGGTGACGGCCTTTTTGAGTGAAAACGGAAAACTTGCCGGGGTCCGCCTGAAGAGTGGTACCGAGCTGCCCTGCGAGCTGGCCGTTATCGCTGTGGGTGTACGCCCCAATGTGGCGCTGGCCCGCAGTGCGGGCTTGACCGTGGGTGCGCGCGGCGGCATCACCGTGAATGAATTCCTGCAGACGTCGGATGAGCATATTTATGCCGTGGGCGACTGCATTGAAGTGCGCAACCGCCTCACCGGAGAAAGCGCCCCGGCACCGTATGGCGACCTGGCCAATCTCGAAGGCCGCGTGGCCGCACGCAATGTCATCGAAGGCAATCACATTGTTTTCCCGGGCACCATTCAAACCGGCATCTGCAAGGTCTTCGACTTTGCGGCAGGCTCCACAGGCCTCTCGGAAACACGCGCGCGGGCCCAGGGCTTCGATGCCGTTTCCTGCGTCACGTCCGGCCTCGACAAGCCGCATTTCATGGGTGCCAAACTGCTGATTCTGAAAATGACGGTGGATCGGAAGACCGGCAAGCTGCTGGGGCTTCAGGCGGTCGGCCCGGGCGATGCCAGCAAGCGCATTGCCGAGGCGGCCATGGCCATTATGGGAAATCTCACGATTGAAGAACTGGTTAACGCTGACCTGCCCTATGCCCCCCCCTTCTCTCCGGCGGTGGATAACCTCATCATGGCCGCTCATGTGATGGAAAACAAACTGCTCGGCCGGATGAAGGGCATCTCCGTGGTGGAATTCAAAGAGCGCCTCGATCGCAAAGCGCCCATGTACATTATCGACATCCGCTCTGCGGAGGAATTCGAGGAAACGCGCCTGGGCGTAGGGGAAGTGCTGATTCCCTTGGGCGCGCTGCGCGGGCGTCTGGCGGACCTGCCACAGGATAAGGAAACCGAAATCGTGGTGTACTGCAAAACGTCGCTGCGGGCCTATGAGGCAGAAACGTTCCTGGAGGCACACGGATGGTCCAATGTACTTGTCGTGGAGGGCGGCCTGGCCGTCTGGCCTTATGCTCGGGAGAAATAGTCTCGCGGAGAAAAATAATGAGAAGCTATACACACGATGTACTGGTGATCGGATTGGGCCCCGCCGGCATGGCGGTCTCGATTATGGCCTCGTCGATGGGACTGAAGGTCTGTGCGATTGAACGCAACAAAATCGGCGGCGAATGCATGAACGTGGGGTGCATCCCGAGCAAATCGCTTCTTCGCATGGGCAAAACACGCGCACTGTTCAAACAGTTGGAGGCGATGGAACTCGACCCTGTTCCCGCACCGGGGGTGCGCCATCCCTTTCAGAAAATCCGGGAATACGTGGACTTCATCGGCGAACACAAAACAAAAAAGATGTTCGAGAAGGTGGACCTGGTACTCGGAAAGGGCGATGCCCGTTTCACCGGGCCGCATACGGTCGAGGCCGATGGTCGAACCTTCAGCGCACGTAAAATCTACCTCTGCACGGGGACGCGCCCGGCGTTGCCTCCCATTCCCGGCCTAGAACAGTGTGATCCGCTGACCAACGAAAACCTCTTTGACCTGGCGGAACTTCCGACAAGCCTGCTGATCATTGGAGGTGGCGCCATTGGTTGTGAAATGGCACAGGCGTTCAACAATCTCGGATGCCCCTGCACCATCGTACACATGGATGCGCATCTGCTGCCTGCAGGCGACCCGGAATCCGGACAACTGCTCGAAGAGGTGTTCGTGAAAGAGGGTATCCGCGTATACAACGGACGCGCCATCACCCGCCTGGAACGCCACGAGGGTCAGGTCGTACTCTTCACCGATCAGGGCGAAGAGCTGACGGGTGAACGACTGCTCGTCGCCGCCGGACGCCGCTTTGATTTCACGGCGCTGAATCTGGAGGCGGCAGGCGTGGAATACGGCAAACGCGGCATCACCGTAAACGACTTCCTGCAAACCACCCAAACCTGCATCTATGCACCGGGCGACTGTAATGGGCATTATCTCCTTACCCATGCCGCGATGCACCAGGGAATGATTGCCCTGATGAACAGTATGCTACCCCGCCTTTTCAGGCGGCGATTCAAACGCTATGTGGTGCCCTGGACCGTCTTCACTTCCCCTGCCGTTTCTCATGCCGGGAAAACCCGCGCACAGCTTGAAAAGCAGGGCGTACGCTTTGAAGAACTATCCGAGAACTATGCGGATTACGGTGCGGCTATTGCGGAAAACATCCCAACGGGCTACGTGTCCGCCTATATTTCACCGACAGGCCGAATACTCGGCGCACGCATCGTGGGCGAAGGTTCTGGGGAAATGATTGGCGAGTGGGCGCTGGCCATCCAGAAAAATCTGAAAATCTATGACCTCATGATGTTGCAGCACTCTTTTCCCACCATGTCGTTTCTCACCAAACGCGTATCAGAAAACTGGATGATGAAGCGCATGAAATCGCATCGCTTGCAAAACCTGTGCCGTTTCTTCTTCCGTCTGGCAGGCTGACGGGCCGGAATATCGAAAACGGACGTTTGCATAACCACCCGCATATTGCTACATATCTCCACGCACGAAAACCACGGGATGGAGTGTCATGACGGGAACCGACCAGAACGAGAATACAAACGAAGAAAAACACGATCTTTCATCCAGCCTCTATCACAAAGAAGATGTACGAAAAAGGCGTGTGCCGCCCGACTACCGCCCGACTGGGGGTGCGCGAAAAGGCCCCGCCCGCGATCTTTCCCATACCGCCATGCTCTCCAATATACGTGTGCTTGCAGTGGTACTCGCCTTCATGCTGGTGCTCTTGCTGGCGGCGCTCTGGGTTGTGCGCACGGGTATGAACTGGAGAAGCCGCCCCTCCGTCAATCGACAGGCCGCCGGGACCACTCAGGAAAACACCACCTTGGCCGAAGCCGCCTCGGGCACTGAACAGCACGCAGGCACGGGCGCAGAAGAAGAATCCCTTTTCAAAGGGACGCCACTGGATACCTCCGCCATCCGCAAGGCGGTATTTCTCTCCAAGCAGGGAAATCAACTGGCGGACGGGGGCGATCTGCGGGGCGCGGTGGAACGCTACCGGGAGGCCCTGGCTGTCTGGCCCAACCATGTGCAGACCTGGATCGACCTCGGCCAGACCTATCTCAAGCTGGGTCGATTCGAGCAGGCCCAGATCGCTCTGGAAAAAGCGGCGGAGCAGGACCCTGCCAACGTCGCTGTACTGAATGATCTCGGCGTGGCTCATATGCACCGGGGCGACCTGACTCACGCAGAACAGTATTTCAATGCCGCCGTGGAAATCAGCGCCGATTTTCCCGAGCCGTATTACAACTTGGCTCTCTGCCAGCTCTCAAAGCGAAGCAATGATCTGGCGCGGGCCTATCTCGATCTCTTTCTGCGCAAATCCCCCGGCGATGCACGCGCCCTGAAGGAACTCGCCTACCTAGATGCGCTCTCCGGCAACTACGAAGGTGCTCGCGTCAAGCTGGACCAGGCCATGCAGAAGAACCCGGACTGGGCGGCTCTGTATTTTGACGCAGCAGCCGCAGCAGCCCTGCAGGGGCACGTGGATGCCACGTTTCTCTACCTAGAAAAGGCCCTGCGAAAAACCACGCCGCGCATCACCTATCAGGTGTATCAACAACCCGCCTTCAACAGCATGCGAAACACCGAACTGGGCAAAGAGTTTGAAAAACTACTGGCCGGAGAAGCCAGAAACCAGTTAAATGAAACGGATAGTACGCAGGCGGAGCCGCAGCAGGAAGAGAACGTGAGCTCCCTTTCCGGCTCTCCCGAAATTCCGAATGCGGAAGCCGACGCCGATGCAACCAAACAGGAACCCTGACCCGTTATGAAACAGCGACCACAGCACATTTACGATCACATCGAAGATCCCTTTACCGATGAGCCAGACCACCAGGGCGTGGATTACTGGAATTCGGAGCGACGGCGAAACCGCCTGCGCAACTTCCTCTGGTTGCTGGTCTTCACCGGCGTCGGCGCCGCCATTGTTTATGTCATCGTCATGAACAATCAGAAGGCGCGGATCGAAGACGAAAACGTCCTCTTCGGTTCTCGCTTCACGCCCGACGAGCAGATCATTTC
>CAZBEO010000115.1:0-9733 GCA_964490935.1 uncultured Verrucomicrobiota bacterium
CCCCACCATCCACGCGTACTTCCCGGAGGGGTGCGCCCGCTTCATCCGCCATGAGACTCAGCACATCGGACGACTGATAGGCAATGGCTTCGAGGGCGGCACGCACGATATGATCCCGATTGGTTCCTCGCGTGATGCCGGTGAGGATGCCTCGTGCATACATATCCCAATAGGGTGCGCCGAGACCGGTGAAGGCAGGCACGAGGTAGACGCCGTGCGTCTCCGGCACCTTGCCAGGGAAGTATTCGGTGTCGGCGGCATCACGGATGAGGCCGAGTTCATCGCGCAACCATTGCACCACAGCCCCGGCCACAAACACCGAACCTTCGAGCGCATAGTCAACTTTGCCTCCCACGCCCCAAGCCAGGGTCGTCAGGAGTCCATTTTCCGAGAAGACGGGCCGCTCGCCCGTATGTTGCAGCAGAAAGGCGCCGGTGCCATAGGTGTTTTTGGCCATGCCGCTCGAATAGCAGGCCTGCCCGAAGAGAGCGGCCTGCTGATCGCCCGCGATACCGGCCACCGGCACATCGTGATCGCCCAGGCGGGCGTGACCGTAGACTTCGCTCGAGGTCCGCACGTCCGGCAGCATCGCGCGCGGGATACGGAGACGTTCCAACAGCGTGGCGTCCCATTCTAGGCGGGTAATGTCAAAGAGCATGGTACGGGAGGCGTTGCTGTAATCGGTGGCATGGCAACGTCCGGCGGTCAGCTTCCAGAGCAACCAGGTGTCCACCGTGCCGAACAGGAGTTCCCCGCGTTCGGCGCGTTCCTGCGCGCCGGGCACGTGATCGAGTATCCAGCGAATTTTCGTGGCGGAGAAATAGGCATCGATCACGAGCCCGGTGACGCGGTGGACCTGCGTGGCGAGGCCGTCGCTCTTCAACATCTCGCAGAGTTCCGAGGTTTGGCGCGACTGCCAAACGATGGCCGGATAAATCGGCAACCCCGTATCCTTCTCCCAGATCACCGTGGTCTCACGCTGATTCGTGATGCCGATGGCCGCGAGCTGTCCAGTCCCCAGGCCCGCCCGCTCGATCACTTCGGTCATCACCCCGCTTTGCGTGGCCCAGATTTCCATTGGGTCCTGCTCCACCCAGCCCGGCGAAGGATACGACTGACGAAACGCCTTCTGTGCGGAAGCGACCACCCGTCCCTCGACATCAAAGAGAATCGCCCGCGAACTGGTCGTCCCCTGATCCAACGCCAACACAAACTCTTTTTTCATGATCTCACTCGAACGGGAAACGATACTGATTCAACTGCTGTTCATCGCGCATGGCGACGAGTTCCCGCTGCAGCGCGGGAACCACCGGAGCGCCGCAGTCGCGGCGCTCCAGTTCGGTCAAATATTCCTTTTCTCCGTGCGTATAAATCCGCTCGTTGCCGGGGGCCTTGCGGGAGGCGCGCAGAGCGCGCAGAATATCGCCCGTGGTTTTTTTGAAGGCGGCGGGTTCCGTGAAGGCGGCAATGTCCATGGCGATGAAAAAGTGCCCAAGCCGATACGGACAGCGCGTGCCCTGCTCGTCCACCCCGTTGAGCATCTGCAGAAACGCGCCCTGCTGAAGTGCAGCGCTCAGGATTTCCACCACCGTGGCAAAGCCATAGCCTTTATGGCTGCCGGTTTCCTCGGAGAGCCCGCCGATCGGCGCCAGGGCCGCATCGCCCGTGGTGAGCGCTTCGAGAATCTGCGCGGAGTCAGTGAGGGTTTCGCCGTTTCGGTCAATAATCAACCCCGGCGGACAGGGCCGCCCCTCGCGTGCATACTGCTCAATTTTTCCGCGCTGAATGATGGAGGTGGCATAATCATTGGTGAAAGGAAAAGGCTCGTCGGAAGGCATCGCAAAAACCAGCGGATTGGTTCCGAGCATATTTTCCACGCCCAGTGTCGGCGCCATGGAAGGCCGTGCATTCGTACCGGTCACGCCGATCATATCCTCCGCGCAGGCCATGATCGGATAATACGCCGCAAAACCATAGTGCGTAGAATTCCGCACCGCCACCATACCAAGTCCGTAGGTGCGGGCCTTTTCGATAGCCATCTCCATCGCACGCTTCGCAACAACCATCCCCATCCCGTGATGCCCATCCAGCACGGCGGTCGCCTTCCGATCGCGCACCACCTCAAGTTGCGTCACCGGCTGTTGAATACGCTGCTTGACGATGCGGTCATAATAGATCGGCTTCAACCGCCCCACCCCATGCGAATCAATGCCCCGACGATCCGCCGTGATCAGCACCTCCGCGCAAATACGGGCCTCCTCCTCCGGCACACCAATAGACCGAAACACGTCCACCGTGAACGACTCCAACAGGTCAAACGGAACCCACGCGATCTGCTGCTCTTTCATAAACTTGCGCTCCTTTGGCGTCAGTATGCACAAAATAAAAATTAGGTACAAGAGGGTTTTTGGGGCCGCATCTGGACGGCACGCGGCTCGCGTGCCTCAACCGTCAAAGAGAGTCACCCACCGGCCCAACGAAATTTGCTGAAGCCGGAGTAGCTCCACACGCAAAAGGCGTCGAAGCCCGACGCCCTCCATTTCCAAAACCATTCCTCTATTGGACGGCGCACGGCTCGTGCGCCTCAACCGTCAAAGCGAGGCACCCACCGGCCCAACGAAACTTGCTGAAGCCGGAGTAGCTCCACACGCAAAAGGCGTCGGAGCCCGACGCCCTCCATTTCCAAAACCATTCCTCTGTTGGACGGCACGCGGCTCGCGCGCCTCAACCGTCAAAGCGAGTCACCCACCGGCCCAACGAAATTTGCTGAAGCCGGAGTAGCTCCACACGCAAAAGGCGTCGGAGCCCGACGCCCTCCATTTCCAAAACCATTCCTCTGTTGGACGGCACGCGGCTCGCGCGCCTCAACCGTCAAAGCGAGTCACCCACCGGCCCAACGAAATTTGCTGAAGCCGGAGTAGCTCCACACGCAAAAGGCGTCGGAGCCCGACGCCCTCCATTTCCAAAACCATTCCTCTGTTGGACGGCGCACGGCTCGTGCGCCTCAACCGTCAAAGCAAATCGCCACTTCACTCAAGGAGGCGGGATGAGTCAGAACACGTCCCAGCCCACACGTTCCCAATTGAGTTCTTCCATGCCGAACACGCGCGTCATGCCGGGGGGGCAGTTGGTGCGGTACATTTCATCGTAACCCCAGTCACGGCGCGGGGCGGAATAATACGAGCCGCCGAGCCCGTCATTCCAGCGGGTAGTTGCGACTTCGCTGTACCACAAATCAATGATAGACCCCCGATAGTAGGTGGTGATCCCGCTCCAGTTTTCCAGAAAACGTAATACATTTTCCACACCACCGTTGTAACTGCTCCCGATCGTGGGTGTGTTACCGGTCATGATGATGGTGTAAAAGGCCGTGTTCACGGCACCGCGTTGACTGAGCCGGCTGGGTCCGGTACGCGCATCCTGCCACCTAGCGGAAAGGAGCGTCACGGCGTCACCCGCCACCAGCGAGGCCTTGGTATTGATGGCGTTGAAATTGCCTTCCACATAAAGCGGCAGGTCCGTGACCACCGAGAGATCGGCGGCCATTTCTTTTCCGTTGCGGAGGCGAACGCAGGGTATAGCACCTCCCGAGGCCGGGGTATCGCGGGTGATGTACACCAGCCCCTCGTAGTCATTCGTGCCGAAATTGAAATCCGGATTGGCGCTGTTCGTGATGATGGGCAGAAACTCATTCAGGTAGATATCCACCGGTGCCATGTAGCTGTTTTCGCGGTCATCATAAAAATTGGACACATCCACGCCAATGCTACCATTAGTGATCACATAATAATCATTGGTTTTATCATACTCCGGTGTTCCGTTGATATACCCGCCCACGACAGGATACGCGGTTCGAAAGTTAGTGCTGATGTCGGACGAAGCCCAAGTGCTCGCCCCCGTTTTGATTCGGTTGGTGGCCCAGATATTGTTGTTGGAGTCAATGTGAATGAATATCGTAGCCTTGTTGGCAAACTTTTCCACTTCGGTGGCAGCGGCATAACCCACGGCGTTGGTGGGCTGCGGGCGTTCGATCAATTCGTGCAGATTCGTCTGGTTGTCGGCATCCACGGGTGGGCGCAGCGTTTGAATGCCGTGATCCCCCGAGAGGACGTTGGCATCCCAAAGGTTCAGCGACTCGTTGATCCAGTTGACATAGGTGCTGTCGAGGCGGTAAGCGCCTCGGTTCATGGCCTGCGGAACCTTGCTGCCATCCACAACGCGCACGTTGCCGGCGCCGGTACGCCCGTCCTTTCCGAAATTGTAGATATTGCCAGCCGAGCAAACCCGGTCCGAAAAAATCAGCGAGGCATTGCAGCCGATATACATATCCGAGTTGGCATGAGTCGGCCCGGTGATGTACATATCCGGGCCGGGCCAGATTTCCAAGTCATCCTGATAGAAAAGGGCATAACGAATCAGATAAACCCCCACCGCCTGTAAGCGCAGCCGGAACACACTGCCCACGCCGGTGGATGGATTGTAGGCACCGGTTCGAACCGTGAAGTACTGCACATCGCCGCGAAGGCCACGACAGGCCGTTCCATCGGAGATGATCTGGTCATACAACACGTTTCCTTCCACGGTGATGCTGAACGCGCTTCCGCCGGTTGGCGTCATGTAGCGATAGGTCGGATCCGGCGAGGTAGGCGTCGGGATGGCATTGACCACCGATTGCATCTGATAGCGAAACGGCAATCCCAGTGAATACAGAAAGATTTTTTCCTTCAGTTTCAGCTCGGCATATTCGAGTCCTGCCTCCGCCACCATGCGAGCCTTCTGCGTGTCGATCACACGTCGGGTAGAATAGGCATTCTGAATGGTGTAACGCATGTAGACCGTCAGGGTCCCGGCAGCTAGGAAAATCATGATCAGCGCAAAGATCACCGTCGAGCCGCTTCGGTACCGCCTTGCTTGTCTGAAGGGATTATTCTTCATCAGCCGCTCCTTTAATCGAACCAAGTTTGTAGATTTCGGGGTGTCACATAGAAGCGGACTTCCTGCCCCTGATACCCGGGCCCACTGCCCGCCCCCAATTCCGAATCCGCCGGATCGCCAATGTGGTAACTCACACACACCACCTTGCCCTGCTTGCTGAAGATCGGCCGATTGCTGATCGCCGTGACATAGCTCGCCAGCAACTTAGTTTCCAACACGCAGCCGTAGGTGCTCAGTTTTTCATAGACAATTTGGTACGCGCTCACATCCGACCCGCTGCAACTGTAGCGCAGGCGGGCCTGCTCCAGCACCCCATTGGTCAAATTCGGGGTAAACAGCGACAGCTCACTCGAAGAAGTACAATTGAAAAATTTGCTACTCTCGATGTAGCGCGTGATCTTCTGCCCACTCAACCGCGCCTGCGAAGTAAAATTCATCTGGCTCAACCCCGCATGCGTTCCCTTGATCGTATTGATGTAGGCCGAGGTGATTAACCCGACAAACCCAAAAAACAGAGTCGCAGCAACCATGATTTCAACCAGCGTAAAGCCATCCGAGCGGTTCGCTTTCACCATCACGCCATCCCGGCGCAACGGGGTAATGCCTCTATGTTTTATCATTCTATTTTTTGTCATAAATGACACCCCGCACCTCCTGCGTAAGCACACGTCCCCGGCCGTTCCATGTGACCGAAATATCCACGACTTTTCGATCAGGCGATGAATACGACGCCACCGAGTTGGATAAATAACCGTATACCGGCGTCCGCAGCCGGCCACTGATGTAGCCCAGTTCAATCCGCTCTGCTAAAAAGGCGTTGGTGGCGACCGCCGAGTAATTGGTTCCGCGCATCTGCTCGATCCGGGCGCGCGCCTGCTGAAAAGCCGCAAAATGCTGAGAGGCCGCCGCACTCAATCGATTCGCAGAAAGCAGCCCGCCAATCACTGCAAACAAGACCATGGCCATCAAGGTGATGCCGATCACCACCTCTACCAGCGTAAATCCCCGGCGTCCTTTCCGCCTCTCTCTATGGTATACACCACGCATGCCGTATTCTCCCAGGCAGGAATGCCTGCCCTGTGTAATACAGCAGAATACGTACCATGCCGACCAGAAAGAGCGTCTTTTTCTTACTTATTTCTCTCGGGAGGGATGCTGTCCTCAGCGGTCTTATTTTTTTCTTCAGCTCATTTCGTACTTCTCTTGCTCTCCGCGCTCACTCTCTGCGTGGCCCGTGGGGGCACGGGCCCTCCCGAGAGAGAAACGGCGTCCTTTTAGCGAAAATCCTGCCGCTATTGAGGCTTCCCTTTCGGGCCATTTACCCGTACATTGACCGGCCATGCGCAAGAATTCAACAGCATCGTCAGTCCCCCACCATGAGAGAGCGGGCTTCCCAGGGGCCGCCCTGCGGCTGATCGGCGGGGCCATACTCCTCTTCGCCCTGTTCCTGGGGATGCGGCATTTTCGAGATCATTTGATTACGCAAACCGCCACGAAACGATATCAAGAACGGTTGGGGAAATGGGCCCCAACCCTCCGCCGCATCAACGCAAAGGACCAGGCCCTGCGCCATAACCGCCTAACCGCCGAAGCCCTGGGCCGATGGGAACGGGAACTCCCCTTACTTCACGAACCCCTTCGCCTCATTGCACTGGAAACCCCCGACTGCATTCAACTGCGCCGCGTCAGTTATATAAGCTCACCCGACAAATTTCCCGCCAGCCCCTTAACCCCCTGGGACCGGAGCCTGGACATTCAAGGCGCCGCGATCCATCCGGAGGCGGAAATAATACTTATTCAATATCAACGCACACTGATAGACACCCCGGCAATCACCCGCCTCGCGCCGAACCTGAAACTGGTTGCCTTCAACCACCCCGAAACCGCCCCCGAAGTCAATACGAACCCCGTACAGCAGGCCGGATTCCTGCTGAGCGGAAACAATTACGAGCAGAAACAATCCATCGGCCCGTAACCATCCATTCGAAAGAGGCCCGCATGTATCTGGCTTTTTACAACCTCAAAGAACCTCCCTTCAACGTCACGCCCGATCCGCGATTTCTATTCTTCACGCAAGAACACCGCGAGGCCTTTGACTCCCTTCGCTACGGCATTGAACAGCGCAAGGGATTTATCACGCTCACCGGGGAAGTCGGCTGCGGAAAAACCACCGTCTGCCGGGCCGTGCTATCGAGCCTGCCTCCACCCACCCGTACCGCCTTGGTGCTCAACCCCTCACTCACCGAATCCCAACTCCTACGTGCGATTCTGGTGGATCTCGGACTCAAACCGCGCGGACGCGACCGCCTCGCCTACATCGAACAACTCAACGAATTCCTCCTGGCCTGCGATGCGCGCAATGAAAACGTCGCCATTGTGATTGATGAAGCGCAGGACCTTGAAGCCAAAGTCATGGAGCAGGTCCGCCTGCTTTCCAATCTCGAAACCGATCAACACAAGCTCATGCAGCTCATCCTGATCGGCCAGCCCGAACTGGCCAAACGCCTGCGCGCCCCCGAGTGGCGCCAGCTCCGCCAGCGCATCATGGTGCATTGCAACCTGCGTCCGCTGGAACTCGAAGATGTCAAACAGTACCTGCGCTTCCGCATGCAGGTGGCCGGGGGCGGCTACCCCACCCATTTTGATGAAGGGGCCATACGTCTCATCCAGAAAAAAAGCGGCGGCATCCCGCGCGTTATCAACATGATTGCAGACCGCGCCCTGCTGGCCGGATACGTGGCCGGAACGCATACCATCTCCCCGCAGGAAGTAAAAAAGGCTGTGCGGGAAATGGAGTCCATGTTACATTGACCAACATCATACCACTCGGTATCGGGCCTTAATATTTAGGAAGAGAAGGAAGGGCGTGCCATGAGTCTTGTTCAGGAAGCATTGAAGCGAAAAGCGGAAGAACAGCAAACCAAGAGTCCAGAGAAACCAGCCAGCGAAGCGCCGGAGATTCCTGCCTCGGCTGGCAGCGAGCCGCCCGCTCCACCTCCACCACCTGCGCCACCCTCCGTTTTGCCTGCCACTTTTCAGCGCGGCGAGGAGCCGCCCCCGCCACCAAAGCGAAACGCCCTGAAGGCGGGCCTTGTCTGGCTGGTTATCCTTCTCCTCCTCGCCGGCCTCGGCGTGGCTGGCTACTACGCCTTTGCAACCGGGCTCCTGGCCGGGAAAAAAACCAAAGACGAGGCGGCCCCCGCGCCCACCGCCACCCCTGCCCCCGAAACGGCCCAGGATATTGAAATGGTCAACGAATCGGACTTAGAACCCAAACGGGACCACTCCCTTGCCTACAAACTCATTCAAAAAGCAAAAGACATCAAAGCCAAAGAAATCGCAGACCGCGAAACCGCCGGCGAACCCATGACCATGCCGCTCGAAGAACCCGCGCCACCAGCCCCACCCCAAACGCCCCCCACCGCCACTCCAAAAAAACCCGATCCAACGCCAACGGCTCTCCCCGCACCAAGAAACCGACAAACCACCGAAAAATCCAAACCAAAAACAACGCCGAATGAGAAAAAAAGTGCCGCACCTTCTGCGGCATCCGAATCAACCGATGCCGCTGCGCAGGAGGTCCCGCTGGCTTGGCCAAAAATACGCCTGACAGGCGTCATGGCCTCCAAAAACAAATCCGCCAATGGGCTCGCCATCATCGACGGACAAATCATCTCTTGCGGACAGCGCGTCCAGGGCATCAAGCTCATATCCGTCCATCAGGACGGCATTGTACTGGAATTTCAGGGCGAAATCCGCACCCTCCGCGTCGGCGGAGAAATGTTCTGATCCAAAAAATGACCGTAGCGTGGACTTCCAGTCCGCGAGCCGTGGTGGGGGGCGAATCGTCCCGGTGAGCCGTCTTGGGGTAATGCGAAATCACTCGGTAAGCCGACGCCCACGGCTCAGCCGGAGGCATTCGCCCTACCTTCGGGAGGAACCTCAACGTACGTTTATTTCACAAACAATACCAGGAAGATCACGGACTGGAAGTCCATGCTACATCATGCGGCTATTCATCTTCTTCAACAGCATGTCGTACTCCTCGGCGGTAATCAGATAATAGTGGCAAGTTCGACCGGTCATCTCCTCCACGGCATTCTTGAGTTTCCGATCGAAAGGGTTGAGCATGGCCACCAGCAACTCCTGCTGAATCTGCTTAAACACCATCGCAGCATTGTGATAGACAAATTCCGCTGGCAGCAGCGTCACCAGCTCCACGGGGACATCAAAATTCGCCAGCGAAATAAAGGGCGAACCGGACTGTTTGGCCATGTAAGCCATCACAGAGGAAAAATGGGAGTAGCTTCGATCGGAGAGTACGTGCATGACCGTGCTGGGCACCATCGCCTGCTTCGAGGCCATCTCCGTCAGGTCCTTAAGAACCATGGAGTAATCCTCTTCGGTGATCATGCCGTCCTGATATAAATTCCATGTGAGGGCCACCTCGGCATCCTTGCGGTCGTCTTCGCCGATTTCCACCTCGCGCAGCGTGGGAGCCTCTCCCGAAGGCACCGCCACCTCTTTTTCCGCAAGCGCCGGCGTGGTATCCGCAAACTGCTGGAGCCGCTCAATCAGCGGCACGCAGGAATCGTCGATCAGCTCTTCATACTGACTGAACTGATCCAACAAAAAACCTGAAAGATCATGGTTATCCTCGGCAAGGACAATTTCCGTGAGACGTTGGAGCATGGAAAACGCCTTTGATACTTCACCGGTCTGTCTATAACTATCGTACAGCGTGCGGATGGCCATTTCATCGTCCGGCATGACCTCCAAAATCTGCTCGAACATCGTG
>CAZBEO010000116.1:0-9673 GCA_964490935.1 uncultured Verrucomicrobiota bacterium
GGACAACGTCCCTCCCGGGAGGGCCCGTGTCCCCACGGGCCGTGCGGAGAGTGAGGGCGGAGAGTTTGTGCGGAGAGTGAGCAGGAAAGAGAAATAAGGAATGATCTGGAGAGAAATAAAAGGACGTTGGGGACAACGTCCCTCCCGGGAGGAATAAAGAGTGGACGATGGATGGTTGAATCGAAGGCATCCAATTCATTTGCCGGATATCCAGCGGTTTAATCAGCCGGTTATTTTGTTTGTCACGATTTGTACGCACGAAAGAAAGTCGGTGTTGGCTTCTGGTTCCATGCGCGAGGCGATCGAGAACGCTTGGCAGAGGGCGCAGGATTGGCGGGTGGGCCGTTATGTGATTATGCCGGATCATGTTCATTTATTTTGTTCGCGGGTGAATGAGAGCACTGGGTTGATACAGTGGGCGAGGTATTGGAAGCGGTTGGTGAGTGTCCGATTTGCGGAGTTGCAGCCTTTGTGGCAAAGGGATTTGTGGGATACGCAGTTGCGCGATGCAGGGCATTATGATGACAAATGGAAGTATGTGATGGATAATCCCGTGCGTAAGGGTTTGGTCGAACGAAAAGAGGATTGGTCTTGGAAGGGTGAATTGTTTGAATTGCGGTTTTAATGCGTAGAATTCGGGCGGAGAGTGTGGGAATTCGGGAGGGCCCGTGTCCCCACGGGCCGTGCGGAGAGTGAGTACGCGGAGAGTGAGCACAGAAGAGGAATAAGGAATGATCTGGAGACAAATAAAAGGACGTTGGGGACAACGTCCCTCCCGAGAAAAATGAATATGAGACGAATCAATCATAAATCAGGATTCACGCTGCTGGAATTGATGGTGGCGGTGGTGCTGCTGGTGACGGCGATGACGATGATCGTGGGCACGTTCAATGCCGTGATCAAGGCGTGGCGTCGGGGCGGGGAATTGCTGGAAGGTTTGCATCACGGGGATTTTGTGCTTGATCAATTGGTGTCCGGCCTGCGGTCGGCAGCCTTTTTTGATACCGCGCCGGAGAAGTATGGTTTTCATCTCGATGACAGGAGCAGTGGGCCCTATGCGAATGATGTAATCAGTTGGGTGACTTCGGGTACGGCGTTCATGCCCAAGGATTCGCCGTTGGGGAAGGGGTTGCATCGTATCGAAGTGACGGTGGAAAATAATGAGGCGGGCGATGCGGCAGTGGCAGTGCGTGCGTATCCGCATCTGGCGGAGGAAGAGGACCTCGATGAGGCGGACCCATGGTATATTTCCACGGAAGTCAAGGGGCTGAATTGTCGTGTGTACGATAAGGAGGAAGAGGACTGGATCGATGAATGGGAGTTCAGTAATGCGGTGCCGCGTCTGGTGGAGATCACGATTTATCTGGACCCGTTGGAAGAATATGGTGATCCGGTGGAACTGAAGCGGGTGGTGGAAATCCCGATGGGAAGCGCCGAGGTGAAGAAGGGCGGGTCGGTGACGTCGAGTCCCGAAGGGAACGCCCAGGCTGACAAGATTAGTGGTCCGCAGGGGCAACCGCCGGGGCAGGGCGGAGAGGGGGCGGAACCATGAGGAAACTTAATGTTTCCAAAAGATATTCCCGCACCCCATCCGGGGTGCATGGGATATTGGAAAATCAGAAACCCAGGGTCTACCGACCCTGGGCTATATGCCTTCACCCCATCCGGGGTGGTAAGTCACGCGGACTTTTGTCAGTGGTTCCAATGGTTGGAAAAATTGGGGGAAAAGTTTCCAATGGTTGGAAACGTTCTGCAGGGGCGGGTGAGGGGGAGTCGGGGTCGGCGTTGATTGTGGCGTTGTGGGTGCTGATGCTGTTGGCGCTGCTGATTGGCGGGTTTGCTTTTGAAATGCACATCGAGGCGGGGATTACATCGTATCAGCGTAAGAAGCTGCATGCGCAGTATCTGGCGCGTGGCGGGGTGGAGTATGCGCGAATGCTGCTGATCCGGAGCGCAAAGGCGTCGGAGGATGATGTGGCGTCGAGCGAGGCGAATGAGTCGCTGGTGGATAATGCGCTTCGTCTTTCGCGCGGGGTGACGGTGAGCGGGATGAGCATTCCGCTTGGGCGCGGGAAAATCCTTTTGGATATTGCACCGGAGGAGGGGCGGCGCAATGTGAACAAGCTGTTGGATGAGGAGTGGGAAGAGCTGCTGGATCAGGCGGGGGTGCCGGAGGATGATTGGGGTGAGCTGATTGACTGTTTTACGGACTGGGTGGACGAGGGGGATGAGCACCAACTCAACGGCGCGGAATCGGACGACGCTTTTTATGAGAATGCCGGGTACGAGTGTAAGAATGCGCCGTTGGATTCGGTGGATGAACTGCTGCTGATCAAGGGGTTTACGCGCGAGGTGGTGTACGGGGAAAGGGCGACGGAGGATAATCCGTTTCCGATGACGGGTATTGCACGGCACCTGACTACCTGGGGAGATGGGCGGATCAACGTGAATACGGCCAGCCGGGAAGTGCTGATGACGCTGCCGGGAATGGATGAGTGGGTGGTGGATGAAATCATCGAGGGGCGGGTGGGGGACGATGGCGAGAGTGGTACGCGTGATGATGGATGGGAGTCGGTGGATGCGGTGATTGCCGAGTCGGGGCTTTCTCCCGAGATGCGGGACAAAATCACGGTGAAGGACAAGCAGTATGTGCGGGTGGTGTCGCGGGGCGAGGTGGGCAATGTGCGTGCGGGCATCTGGTGCATTATGGAGATGAAGGGGGATACTCCGAAGCCGGTTTTTTGGCTGGAAGAGTCCATGGATTAGTTGGCGGCAAACTTGACAAGGGGAAGGCGTCTCCGTACCTTTCACGACCTATGGGTAGTTCACTTATAACCGGTTTGGAAATAGAGGGTTCCGGGGTATCCTGGAGCGTGGTTCGCCGCAAAAAAAAGCGGTCGGACTTGGTGGAAACACAGCACCGGGAGACGGCGCTGGCGGTTGGTCCAGACGGCGTGGATTTCAAGGCGGAAGAGAATCTGCGGGTGCTGAAGAAGGCGCTTTCGGGGGTTGAAGGGCTTTGTTGCTACGCCTTGCCGGCTTCGAGCATGTTGCTGCGGGTGACGGAGCTGCCCTCGCAGGACGCGGCGGAATTGGCCTCCATGGTGGAGTTGCAGGTCGATAAATTTTCTCCTTTTCCCATCGATCAGACACAGTTTTCTTTTGAGATACTCATGCAGCAGGAGGGCCGCAGCCGCGTGTTGATTGCGGCGATGAAAAAGGAACCGGTGAATACGCTGGGCGCGGCGTTGCGGCATGGCGGGGTGATCCTGCATCGGCTGGATTGCCGTGCGGTGGTGTGGTGGGCGGCGATGAAGGAGCGCGAGTTGATTTCGGCGCACGGGCGGCATACGCTGTTGCTGCTGGAGGCGCATGATGTGGCCCTGATTGTGCTGCATCACGGGGAGCCGGTTGTTTTTAGGTCGCTGGGTGCGCATGATCAGTTTGGGACGCAGGAAGATTGCGAAGAGCTGCTGGATGAAGTGCGCTTCACGCTGACGGCGCTTGAGGCGGAGTGGGGCTCGGCGGAGGAGGTCAGTCTGGATGTGTGGAGTCACGGGGAGGCTCCGGAGATTTTTCGGTCCTCGCTCGAAGAGGAGCCTGGTGCCGCCCCGAAGTATCATCAGTTTGAAGAGTTGTCGCCATTTCATGAAGCCTTGGCGCGGCGAAGTGCGGCGACGGGGAACGTGCAGCTTAATCTGGCACCGCTCGGCTGGCTGGCCGATGAGCTGTACCGGGGTGCATTGCGCAAGCTGGGTATGTTTTCGGTGCTGTTTTTGGGTATGTGGCTGACGGTAATGGTGGCGCTGATGGTCTTTCTGCATCTTCGAGTGAGCAAGCTGGATGAATTGCAGGCGGGGCATGCGGGGTTGCAGGAGCAGGCGGTTCTCGCGAGTCGGTTGCAGGCGAAGGTCAAGTCGCTGGAGCAATATTCCGACCGAACCTACTCGGCTCTCGAGGTGCTGCGCGAGGTGAGTGTGCGGCTGCCGGCGGGGGTGGACCTGACGTCCATGAATTATAAAAAGGGCGAGTCAACGAGCCTGAAGGGCACGGCGGACGAGGCGTCGCCCATTCATGATTTTATTGCCGCCTCGGAGCAGTCGGGCCTGTTCACGGAGGTGATTGCCGACAATATTATCAGTCGGCGTGATCGTGATCGGGTGCGTACGGATTTTTCGATTGAGTTAAAACTGCCGGGGGGAGAGTAGCCATGCGTGTATCGACCCGGGAGCTTGGTTTGCTTTGGATGGCGGCGGCGGTGGTAATTTCCTGGCTTTCCTACCGTTGGATAGACCCCCGGATGAAGGCGCTGGGCGAGCGCGAGGACTCGCTGGTGCAGATGGAACGTGACCGGCTGCTGGCGGAACGGAAAATCAGCCGAAAGGGTGAATACGAGGAGCGGCTGGCGGCATTTCGAGGTCAGTTGCCGAGTCATTCGCCGGATGCGCGGGTGACGGCGGACTTGCTGCGTATGATTGAAAATACGGCGCACGACAGCAATCTGGTGCTGCTCAAACGGGAGCCGGAAGACGAACGCAGCCTCGGCGAAATTTATGAAGTTTCCATCAAATGCACCTGGGAGGGGAACCTCGATGCGCTGGTTCGTTTTCTGTATACGATCCAAACGCAAGGTGCTATCCTCGACATACGTTTTTTGACCGTTTCGCCGAAGTCCGGCGAGGCGGAGATGCTGAGAGGATCGTTTACCGTGGACTGTGCATACAGTCGTGAAGTGACAACCCAGAACACAGAGCCCAACAACCCCGGAACCCCATGAACAGTTTTCGAAAAACATACCTCGTCTCCCTGCCCGTCAAACTGCTGGTCTGGATGTTGATCGCCGGGCTGGTGGCACCGATTTCAGCGCCTGCGCAGCGCCCGCGCATGCCGTCGGCGCCGGGTGTTCCGCCCGGAATGCCTGCACCGGCCTCGCGTCAGCCCTCGGGCGATGCCACGGTGGACGGCGAGCAGAAGGTCTCGCTGAACTTCAAGGATTCACCGCTCGAAATGGTGCTAAATTTCTACAGTCAGCATCTGGACCCGGCCCGGCGAACGATGATTATTCCGCCGAGTGTGAATGCAAACATCACCCTGAAAAGTCAGTCGAAACTGACACGGGAAGAGGCCGTGACGGCCATGACGGCCATTCTCGCGATGCACAACATCACCTTGGTGCCCATGGGCGAGCGCTTTTACAAGGTGATTCAGATTCCGCAGGCACGGCAGGACGGTATGCCGATCAACATGCTGCTGCCGGAGGACAAGCTGCCGGATACCGACGAACTGATCAGCCAGATGATTGAGCTGAATTATATCACCATCACGGAGGCGCAGCCGGTGGTGCAGCAGTTTCTGCATGGCTACGGAAAAATTCAGCCGATGGAGCGTATCAATTCGCTGCTGATCACGGATACGTCGCAAAACATTCAGCGCATTCTGGAAGTGCTGGAATTCATTGATCGTCCGGTGGTTTCGCGGGTCGAGACGCGGGTGTATGAAGTGCAGTATGCCGAGGCGGGAAAGATTGCGGCGAAGCTGAATGAAATTGTGGCGGACCTGCAGGAAGGCAAGCAGGAAGGCTCGACACCGCAGGCGGCTCAGCCTTCGGAAGTGTCGGCACCGCCGGGCGTGA
This sequence comes from uncultured Verrucomicrobiota bacterium, assembly GCA_964490935.1. Lineage (GTDB taxonomy): Bacteria > Verrucomicrobiota > Kiritimatiellia > RZYC01 > RZYC01 > JAQVYB01. The sequence continues at coordinate 5,633 of CAZBEO010000116.1, forward strand.
TACGTCCGCGCCGGGGGGTGGTTCGCCAGCCCGCCGATTTGGGGTCGCCCGGCGGAGAGGGCGAGGCCTCTACGCCTAAAGAAATCATCCAGGGCAAGGTCAAAGTGATTGCAGACGATCGGACGAATATCCTGCTGGTGATCTCGGACCCGAATAACTTTGTGTTCTTCGACAAGATCGTGACGGTGCTGGATCGTCCGGTGGAGCCTGAAATCAGTGTGCATATCGAGGCGATGGAATATGCCGATGCCGAAGAGATCGCGGGCATCCTGAATGATTTCATCGGCGCGGCCACGGCGGACAAAAAGACCACCGGCGTGGCCACTGATCCCTCTGCACCCGCAGGGGATGCCCGCTCGACGGCTCTGCAGCAGTATGTGCAGGACCGCGCCGATCAGCGGACGCCCGTACTTACTGCTGATGATAAGGCCAAGATCGGCCAACTCTCGCCAAACACCAAAATTCTGGCCGACAAGCGGACGAATTCGCTGCTCCTGATGGGGCGGCGTGCGGATATTGCTGCACTTCGGGAAGTGATCGACCAATTGGATATCATGCTCGCGCAGGTGCTGATTGAAGTGGTGATTTTGGAAATTGGATTGAACGACAAGCTGGAATTCGGCATCGACTGGCTGCAGCGGTCAGTCACGATGTATGATTCAGAGAACTACGGCAGTGGCGGTGGTGCCACGGTGAATCAGCCGGTCTTTTCCTTTGCGGGCGGGACGCGCGTGGATAATTCAGGGTCCTTCCAGGATGCCGCCACGCTGACCAGCCGGGGCATGGGACTGAGCGCCGGCGCGTTGACCTATTACGCCACGTTCTTTGATTTGAATCTGGATACGATTATCCGTCTGGCCTCAAGCGATCGGGATGCACGCATCCTCCAGACGCCGGTGATTCTCACCACGGATAATACCGAGGCGAAAATCATTGTCGGCGAAGAACGCCCGATTGTGACCTCGACCACCACGAGTTCGGACACGGGCAACAACACCTCGCATTATGAATACAAAGATATCGGCATCGAACTGACCGTGACGCCGCGCATCAATCCGGAGCGCCTCGTGGTCATGGCTATCAAACAGAAGGCCAACAACGTGCAGGGTACGGAAAAGATTGATGGCAACGATGTGCCGATCATCACGAAGCGTGAAATGGAGGCGCAGGTGGCCGTGAAGAGTCGTTCCACGATTGTGCTGGGCGGCCTGATTTCGACCGACGACTCCAAGTCGCGCGCCAAGATACCGATTCTGGGCGACATCCCGCTGCTGGGAGCCCTGTTCCGTTCCGAGAGTCGCAACAATTACCGCACGGAACTGCTGGTCTTGATCACGCCTTATGTGCTGATGACCCCGGAAGAGGCACGCGCGGAAACGGCCCGCCTGAAAAATGCCACGCGTGCGGGGGATACGCCTTGGCCGGACGGCTGGTCGGAAAGTCCGCTCGCCACACCGGGTCCCGAGGCCATCGCCCGCAAGAAGCGCGAGGAGAAGGCCCGCAAAAAGAAGGAAGTGGAAGAGCGCAAAGAGGCGGACCGCCGCACACGCATGGAGGACCGCAAACAACGGCGCGAGCAATTGATGGAGAATCCCTTCTATGAGCCCATGCCTTATGAGGCGATCCCGGTGGATGATTTGCTGTATGAAGAGGAAAGCCGACTGGAACAGGAGAAGACGGAGGCGATCGGTGATGCCGTGGAGGCGTCCGCCGCCGATGACTTCAATCCGGTGGTGTTGACCGCTTCGGATGCGGAGGGCCAACCGTTGCCGCTGGAATCGGGGCCGGAGAGCGCCCCTGCGGAAGCGGCATCGGGTGGCCGGGCGCTCGGGCCGGCCTGGGGCTCCACGGACATCCAAAAACCCATCGAGCGCGTGGTGCTTCCGCCGACCGGCGGCGTAGCGACCGGCATGGAAACGCTGACCGCTGTGGAGGAGCAGCAGAGGGTCCGTCCGGTTCTCGAACCCGAAGAAACCTCGTCGGAAGGCGATCAGCAGGAGCTGGATTCGATCCTGCGTGAGCTGAGTCCGGAATAACCAGTGGTCCGAAAGGGGGCGTGAGGCATCGTGGGCTTACATCTACGATCAAACCACGCGGAAACTGCTCGGCAATCGCTTCAGAAAATACGACCGACTGGGGCGGGCCTGCGATGTCTTTACCGTCTATTTCAAGCACCCCGACGACTTCCCGGAATTGTATTATGCGCACGGGGTGGATGGTCGGCATCTCTTTGTGAATGGAAGCATCGGCGAGCCGGCGTTGCTGCGCATCACGAACGTATTCTCCGAAGAGCATATTCTCGGCACACTGGAAGAAGCAAAGGCTTATGTGGCGGCACATGGGCGGAGAGCAGTGGTATGAATGATGCACTGCTTCTTCATAAAGCAATCCGTCCCGCCGCCCAGGAGTGAGTCGAAACCATCAGAGTTGAGTTGGCACGCGCGGATTTTAAACACCTGAGGACCGACGGGTTGCTAGCCGAATTAGTCGCTCAAAAGGCGCGGGATAACAATCCGATGGGTGCTGTTGAAGTCATCGCCGTCGCGGTCCTGCTTGTAGAGATATTGATCCATCCATTCGATGGCCTGCGCACGAGGGAGGCGGTCATCGAGATTCTTAAGTTGAAGTCGCTCGGTGTGCGTGCGGAATTCGACCTTCACTTTTCCATGTGTCAGGAGTTGGATCATGATGCCAAAGAGATGCGGGCTGTCGGGTCCTATTTTTTCGCAGTATTCGCGAATTTTATCCTGCATTCGAACAACCGAAGGGACGCTGCCGATCAATTCGTCCTGCGAGCTGTTCTGACGGATGCAGATCAGCTCTAAGTTGGCCGGCTCTTTGCTGTGCTTGGTTTCTGACAGTTCTTTATTCATTTATCGCATTCAACGGAGTTGGCGCGTTCCACGTTCGTAAAGACGGCTTGAACAGTAGCAGGGGAAAAGCGATTTGTCATCGGCAAAATAACAGCTCTTGGCATCTACGGCATTTATGAGTACGTTTTCTTCTCTGATTCATGGAAGCGAGGTGATGCTATGCTTGGGGCTTGGGTTGTATTGATCATTTGTGTGCTGCTGATTTCACCGGCTTTATCCTTCATTGCCTTGGTGCGGGCATCGGTCCTGCAACGTGAACTCGGCGAGGTGCGCCGTATGCTGGAATCGCAGCGAGCGGAGGCGTCGGGAGATAAGCAGAGGGCTGAGCCGGAAGAGGCTGGGTCCGGTTCGCCCCGCCCGGAAAACGTGCCTTCGGCTCCACCCAAACCCACGCCGCCGGTTGCGGTGCGGCAGGAAGGGCCTGTACGGCATGAGGTGAGCGCCAATGGGAGACAGGAGACGCCGGGGCATGGTTTTGAACTACTGATGGGGGGCAAGGCGGCGGCTTTTGCCGGCATCGGAATTTTGGTGGCGGGGGTGGCGCTGCTGGTGGGCCACGCAATTCAAAATGCTTGGGTCGGGCCGGGCGTACGAACACTGGGTGGGCTGCTGGCAGGTGTTGCGTTGATTGGGTTGGGGCGCATTCTGGAGCGAAAACGAGGGGCCTATGGTGTGTTGGCGCGGGTGTTGACGGGTGGCGGCAGTGCGCTCTTTTATTTCACCGTGTATGCGGCCTATGCTTTTTACGGGTTGATCGGCGTGTGGGTTGCCGGGGTTGGATTGCTGGGAAGCGCACTGGTGGTGTTTGCTCTGGCGATGGTGTATGAATCGCAGGCGGTGGCGGTGTTGGGTGTGCTGGGGGCCTTTGTGACGCCTTTTCTGATCGGCGGAGAACGGGACGCGGGTCTGTTTCTCCCACTCTATGCGGTGCTGGTGAATGTGCCGGTGATTTTTCTCGGGATACGGCGCAAATGGCAGGCACTCTACAATCTCGCGTTTATCTTTTCGATCATCTATTACCTAACTTGGCTGGCTTCCGAAACCACCGTGGCCTGGTTCGCGGGAATTCTGATCGCGCTGCTATTTTTTGGCGAATATACGGTGCCGATCTTGTGGAAGCTGCGTCGGGAGCAGCCTGTTGTCGGCAGGGTGGCGGACCATGCACGCC
>CAZBEO010000117.1:0-9603 GCA_964490935.1 uncultured Verrucomicrobiota bacterium
TACCATGACTACATCCAGAGGACAGCGGCCAGCCTGAAAAAACCGGACGAAGAATTTTATCCCGACCTTTTTCCCGGCGAGGGGGCACACCTGCGGCCTCGCGTGGATGAGCCGCTTTGGGGTGGCCAATGGTGTACGGATGCGGTGACGCCGATCATGAAAAAAACCTATGCGGTGGCGCGGGCTTCCGCCGAGACGGCCTTGACGGGCGCCGAGCTTCTTTTGTCAGGCCGCGAGCGTGCGGTGTATGCGCTCTGCCGTCCCTCGGGGCATCATGCCGGACCGCGCGTCTTCGGCGGCTACTGCTACTTCAACAACGTGGCCACGGCAGCGGAATATATCGCCCCACACGGCAAAGTGGCCATTCTCGACATCGATTATCACCACGGAAACGGAACGCAGGAATTTTTTGAAGAGCGTAAACATGTGTTTACCAGCTCGATTCACGGAGATCCCAATGTCGAATATCCCTATTTCTGGGGATACGCCGATGAACAGGGGCGCGGACAGGGTTTGGGTGCTAATTTGAATCTACCGCTGGCCAAAAAGGCCAATCTCGAAACCTACCTGAAGGCCGTCGATGTGTTTTTCCAGGCGATGCGTACCTTTGAGCCGGACTATCTGATCCTGGCCGCTGGCTTTGACACGCACACCACCGACCCAATTGGCGGGTTTGCGCTCCAGACACCGGACTACACCGTCATCGGTGCCCGGCTAGCGGCCCTCGGGCTCCCGACCCTCATTTGCCAGGAAGGCGGCTATAACACGGAGGTGCTCGGTGACTGCGTATATAACTTCATCCGTGAATTCGACCAGTGAGCCGATGCTCACGGCTCAGCCGGAGGTATTCGCCCTACCTCTCGGGAGGGACGTTGTCCCCAACGTCCTTTTTCTTTACCAACCCATTCCTTATTTCTCTTTCTTTCTGCGCTCACTCTCCGCGCGGCCCGTGGGGACACGGGCCCTCCCGGAAGGGTCCGTAAACAGATGTTTACAGACTGCTATCTGAAAGTTGAAATCTCAAATCTCAAATCTGAAGTCTGATATTTGAGCTATCCGTGCTGAGGGATGGCCAGCTTGATATAGACGTCGCGCAGTTGCTTGTCATCCACCGGCGCAGGCGCAGCCATCATCAAATCGGCGGCCTTCTGCGTCTTCGGGAAGGCAATCACATCACGAATCGACGAGGCACCCACCATCAGCATGACCAGACGGTCCAATCCGAGTGCCAGGCCGCCATGCGGCGGCGCGCCAAACGATAGCGCACGAATGATGTGACCGAAGCGCGACTGAATTTCTGCTTCCGGAATCTGCAAGGCACGAAACATGGTTTCCTGCGTTTTGTCGTCGTGAATTCGAATGCTTCCGCCGCCGAGCTCCGTGCCATTGAGTACGATGTCATAGGCCTGTGCGCGGCATTCGGCGGGATTCGTATCGAGTTTTTCGCGATCTTCGCGGTGGGGTGCGGTGAAGGGATGATGCATGGCGGCAAGGTGCCCCTCGGCATCCTGCTCGAACAGCGGGAAATCAGTGACCCAAACAAAGGCAAAGGCTCCCTCTTTGATCGCTCCGGCCATTTCACCTGCTTGGAGGCGCAGTCGGCCCAGGAACGGATGCACGATGGACGCCTTATCCGCCGCAAAAAGGATGAGGTCGCCCACCTCCACTTGGAGGCGTTCTTTCAGCCCCGCCAGTTCGGCTTCCGAAAAGAATTTGGTAATAGGTGATTTCCATGCGCCGTCTTCCTGCACGCGGATGTAGGCCATGCCGCCCATGCCGTGTTCTTTGGCCAGAGCAGTCCAATCCTCCACCACGCGAATCGGCACGCCACCGAGTCCCTTGGCGTTGATGGCCTTGACCACTCCACCCTTTCCCACCACCGAGGCGAATACCTTGAATCCCGACGCGGAAAAAAGATCGCTGAGATTCGTTATTTCCATGCCGAAGCGCATGTCGGGCTTGTCACTGCCGAAGCGGTTCATGGCTTCTTCGTAGTTGATGCGGAGGATGGGTGTCTGGATGGAGCCATGCCCCGAAGCCTGCATAACGCGATCGAGCAGGCCATCCACAATCTCATAAACATCCTCGGGAGTAATGAAGGACATCTCCATGTCCACCTGAGTGAATTCGGGTTGACGATCCGCGCGGAGATCTTCATCGCGGAAGCAGCGGGCAATCTGGAAATAGCGATCCATACCCGACACCATCAGCAACTGTTTGTATTGCTGCGGTGCCTGCGGGAGGGCAAAGAAATTGCCCGGCATCACGCGGCTGGGCACCAAATAATCGCGCGCGCCTTCGGGCGTACTCTTGGTCAGAATCGGCGTTTCCACGTCCGTGAAATCCTGTTCGGAAAGGTAATTGCGGATGGACTGCACAATCTTGTGCCGCAGCACGAGATTCTTCTGCATACTCTGACGGCGCAGGTCGAGATAACGGTATTCGAGTCGCAAATCTTCGGAGACACGCCCGGCTTCTTTGTCGGTCAGCGGGAACGGCGGAGTCTGGCTCTTGTTGAGCAGAGAAATCTGATTGCAACGCACTTCGATTTCACCGGTGGCCAGTTTCGGATTGGCCATCTCACCGGGACGCGCTTCCACCAAGCCCTGAGCCTGTATCACGTATTCACTGCGGACGGTCTGCGAGAGCGTCCAGGCCTCCTGCGAATCGGCGGGGTCAAAAATGACCTGGGTAATGCCGTAGCGGTCGCGCAAATCGATAAAAATCACGCCGCCGTGATCCCGCACCGTATCCACCCAGCCGCAAAGCGTGACCTTTTCACCCTCGTTGTCTTTTCGAAGCATTCCGCATGTATGTGTACGCATTTTCATAAATCAATCGCTCTTTCCGTTGCCTTTTGAAGAAAAATACGGGCTATATTGCCTGTTTTTGACCGTTTTGGAATCTTTTTTTGGGTGTTTTTGTGGTTTTTACGCCGACCGGATGGCCGGTTACTCGACCCACTTCTTCCGCCACCGGCTAAAGAGTTCCCATTCCAGCCCGGCGCGGGCGTAGTTGTCACGGACCTGGCCAGCCTTGAACCAATAACCCGGGTTTAACCGCGCGCGCAGCATGTGCAGGGCGACGCGGCGACGCTCGGCCCGGCAAATGCGTCGAAGGGTGCCCGCACGATAATGCTTCTCATAAAACACCAGCGACCCAACTAGTTTTTTTCGGACGAGTTCAAGGCTAGGCGTCGTTTTTTCGCTCTGCCCCTGATAATGGATCACCTTCACTTCTTCAATAAAGCCCACTTCATGCCCGAGTTTCCGAACGGAGAGGCAGATATCTTCGTCCTCGCCGTAGAGGAAGAACCGCTCGTCGAAACCGCCGGTTTGGAGCATCAGGTCGTGCCGCGCCACCAGGCTGGCGCCGATCACCCAGGCGATGGGGCCGGGCAGCCCATCGAGTTCGCCACGCACATAACGGGCACCGTCATGACGGTATTTCACAGCAGGCTGATCACTGCCGTCGGGAAAGAGCAGTCGGGTGGAGGCAATGCCTGTTTCGGGGTGGCGCTCCATGAAGGCGCAAATACCCGCCAAGGCACCCTCCGGCAGAACGGTGTCGGGGTTGAGATAATAGATCAACCGCCCCCGGGTCTTATTCAGCACTCGATTGTTGGCGCGGGCGAACCCGAGATTCTCCGTGCAGGCGGTCAGGTGAACGTGCGGAAACTTCGTGCGCACCAGGTCGGCACTGCCATCGCTGGAGGCGTTATCCACCACAAACACCTCGTGGGAAACACCGGCTTGGCGCTCGATGGAGTGCAGGCAATCATCGAGCAGGGCGCGGACGTTGTAGCTGACCACGATGATGGAGATGTCGCAGAGTGAAGTCATGGGAGCAAGGCTATACCAGAAGGCCGATACGCGGCAATGGCTTTATCGGAAGAAAAGCGGTTGAAAAGACTATTAAAAAAACGGTTTTGTGCTATATGCTCTTTTTGCCGTCGAATGACGGCGTGAATCACCTCCGTCCCGGCGCGCCGGCGGGAAGGATGGTGCGCAAGCGTAGATGGGTTTGGCGCAGCAGAGGAAAGGCAGAGGATGAATATATACGTTGGGAATCTTGCGTACAGCATGACAGATGAAGAACTGAAGGCGGCGTTCGCGCCTCACGGAACCGTGACTTCAGCAGCCGTGATAAAGGATAAGTTCAGCGGCGAATCGCGTGGATTCGGATTCGTCGAGATGGCGTCGAAAGAAGAAGGCGACCGCGCAATCGAACAGATGAACGATCAGGACTACGATGGCCGTAAGCTCATCGTAAATGAGGCGCGTCCTCGTGAGGCCCGTCCCCCGCGCAGCGGTGGTGGTGGTGGTGGCGGCTATCGCGGCGGTGGTGGTGGCGGCGGCGGCGGTGACCGAGGCGGCTATCGCGGCGGCGGCGGTGGCGGTGGCGGTGGTGACCGCGGTGGGCGCGGCGGTGGCGGCGGGCGCGGTGGCGATCGCGGCGACCGATCCTATCGCTGATCCGGCACACAGCCGAGTATTCAACACATTGGCCATCCTTCGGATCGGTTCGCCCTGTCTGATTGATTTGCTTATGTTAAATCACCACAGCGTACCCGCTGTGGTTTCCGGACGGGATGGTACGCCATCCCGTCCGTGGTATATGGTCACCCCGGGATTGCGATACCAAACGGTCCAGTGCGCATTGGTCTGTTCAAATTTGGCCAGGCCATTCGCCGCATAGGCTGCACGCTCGGCGGGACCAACCACCAGGTATTCCGCGTCGTACTTCTGCATGAGTTCCAGCGCACGCGGCAGGGAGGGCGTGTTGTAGATTTCGGCCACATCGCGGGCGCGGGCGGGTATGATCCAGTCGGGTTGTCCGGCATGTTGCTGGCGCTGATGCCAGGACCAGCCGAGAATGGTCGGCAGCCCCGTGTGAATGCTGTAGCGTCCACCCCAGGAATATTCCGGGAGTTGCGCCTCGACCAACACCGGCGTACCGGAGACCTCTTCCTGCAGGTAACGAATCGCATCGTAGTCATCCTTCAACGCATAGGCATGATGGTCTCGATGATACACCGCGTACTCCATGAAGGCTTGCCCATCGAGTGTCAGCCGTTCATGCCCCTCGAAACGGCAGCGCGCACGCGCGGGTACAGCCCTCCAGGCATAGAAGAGCGAAGCCAATCCAGCCAGCAGACAAAGCACCAACACGACTTGACCCGAGCGGCTTTCCCAGACATCCCGCCGGCGGAACACCCCCGCGCAGGCACCCGCGAAAACGGCCAGCAGCAACCAGGCCTGAAGGTAAAACTTGAACACCGTGTTCATGCGCCCGATGTCGCCTTCCAGCACCAGAAACTCGACCCCCGCGACCATTCCTGCCGCCAGCAGAAAAAAACCAATCCAAAGCGGAAACATCGGGTGGCGCAACACATCCATTCCACTTCGACGCGGATGCACCGCCCAGCGAATAAAGAGCAAGGCAGGCGGCAGGAGGAGTACGCCGAAAATCAGCGCAAAATCCACTGCACCCGTGCGCGGCCCCTCCCACCACTGAAAAGAACTGTAGGCGGATTGCAGATCGAGATGAAACGGGAGAAAAAGCAGGATTGCGGAACAGGCCATGCCGACACCATAGAGCGCCGTATAAAAGAAACGTCGCGCCGGGGTATCGTGCAAGGTGAAGAAAAACGCCCAGACGAGCAACAGCAGTCCGGCGGGGAAATCCCACGCATTCACCGTGTACATCATACCCAGATTCAGAGCCGCCAAGGCGCTGAGCCAACCTCTGCTCCCCGCACCACGCAGCAGAGCAATCGCCAGCAGCGCGTTGAAAAGAAAGAGCGGCATATCCAACATGTGCGCGTGTAGATCGCCATAAAGAAAGGTGAAGAACGGAAATTCGGTGATCGGCGGAATCTCACCCTCCGGCGTCAAAATGGCGCGCGAGGCCGCCCAGAACCAATCCCAATCCGGCACCTGCTCGCGCAGCAGCAAAGTCCACTCATACAGATTCCCGCTGAACACCGCCAGAAACAATGCCGCAAGCCCGCCGGTCCAATAGACCGCACGACTGAACCGAACGCCGCCGCTCCCCTCACCCTTTTGACCGGCCAGACCGTTGAGCAGAAGTCCACCCCCACAGAAGGCCGCAACCGCCGTATTGGCGGCCAGGGTTGGAATGATCAGATTATACGCCACCGAAGGAATCACACCGGTGATTTTGATCCAGACGGAACACTGCACAAAACCCATGTAGTAATAATTGATGTATTCCCCAGCGCACCACGGATTATAGGGCGGATAAAACGGGCTCCGCAGCACCGCATTCAGAAAGGCAAAGTCCATCGGCTTCTCGCCGCCGAAGTACGGATGCCAGAGGTCAGGATTGCTGAACCGCAGTAGAAGAAAGACGGCGAACACGCCCCAATATAGCAGCGACTCAATCAGCATGATGCGCCATTTCGCGCGAAGGGCCGAACGCAGCGGACGCGAGACCGCATAGGCCGTCGCCGCCGCAAGCAACCCCGCCGCAAACAACCCACGCACCGCACCGGGGGTCGCATAGAACAGACCGCACCGCGCCGCCAGCCAGACCGGATACGTCATCAACACCGGAGCCACAAGCCGGGCGGCCAGCCAGCCCCGATCAGGAAAACCACGAAACAAACGAAACGCCACCGGAAAAAACATCCAGGCCGAACACTCGAGCATCAACACCCAGACCAGCAGCGGAAAGCGATTCGCAAACGAAGCCCGGTTGAAGAGTCCCTTCGCCGCATCGAGGCGGGACGACCAGGTACCACCCGCGCGCACCACCTGCCGCTGGGCCTCCGTCAGGGCCGTGGATGCCGCACCCTGAGCAATCAGTCGTGCGGGGCGCGTGTCCACATGCGCCCAGTCCACACCGTCAGACAATATTTTGCGTGCCTTCTCCGGTTGCCAGGACGGCGTCTTAGAAAAAATACGAACGCGTGGATGATCATAGACGCTGAAAGCCTCTTCCGCCGAAGAATTGTCAAACACCCGCGTTCCAATCGTGGGGTGAGAAACAAATTCTGCCACCTGTTCAAAGCCCAGCGATCCATCGAGCAGTGCCTCATAATAGCGGGTCGTCATAGGATAGCGCGTGGGCAGCCGGGGAATGCTCCCGACTAGGCGATCACTGGACAGCACCACAAAATCCGTGCGGTCCAGAAGACCCCGCAGGCGCTCAAGTTTCTCGGGCGTATCGGCCTCATAGAGGGGCAAAGAAATACTGCGCAGGTGCGGCGTCTTCTCCCCCGGCTTCTGACAGGCCAACGGCAATTCATCGTCCCAATGTTCACACGCCACCGCACTGCCTGAAGGGAACGCTTGAAACATCCAGCGGCTCGCGGCAATGCGTGTATTAGGGCGGTGATAGATAGAGGAAAACGCCGTCGCCCAGAGACCTGTCATCACAAGAATCACCATCCAGGGGGCATGACAAGTCCAATGGAATCCCGCTGGAGCCGTCTTGCGAATCCAATCGCTCGCCCGCATCAACCACCAGGCCGCCAGTAGAATCAACGCCGGATATACGGGAAGAAAATAGCGCATGGTCATCAGGTATTCGCGGCCATGCCAGAAAAACGGCCACAACACCCAGCCCGCCAGAAAGGCTGGAAGGCAGCACCCGACGTTCCAATCCAACCGACGGTGAAAAACAAATGCACCGATGCCCAGGGCCGTCGCCACGCCCAGCCACGCGCTGAGACCAAGCCCCCACCCCATCCCCCAGCGCACCATGTTCATCCAGGGAAACACCCAGCGCATGCGCCCCGCCCACTGCTGTGTATACGGCACCTCCACGCGGCCCTGGCTAATCTGAATCACCCGTCCCACATCCTCGATCCAGCGCGGCGATAAGCGCCACCAGCCCTCAAAGGCCGTCGGCTGGGCCACACGAAAGGCCAGCGCAGTAAAAAAGGCCGCCAGCGCAAGGCCTACCACCGCTCGCGCAATACCCCGCTCGGCATGTTCTCCTTCGCGTTTCAAACGCACAAAAAAAGTCGCCGCCACCAACGGCGCGAACAACAGCAGATTAACACGGCAGGCGATCCCCAATCCAAGCGCCAACCCGGCCCACACCGCATAATGCAGCCTGCCCCCGGCAATCATTCGCGCACAACCATAGAGACACACCGTCACCATTAACGTACCGGCTGAATCCACCGTGAAAAAATGTGCCTGCTGAATCGCCAACACCGTCAACGCATAAAACCCGGCGGCCAGCAGTGCAAATCCGCGCGGAAGAAAAATCCGACCGACCAGAAACAGCAGCAACACCGTCAGAAGGTCCAGAACCGCCGACATCCCGCGCCCGATCAGATAAATATGCTGATAATCGGTATCGCCCGACCGCTCCGCCACCAAACGCGCCAAAAATAGAGGCGCCGTTCCATAAGCATAACTGTTGAAACCGCGAAGATAGGGATTCGCCGACGATGTTTCCGTATGGAAATAGTCAGCCAGGGAGGACGGCATCTCGATGGCGGTCGCCACCATTGTCATAAACCGCTCATCGGGATGCTGGTGTTGCCCTTCGTCCCAATCCAACGATTGAAAACGAAGCACCGCCCCGATCAATAAAATGACCGACAAGACTCCCCACGTACCGATTGACTCCATCCAACGGCGCATAAACTGCATTCCCTCCGCCACTCCGAAAGGACCGAATGGTATCGACTAGCGAGCGGGCCGTCAATGGAAGAGCCTGCGTGGCTCCATAATCCGCTAGAACGTGCACCAAGAACGGCTTTCCCAATCATTGGAAATGTCGAAACCCGTACGCACATGTTTTTCCGACATTAGGTGTTGATGTTGCTGCTCTACGTGCTACCATGCACCTGTTTTTAGAACTAAAAACTGGGGGACAGACGGCCATATGCCGCATACAACCATTTTTTTTGCAGACACAATATGCCTGGGATCCACCTTCGGTGTCATACCCCCCATCCCCCCTACCTATGGCATCGGGGAATCCCAGGCCCATTTTCAATCCCGGCGCACCACAGGATAACACCCCATGAATAATAGGGTGGGGTCAGCCAAAGAACCGCAGCAGGTGCGCCAACCGCAGGAACCCCCTGAAGCGGAAGATCCGCCTGCCTCGTCCCCTGAAGATCTGCTGCGAAAAAAAGACGCCTTCCTGGCCAACATCTCCCACGAACTGCGCACACCCATGCACGGCATCCTCAGCTTCTCCCGATTCGGGATGCAGAACGTACAATCCGCCCCGCGCGAAAAACTTGCCAACTATTTCGAACAAATCAACACCAGCGCCAACCGGCTCATGGATCTCCTCAACGACCTCCTCGACCTCTCCAAAAACGCGGGCGGAAAACACCTCTATCATTTTCAATCCCATGACCTCATTGATCTGATCAATGCCGTCGTACTCGAATTCAACGCATCCATCCGCGAAAAGCAACTCTCCCTCTACCTTGAACGCCCCGCATTCCCCGTCACCCTCGAATGCGACGGCCCGAAAATCCGACAGGTCATCAGCAACCTCCTTACCAACTCCATCAAATATTCCTATCCCGGCGGAAGCATCCTATACACCTTTCACCGACAACCCGGCTCAGCCCCCCCCCACGCCGAATGCCTTGCTCTAAAA
>CAZBEO010000118.1:0-9337 GCA_964490935.1 uncultured Verrucomicrobiota bacterium
AAAAAGTTCCAACGGTTGGAAAAATGGTCTGAAAAGTTTCCAATGATTGGAAAAAGGCGTTGACAGGGCTTGGCGCGCGGGTGTAGATGTTTCTATACATAAGAACAGCGAGAGAGCGGCGACGCTATGAAATAGGTTTGGATAGATTGTTTGATGTAAGGAGGGGTTATGATTCAGCCGGTTTTGGAGGAGTTTAAAAAGTATGCGGGTCAGGGAAATCTGATTCCGGTGTTTCAGGAGTTACTGGCGGATATGGAGACGCCGGTCTCGGTGTTCAGTCGGGTGGCGGATAATGAGTATGCTTTTCTGCTGGAGTCGGTGGAGGGGGGCGAGCGTTGGGGGCGTTATTCTTTTATCGGGATTGATCCGTATGCGGTGTTCTCGGTGGAAGAGGGGAAGGCCTCGCTGATTCGGCACGGAGAAAAGGAGTCGTGTTTGCAGGAGGAGGGCGGCGGAGAAGCGGAGTCGCCCTTGATGGAGTTGCGGGAGTTGCTGGCGAAAACGCATCCGGTGCAGGTGCCGGGGTTGCCTCGATTTTATGGTGGTGCAGTGGGGTATTTGGGATATGACATCGCAGGGGAATTCGAGCGGCTGCCGGATCCGAAGGGACCGGCGGAATGGCCGGATGCTTGTCTGATGCTGACGGATCAGATGGTACTTTTTGATTCGGTTCGGCACACGATGACGGCGGTGGTTTGCGTGCGCCCGGAACAGTATGAGACGTTGGATGCGGCGTATGCGGATGCGCAGGGTCGCATCAAGGCGTTGACGGCGCGTTTGAAGAAGCCGGGCCCAAAGACGTATCTGCCGGACGCGGGCCATCCGATCCGTTTGGAATCCAATATGACGCGCGAGGAATTTTTGGGGATGGTGGAGAAGGCGAAGCGGTATATTGTGGAGGGTGATATTATTCAGGCGGTGCTCTCGCAGCGGTTCACGACGGAACTTCCGGTGCAGCCGCTTCATGTGTACCGGGCGTTGCGGCTGGTGAATCCTTCGCCGTATACGTTTTTTCTGAAGTTCGGGCATCGGATGCTGGTGGGTTCTTCGCCGGAGGTGATGGTGCGTCTGACAGGGCGCGAGATGGAGCTGCGTCCGATTGCGGGGACGCGCCGTCGCGGGAAGACGGAGCAAGAGGATCGTGCGCTGGCGGATGAGTTGTTGGCGGATGAGAAGGAACGGGCGGAACATGTGATGCTGGTGGATTTGGGGCGGAATGATCTGGGGCGGCTTTCGCGTCCTGGCAGTGTGCAGGTGCGTGATTTCATGACGATCGAGCGGTATTCGCATGTGATGCATATTGTCTCGCATGTGCAGTCGGTGCTGGAGGATGGCTATGACGCTTTTGATGTGATTCGGGCGACGTTCCCGGCGGGTACGCTTTCGGGGGCGCCAAAGATTCGGGCGATGGAAATTATTCACGAGTTGGAGCCGGACCGGCGTGGGCCGTATGGGGGGGCCGTGGGGTATATCGGGTACGATGGCAACATGGATTTGTGCATCACGATTCGTACGTTGCAGATTCTGGGCGACCGGGTGAGCGTGCAGGCGGGGGCCGGGATTGTGTATGATTCGAATCCGGAGTCGGAGTTTGAGGAGACGCAGCACAAGGCGAGGGCGGTGGTGCGCGCGCTGGAGGTGGCGGTGAATGGGTTGGACCCGGCGGGGATCAAAGATTTGTAGGAAAGAGAGAAGAGGGAATTCACCACAGAAAATATACAGAACGGCAGAATGTTGAAATGAGAAGAGAAGAGAGAATTCACCACAAAGATCACAAGGAACTCATAGAAAGATTTTTAAAGATCGGAGGGTGCTTTGAATGTGATTGAATTATGCAATGAGGTGCGTGAAACGGCCTATGCAATCCATGTGTATCACGGGAATGGCTTTTTGGAGAAGGTTTATGAGAATGCGCTGGCTAATCGTTTGCGCAAGGCGGGGCACCAAGTTTGTCAGCAACAACCGATCACTGTTCACGATGAGGATGGAGTGATTCTTGGAGAGTATTTTGCCGATATGATTGTCGATGCTGTTTTATTGGTTGAGCTGAAAGCGTGTAAAACGATGAATAACGAGCATCAATCGCAGATCTTACACTATTTAAAAGCAACAGGACTCGAGCATGGGATGCTGATTAATTTTGGATCGTATAAATTTGAGCTGCAAAAGTTAATCTATGAGCAAAAGAAGTAACTTTCTATGTGTTCTATGCGCTCTTTGTGGTGAATAAACGGCGGTGATGGAGGAGCAGAGCTATGATTTTGATGATTGATAATTATGATTCGTTTACGTTCAATCTGGTGCAGTATTTGCGCGGGATGGGGGCGGAGGTGCTGGTGAAGCGTAACGATGAGATTACGGTGGAGGAGGCGCTAGCAATCGGTGCGCAGGGAATCGTTGTTTCGCCGGGGCCGTGTTCGCCGAGTGAAGCGGGGATTTCTGTGGCGTTGATTCAGGCGGTGGAGGGGCGTGTGCCGCTGCTTGGGATTTGTCTCGGGATGCAAAGCATCGGTCAGGCTTATGGCGGAAAGATCGTACACGCGGGGCGAATCATGC
Organism: uncultured Verrucomicrobiota bacterium; assembly: GCA_964490935.1. Taxonomy (GTDB): domain Bacteria; phylum Verrucomicrobiota; class Kiritimatiellia; order RZYC01; family RZYC01; genus JAQVYB01. The sequence goes on from CAZBEO010000118.1 coordinate 2,557, forward strand.
ATGGCAAGGTGTCGGAGGTGACGCATGATGGGGAGGGCTTTTTTGCGGGGGTGAAGTCGCCTTTGAAGGCGACGCGGTATCACTCGCTGGCGATCGAGCGGGAAAGTCTGCCGGACTGTTTGCGGGTTACGGCGACCTCGGAGGATGGGGAGATTATGGGTGTGCGTCATGTGAGCCTGCCGGTGGAGGGTGTGCAGTTTCATCCGGAGTCGGTGTTGACCACGTCGGGCAAGCGGCTGATGAAGAATTTTTTAAAGCAGGTGGACCCGGTGGCGTTCGGGAGCGGCCTATAATTCAGGCGGAGCATTTGGAAGGAGTGACGGTATGATTCAGGAAGCGTTGAAGAAAACGGCGGACGGGGTGGATTTGAGCGGGGATGAGATGCGTGGGGTGATGGATGAGATTATGACGGGTCAGACCACGCCGGCGCAGATTGCCGGGTTCATTGTGTCGCTGCGGATGAAGGGCGAGACGGTGGCCGAGGTGAGCGGCGCGGCGGCGAGCATGAGGAAGCATGCGACGTTTATCGACGCGGGAGTGCGTACGGTGGTGGATACGTGCGGAACCGGTGGCGATGGCGCGGGTACGTTCAATATTTCGACGACGACGGCCTTTGTGGCGGCGGGCGCTGGGGTCTGTGTGGCGAAGCACGGGAACCGTGCGGTTTCGAGTCAGTGCGGATCGGCGGATGTCCTGCTTGAGCTGGGGGTGAACATCAACGCGGAGCCGGAGGTGATGGAACAGTGTATTCAGGAGCACGGCATTGGTTTTCTTTTTGCGCCGAAGATGCACCCGGCTATGAAGTACGCGATTGGGCCGCGCAGGGAGCTGGGCATTCGGACGATTTTCAATATGCTGGGTCCGCTGACGAATCCGGCGGGAGCGACGGGCCAGGTGCTGGGGGTTTTCGCGCCGCATCTGACGGAAATGTTCGCGCAGGTGCTGCTTGAACTGGGTACTCGGAGGGCCTTTGTGGTGCATGGGGATGACGGGCTGGATGAAATCACCTGCGTCGGCCCGACGAGGGTGAGTGAGTTACGCGATGGCGTGATTCGAACGTATGAACTCAATCCGGATCTTCTGCTCGCGGATGGGGTGTGCGATGCCTCGGACCTTGCCGGCGGCGATGCGGCGCTCAATGCGTCGATTTTGAAGGGGGTGTTGAGTGGAGAGCGGCGGGATGGTGCGCGCCAGGTGGTGTTGTTGAATGCGGCGGCGGCGATCGTGGCGGGTGAAAAGGCGGATCGGATGGAGGACGGGTTGAAGCTGGCGGAGGAATCGCTGGATTCGGGTGCGGCGTTGGCGAAGTTGAATGAGTTGATGGAGGCGACGCGATGAGGCAGGCAGGCTCGGAGGAAGAAACGGTTTTGGATCGGATTGTACGTGCGGTGAGTGCGCGCCTGGTGGAGGAAAAGAAAGTCACGCCGTTGGATATTCTGATGCGAGGGGCAGAGGGATTGGCCAAGCCGCCGTCGCTGGCCGGGGCGCTGCGGGAGCGTCGTGACGCAGGGCGCTGCGGGGTGATTGCGGAATTGAAGCGCGGGTCGCCTTCGCGCGGTTTGATTCGGGAGAAATTTCCCGTGGAGGAACTGGCGGTTGAGTTGGAGGCGCATGGCGCGTCGGCTCTTTCGGTGCTTACGGAGCCGGACTTTTTTCTGGGCAGCCCGGACTATCTTTTGCGGGCGGTGAAGCGGGTCGCGATTCCGGTTTTGCGCAAGGATTTCATTGTGGATGAGTATCAACTTTATCAGGCACGGAGTTGGGGGGCCTCAGCGGTGCTGCTGATTGCTGCGGCGTTGTCGCCCGCACGTTTTGCGGAGCTGCATCGTCAGGCCAAAGCGCTTGGATTGGATGTGCTTGCTGAGACGCACAACGAGGAGGAACTAGCGGTGGTTCTGGATGGCGGGGCAGAAATTATCGGCGTGAACAGTCGCAATCTAAAGACGTTGGAAGTGGATTTGAGTGTGGCGGAACAGATGATGAGTAAACTACCGAATAAACTTCTACGGGTGGCGGAAAGCGGTGTAAAAAGCACGGCGGATATGCGGCGTTTGCGAGAGGCTGGCGCGGATGCCTTTCTGGTGGGCGAGGCGTTGATGCGTGAGGCTCATCCGGGGCTTGCGCTGCAAAAACTGATGGAGGAATTATGAGTGTTGCTGTGAAGATATGCGGGCTGACGAATTATGAGGACGCACGCTGTGCGATGCAGTGTGGGGCAGATTATCTGGGCTTCATTCTCGTGCCGGAGACGCCGCGTTATACATCGCCTGCAAAGATAAAGAAGATTTTATCGGCCTTGCCGAAGCAGGGAAAAACGGTGGGTGTGTTTATGAATGAGACCCCGGAACGGGTTATCGACATCCTGAAGGAAACGGGATTGGATATTGCGCAGTTGCATGGGGAAGAAGGACCGGAGGAGATCAAGAGCATCGGTGCGGAACGAGTGTGGAAGGTGGTCACGGTCAGTACGTCGGCGATTGTGACGAGCGCGGTGAAGTGCAAATCCTCTCTGCTGGTGGTGGATTCGATCGTGCAAGGGCAGCGCGGCGGCACGGGGGTGGTGTGCGACTGGTCGTTGGCCGCTCAATTGGCCTCGAAACGGGATATCCTGCTGGCGGGTGGACTGCATCCGGATAATGTGGTCGAGGCGATTCGGCAGGTGCGCCCTTATGGGGTGGATGTGAGCAGCGGGGTGGAAAAGGCGCGCGGGGTGAAGGATCACGATAAGGTTCGCGCCTTTATTGAGCGGGCGAAAGCGGAATAGAAGCAGGACAAGAGAGACGGGATTACCTTATGAAAATGAAGCTTAAAAGCCGTGCCGGTGTCGGTGTCGGGAAGATGGATGGTCATTACGGGCCGTATGGAGGGCAGTATGTGGCGGAAACGCTCATGCCTGCTTTGGAGGAGTTGACCGCCGCGTTTGAACGGTATTGGTACGATGTGCAATTCCAGAAAGAATTCAGGAGCTATTTGGAGGACTACATCGGCAGGCCCAGTCCGCTCTATTTTGCGGAGCGGCTGACGGACCATTGCGGTGGTGCGGAAATCTGGCTCAAACGGGAGGATTTGAATCACACCGGCGCACACAAGGTGAACAATACGCTTGGACAGGCCCTGCTGGCGAAGCGGATGGGCAAGAGGCGTTTGATTGCGGAGACGGGCGCGGGAATGCATGGCGTGGCTACGGCTACGGTGGCGGCACTCTTTGGAATGACGTGCGAGGTGTTCATGGGTGAAGAGGATATCCGCAGGCAGGCGCCCAATGTGGGCCGTATGGAAATGCTGGGGGCGAAGGTGATCCCGGTGAGCAGCGGTTCGGCTACGCTGAAGGATGCGATGAATGAGGCGCTGCGCAACTGGGTGGCGACGGTGCGCGACACGTTTTATGTGATTGGAACGGTGGCGGGGCCACATCCTTATCCGATGATGGTGCGCGAATTTCAGTCGGTCATTGGGGTGGAATGCCGCGAACAGATGCTGCGGAAAACGGGTGGCCTTCCGGATGAAGTGATTGCCTGCGTGGGTGGCGGAAGCAATGCGATGGGAATTTTTGCAGGGTTCATGGAGGATGCCGGGGTCCGGTTGGTGGGGGTGGAAGCGGCGGGCTCGGGGATGGAGACGGGGCGTCATGCAGCCAGTATTTGCGGAGGAGAGGTGGGTGTGCTGCACGGGAATAAAACCTACCTGCTGCAGAATGAGGATGGGCAGGTGAAGATTACGCATTCCATTTCGGCGGGGCTGGACTATCCGGGCGTCGGGCCGGAACATGCCTGGCTGCACGATTCGGGGCGTGCGGAGTATGTGGCGATCAACGATGAGGAGGCGATCGAGGCCTTTCAGGCGCTGTGCCGTTATGAGGGCATCATCCCGGCGCTGGAGTCGGCCCATGCCATTGCCTCGGCGATGAAGCGGGCGGCGAAGATGAAGCGTGGCGAACGGGTGGTGGTGAATCTCTCCGGACGGGGCGACAAGGATATGCAATCGGTGCAGGAATATCTGGCGGAAAATGAGCGTGAACGATGAACAGAATTGATCAGGTTTTTGAGTCATGTCGGAAGTCGGGTCGTACGGCGCTGATTCCATTCATCACGGCGGGGGACCCATCACTCGAGGTGACTGAGCAGTTAATTCTTGAACTGATTCGGAACGGGGCGGACATCATCGAGCTGGGTGTTCCTTTTTCCGATCCCATGGCAGATGGGCCAACCATTCAGGAGGCCTGTGAGCGAGCCTTGCAGGCCGGTACGAGGTTGAAAGATATTCTGCAGCTTGTGGCCCGTCTGCGTGGGCATGGTGTGCAGACGCCGTTTGTGCTCTTCAGCTATTTCAATATGATTCACCACTATGGTGTGGAGAAACTGGCGCGGGATTGTCAGGAAGTCGGGATAGATGCCTGGCTGACGGTGGATGTGCCCGTGGAGGAAGTAGGTGAAATCAAACCGAGCCTGGACGCGCATGGCCTGCATTGGATTGCGCTGGTGGCACCCACCACGCCGGAGGAGCGGTTGGAAAAAATTATGAAGCAGGCGGGCGGGTTTATTTATTACATCACGGTGACGGGGGTGACGGGTGCGAGAACGGCACTTCCGGCGGACGTGGAACAGCATTTGCGGCTGATACGAAGCCACACAAAACTTCCGGTGGCGGCGGGCTTCGGCATTTCGTCGGCGGAAATGGTGCGAGGGCTTCGCGGACAGGCCGATGCTGTGGTGGTGGGCAGCAAGATCATTAAGACCCTGCACGAAGAGTCCACGATCGTCGCAGGTATCGAAGCCGTTGGCAGCCTGGTCAAGAGTCTTTCCGATGCCTGCAATGGTTGAGAGGATGCCGTGTTTCAACTGCCAAAGAATGCATGTGCCCGCAGGGGAAACTTCTCTGCATTGAGCGCATAGAACTCAATGAAATATGGCAAGGAGTCACCCCACCATATACTTTGCCTGCTCCAGCCCGGGTCGTCTGGATAGCTTTAATGGGGCGCTGATTTACTCTTCCACAACGGAGTCGAGGAAACGGTATTTTTCGAGTTTTTGGTATTTCGTATGCAGGTATTTGTGTGCCTTGTGGCTCAGCGGCTTTTCCAGGAAGTCCTGGTAGAGCCGTTGAATTTCGGGATTCTCGTGCGAGCAGCGTTGTGCCGAGCGCTCGTCATCGGAATAAATACCCGCTGCGCGTTTTTTGCGTATTTCGTCGGTGGCCCCGTAAGGCTGTCCGCCTCCACCCACACAGCCACCTCGGCAAGCCATCACCTCAATGAAATGATAGTAGGGCTCGCCCTCTTTATCGCGTGCCTGACGAACGCGCTTCAGGACTTCCTCGATGTTGGCCATTTGATGCGCCACGGCAATACGAATCTTGTTGCCGGCGATATCCACGGTAGCTTCCTTGATGCCTTCGAGGCCGCGTGCCGGCATGAAGTTGATGCCTGGCAGATTTTCTTTCGTGATCAGAAAATGCGCGGTGCGTAGAGCCGCTTCCATCACGCCGCCCGTGACACCGAAGATGGTGCCCGCTCCAGAGTAACCACCGAGTATCGAATCGCACTCCTCGTCCGGTAGATTACAGAAATCAATACCCGCCGATTTAATCATGCGCGCGAGTTCGCGCGTGGTCAGCACGACGTCCACATCCTGGTAGCCGCTGGCGAACATTTCGCCCGCCCGGGTGATTTCATATTTTTTCGCCGTACAGGGCATGATCGACACGCTGAAGATCTTTGCCGGATCAATGCCCCGGTTCTGCGCGTAATACGTCTTTACCATGGTGCCGAGCATTTCATGGGGTGATTTTGCCGAGGAGAAATTATCAATAAAGTCGGGTGCGAATTTCTCCATGTAGTCAGTCCAGGACGGGCAGCAACTGGTGATGAGCGGAAGAGGCCCGGTCTGTTTGGTGAAGCGTTCAACAAATTCGGAGCCTTCCTCCATAATGGTCAGGTCGGCGGCGAAGTTGGTGTCGAACACGGCATTGAACCCGAGGCGGCGCAGGGCGGCGTAGAGTTTGCCGGTTAGCAGGGTGCCTGGTTCATAGCCGAAGGCCTCGCCGATGGCCACGCGCACAGCGGGGGCAATCTGCACCACCGTGTGCAGTTCAGGATTCTCCAAGGCCTTGTAAACCGGCTGCGCGTCGGAATGCTCATAGATGGCACCGACAGGGCAATGCGCGGAGCACTGGCCGCACTTGATGCAGGGACTGTTTCCGAGGAGGACATCCGCCGCAGGGGCAATGCGCGTATTTTCTCCGCGTCCAATGAATTCCAGAGCCCAGACGCCTTGCATATTCTGGCAGACTTCGCGACAGCGTCCGCAGAGGATACACTTTTCCGGATTCAGGATAATGGAGCCTGTGGAGTCATCCGGTTGCAGGTTGCGCAGACGTTTTCCATACGGTTTCTCGCGAACGCCGAATTCTTCAGCTAAGCGCTGCAGTTCGCAGTTGCCGTTGCGGGGGCACTGTAGACAGTCGTCGGGATGGGTCGAGAGAATCAGTTCAATCACCGTCTTGCGGACCTGGTAGATTTCCGGGTCGTGCGTGGTAATTTTCATGCCGGGGGTGACAGGGGTTGCGCAGGCGCGGAACATCTTGGGCGATCCTTCAGCCTTCACCACGCAGATGCCACAGGCCGCCCAGGGTTCTAGGTCGGGGTGATGGCAGAGCGTCGGTATTTTGACCTGCACTTTTTTTGCCGCTTCGAGAATGGTGGTGCCGGGGGCGACCTCCACTGTATGACCGTTGATTGTGACTTGAAGCATTTCCATAAAACAAACCTCGCGCTGTAGTGTTT
>CAZBEO010000119.1:0-9321 GCA_964490935.1 uncultured Verrucomicrobiota bacterium
TTATCGGCATCTTCCGGTCATTTCCTGATTCTTCTGCAGCCAGTGCCCGCAAAAGCAGATCGGCAAGTTCTGTGCTGCGTATCGGCTTGCTCAGTGTGCCGAAAAAGCCATACTCGCCAGCGCGGTTCGCCTCACTGCGTCCGGCCAGCGCCGTCATGAGAATGAGCCGAGTTTCCGATAGGCCCGATTCATTTAGTATCGAACGTCCAAGGGTGATCCCATTCATTCCGGGCATTTGCTTATCTACCAGCACCACCGCATACGGATCGTTCGCATCCCGGGCCGTCGAAAGCATTTTCAGGACCGTCAGCGCGTCACACGAACCATCAGCCCGCATACCCCATTGCCGAAGGAGTGCAAGCAGTGAGTCGCGGGCAGCATCGTTATCATCCAACACCAGAAGGCGTGCCTCGTGCAGCCTGGGCGGCCTGACCGATTCCGCCAGGGACACCTTCGAGGTCCGCTCCATCCGCACGGTGAACCAGAATTCCGATCCAACGCCTTCCTCGCTGTTTACACCGATGCCACCACCCATGATCTCGGCCAGTTGCTTGGAAATGGCCAAGCCAAGGCCCGTTCCCCCGAATTTACGCGTGGCCGAGGCATCCACCTGACTGAATTTATTGAACAGCAACGCGCGTTTGTTTTCAGGAATACCGATGCCGGTGTCGGAAACGGAACAGCGCAGCAGGAACGGGGTACGTTCTTCTTCAACGGACGCCCCCTCCTCGATCGGCTCCGCGCCGACCCGAATAACCACCTCGCCGGAATCGGTAAATTTAACGGCGTTTGAAATCAGGTTGGTCAGGATTTGCCGCAAGCGGTTGGAATCGCCCCAAAGATCATTCGGGGCCTCCGGCTCCACCGCGCAGACTAGTTCCAGTCCCTTTTCCTGAGCCCGTATGGCCAGCGTCGAACAGCACTCCTCCAGCAGGTCGGACAGGCAGAACTGCACCTCCGTAATTTTCAACTTGCCTGCCTCGATTTTTGAAAAATCAAGAATATCATTGATCAACGCGAGGAGAGCCTGCCCGCTGCTGCGTATGGTTTGGAGGTAGCTCAACTGTTCCTCGTCTAGTTTCGTATCCAGCAGCAGATCGGCCATGCCCAACACACCGTTCATCGGGGTGCGGATTTCATGGCTCATATTGGCCAGAAATTCACTCTTGGCTATATTGGCCATTTCCGCTTCAGCCGCCATGCTATTGGCCCGCGAATTGGCCTCTTCCAGATAGCGGTTGGTCCGCCACATCTCTTCTTCATGCATACGGCGCTCGGTGATATCGGTGTGCGAGCCGGCCATACGAACTGGCACGCCTTCCTCATTGCGCACCACCACCCCGCGCGCCATGAACCAGCGCCACTCTCCGCTCTTGTGCAGCATACGAAATTCAATCAGATACAAATCAACTTCGTTTTTAAAATATTTCCTTGCGTGCTCGATGACTCGTTCGCGATCATCCGGGTGCATCAGATTGTAATACGTCGCAAAGCGGTTCTCCAGCTCGTCCTCCCGATACCCCACCTGTTCCTTCCATTTGTTGGAGAGAAAGAGACTGTTGTCGCGCAAGTCCCAATCCCAGATACCATCATTCGAGCCGTTGATGGCGAGTTCATACCGCTGCCGAGTCGTTTCCAGTTTTTCATGCAGCGCCAGCGAGGCCTGATAAGCCCCGATCATATCCGCCGCCGACCGAAGCAGCTCGATATCATTTTCATCCCAGTGATGCGGGGCCCGTGTATCGAAGCCAATCAGCCCGGTCCACATTCTGTTGGTCAGCACCGGAATCAGCAAAACAGACCCCACCTCGATGGCCTCGAAATAGGAGCGAACCACAGGATTGAAATCCGCCACATTTCCCTGAACTATCCGGCCCTCTGAAAAGGACTCCACCCAGTCATCGAACAACCCCTGATACGGCCTCTGTCCGTGTGCCGGATTGTCCGGCGACAACCAAACACCTTCTGCACCGACGCCGTGGGTAATCTTCAGGCAGAGTCCCAACTCCGGGTCTTCCACATTTTTGAAAAGGTGCGCCCGTTCCGCCTCCGACGCCTTCAGCAGAATCGTCATCGCCTCGTCCAATCGGCTCTCAGATTCCGTCGCCGCCATTTGCCGCAGCAGCAACCCGCTGACGCGCACCAGCGCATCCTCACTGGCCAAACGTTTTCGCAAATTTTCTTTTAAGCGTTCCATAGCTGTCCAAAACGTCGATCAAACCCCACCCGACACCCACATCAGGTAGGCCGTCCACCAATCGCTTCCCCAGAGCATCCAGAGCAGCGCGCCCAACGCAATGTAAGGCCCGTACGGCAGACGGCTCTGCCATTTTTTGCCACCCATCGCAATTAAGCTCACGCCCACAATCGAACCAGCGAACGAAGAGATAATCACCGTGAACAAGACCGCCTGCCAACCCAGAAAGGCACCGATGGCCGCCAGCAGCTTGACATCTCCCATCCCCATCGCTTCCTTCTTCAGCATAAGCTTGCCCAAGAACCCCACACCCCACAGCAGTCCTCCGCCCGCCAGCGCGCCAATCAATCCCAACTCAAACGAAGCCATCCGCGAGGCCGTACCGTGCATCTGCGGAATAAGCCCACTCAGCAGCAGCCCCGCCGCAATTCCTCCCAGCGAAATCCGGTCCGGAATAATATAATGCTCAAAATCCACAAACGTGGCCACCACCAGACCCGAAATCGCCAGCCAGTACACCGGAATACGCGGGTCCAGAATCATCCAGTAAGCCCCCTGACGATCCAACAGCCCATACAGCAGCCACACCAGCGTGAACAACACCGCCACCAGCACTTCAATCAACATGTAGCGCGGCGAAATCCGGCCCCCGCAATGACGACACTTAGCACCCAACAGCAGATAACTCAGCACGGGCACATTATCGTACCAGGCAATCAGCCGGTCGCAATGCGGACAGTGCGAGCGCGGCTTCACCACCGATTCATCCCGTGGAATTCGATACACACACACATTCAGAAAACTGCCCACGCACCCACCAAAAAGAAATACACAAAAGAGCGTATACAGCACCCCGCCAAACGTGATCTCCAACTCCATCATGCGTCTTCTCCCGTTTTCATCATTTCAAAATCAACCACCCACAGCCCGCCGCAACGCCTCGCGCATTAACTCCACCGGCGGCGTTCTGCCCGTCCAGCATTCAAAAGCCGCCGCTCCCTGATAGAGCAGCATGTCCAACCCATTCGCCACACATGCACCGACCTCTTGCGCCTCGTGCAAAACCGGCGTCAACCGCTGCGTATAAATCATGTCATACACACACTGCCCCTCGTGAAAAGCATCCTGCGTCAGAATCGGCGGCGCACCTTCCTTCAAACCAGCCGACGTGGATTGCACCACCAAATCCGAGACACGTGCCGCATCGTCCGCCTCACTCAATCCGATGGCCCTCACCTCCACCGCCGGAAACCAACGCCTCACATCCGCCACCAGCGCCTCCGCCCGTTCAAGCGTTCGATTGGCCACCACCAGCGTCGCGACCTGTTCCGCTGCGGAGGCCATCGCCGCCGCGCGCGCCGCGCCGCCCGCACCCAGAATCAGCACCCGTTTGCCGGGAAAGGAAAAGTTGAACTGCCCCTGCACCGCCCTTGCAAAGCCTATACCGTCCGTGTTAAATCCCGTGGTCTTACCCTCGTGAAATACCACCGTATTGACCGCCCCCAAGCGCTGCGCCGATTCATCCAGCGCATCCACCGCCCGGAACGCCTCCTCCTTCAGCGGCACCGTCACATTCACGCCCCCGAAACCAGCCCGTCCAAGCAGTGGAAGAAACGACGCCACATCCCCAGGAAACACCTCCAACGCCAAGTACACCGCATCCATCCCAAGCGCCTCGAAGGCGGCATGGTGCATACACGGCGAAAGACTGTGCCGAATCGGATGACCCAGCACGGCATACGGTACGGTGGAGGCAGAACACTTCATAACAGTGAAAAGATACTCATTTCACACTTGGATGGATAGTTATTGTTATTCCAAATCATTGGAAGTGCTCTCAGGGCACTCGTACCATTTTTTGGTTCTTCCGGCTTTTTCGTAACGAGCGACACGGCGATAGATTGAAGAGGCTCTGAACGCAGGGAAGCAAGTGTCGCGAATTTTGGGAGGGATGCTGTCCTCAGCGTCCTTTTATTTTTCTCCAGCTCATTCTTTATTTCTCTTGCTCTCCGCACGGCTCGCGGGGACGCTCGCCCTCCCGAAACGCTCTCTCTCTCCGCTTGGCCCGTGGGGACACGGGCCCTCCCGAGAGCATTCCTCTGTGTCTCCGCGTCCCCGCGTCCCTGCGTTATATTCTCCACGAAGGCCCGGGTGTTTCACGAAATTTCCGGAAGAACCCACTTTTCCAACCGGAACTTTTCCCAACGTTTTTTCCAATCGTTGGAACTTTTTTGAGCAGTTTTTCCAACCATTGGAAACTTTTTATCTGGCTTCCCCAGCGCATAACGGGCCGCTCCCACGTAGCACGGGCTTCCAGCCCGTGTTCCTTCCACGCACAATGAATCGCGGACTGGAAGTCCACGCTACGGAATCGCCGCGCCAGCGCAACCAATTACCGCCTGCTTCCGGGTTCCTGTCGCACGGAAATTGCTGGCAGCAGCACCCGGATGCAGGCAGTCAGGACGACCAGCACCAGAATCGTTTTCCACCACCAGCCAGACAATTTTTCCGCGCGGCCTTCGCTTGCCGCATCATCCTCTTCTTCAGGCGAGGCGGGCGCAAACTGTTTCGTAGAAGGAGCGGACGGCGACATCACTTGAGCAACAGGCGGCGGCACCACAGCAGGCAGTTTCATGAATCCGGCGGAAAGCAATTCCCTGGCCTTCAGATCACGGACGTTTTTCTGCTTGCTGCCCATGACCACCACGATGACACGTCGCCCGTTCCGTTCCGCCGTGGCAGTAATGGAATAACCACCAGCCTTGAAATAACCGGTTTTGAATCCATCGCAACCCTCGCTGTCGCCCAGCAAATTGTTGTGGGTGCGCATGATAAACGAACCATCGCGGAACCCGCGTTCGCGCGTGGAGGTGTAGCGGAAAATCTCGGGAGTCTGGGCAAGGGCCCGCCCAAGCAGGGCCATGTCGCGGGCGGTGGACACATCGGGCTGCTGGCCGACGGAAGGCGGAAGGCCATGCACCGATTCAAAGCGCGTATGCGCCATGCCGAGTTCCGCCGCACGCTGCCGCATCAGCTCAACAAAGGCCTCCTTGGTGCCCGCCACATGCAATGCCAGCGCTACGGCGGCATCGTTGGCCGATTGAATCATCAGCGCGTAGAGCAGTTCATCCACCGTGAAGGATTCGCCCTCTTTCAAATAGACCTGCGAACCGCCCATGCGGGAGGCTTCCGCCGTGACCGGCACTCTCTCATCCAGACGCAGCTTGCCGTCGCGCACCCGTTCGAGAAGGATCAGCGCATCCATCATCTTGACCATGCTGGCCGGATAGCCTGCGGCATCCGCGTTGATCTCTTCCAACACCTCACCCGATGCCGCATCGATCGAAATGGCCCCCAGACATGGCTCCGCCGAAACCACCGCAATCGGGTTCCGTGCCGCCTGCACCGTCACGGCCATCCACACCAAAACAAGAACCGAACCCCACCACCGAACATCCTTCATGCGCCACTCCTTTGTATCTGTTTCAAAACACAAAAACAGCAGCATGGAAGTGCATTTCAGCGTCCGTTGCAATCACAATACGTCGCGGTGGAAATCAGCTATTCATTAACGGTAACCCGCACACGGTAATAACGGACCCCGTTCATTGGTCCACCGCCACTGGTGGATGCCGTAAAATCATCCGTAAAGGTATATTCGGCATTGACGGCGCCGGTTTCCAGCCACGTCCCTATTCCATTGGCCGAATTGCTGAATGACTGCCAGGCAACAGGACTCAACGTGTCCGTATAATAGATGGTATACATTCTGCCGGGTACGGTCGCCACGCGAATACGGCATCCCTGTGCATCCAAAGGAATCGTATCGGCCACTTCAAAACGCGAACTGGCCTGTAGCGGGTCGGTGCCTGCAATAGCTTCCTGTCCATTATCCAGACCATCCCCGTCAGGATCCTCACTGGTTGTAACCTCCAGCATGCCAAAGTAGTTCCAAGCCCAGACGTCTTCCACACCATCTTCATTATAATCGAAAGGAACAACCACCCAAGCAGCATTTGAACAGACACTGTTGGGTTTTCCCTGACCATCATCCGCACGGAACAGAAAAATATTCGTGCGATTGCCATACAGCGGATCGACGGTCCAAGAAAGGTCCCCGCCATTGAACGTGGCCCCTACCGGTGAAGAGACCTTCGTGAGTGTCACCTCATCACCATCCGGATCATAAGCCGTGACCGTGAAAGTAACGGTGCTTCCAACAGCCTTAAACATGTTTTTCGGGACAACAATATAGGGCGGGTTATTGCCGGGCTTAGGTGTAAACAGTTCAAGCAAATCAAAATCCACACCATACGTTACGGATACAGAACTAACGCTAAGATCAATCCGATGGACTCCTGCAGTTATATCGCCCAGATAGATATCATGCGTATTTGTAAAATAATTCCATCCTCCGGTAAAAGCTGTCGGGAATCGACAGGTCAGTTGATTGTCCAGACGTACTTCGATCTTGTTCGGCGATACATCATCGGCATAACGTACGCGCAGATATACATTCGTCAAATCATTCGCCACAGTTACATTATAACTGGCTTGGCCCACCGGCAGCTCATCAACGTGAATGGCATCGCACTCTTCCGTCGCATTTGAACGATGAGTCGGATAGTAGTTGCTTCCCGTGAACAAATCCTCCGCCTGAACGGTCGTGATCGGATCATCTTCAAAAACTTTCTTACCATAAGAGACCAGCTGAAATTCATCCATGTCCAATCCAAAGGTCAGGGGCCCGGAGACAATACGAATCTGATGATCTCCCGGCTGCAAATCGCCGAGTTTCAGGGTCGGCAGGGTTTCAAAATCATTCCATCCATCTGTATTTTTTGTGTGCGTTGAATCTTTCAATTCGCCATCGAGATACACCTCAACCAGATTTCCTGGATACGTACCGTTATCACCTCCGTCATCATCAGAATAACTGATCAACATTCCTGTGGCGGGCTGATAGTTATCGACATGAATATTGAAGACCGCTTCTGCGCCATCCAATCCCATGTTGATTGCTTCGCCACCTGCCGCACCGCCTCGGATGACTTTCATACAATTTGTTGACCAATCACAGGTTTCCGCCTGACGCACCAGAAACGCTTTGCTGGGCCCAGTAATTTCCATCATAAAATTAGGACAGTACGTGTTGTGATAGGTCGGGATTTCCTTGTCAAAGGCCCACCAGGTTCCGAAGAGCGTACTCCACTGCTCCATGATCGGATATCTGCCATCACCATCGCTCACGCGGTCAATGTCTGCTTTGCCATCAAAGACCCACATCGAACGAAAACGAGCAAAAGCATAGTTCTCGGTATCATATCGTATGTCGGTGACATCCACCACATGCTTCTCCTGATCAACCCACAGTTCAAAGTGAGCCGAGCCAGCACCGTCGTCATAAGTCACATCCATACCCAGATCAAGCGGATGTATCACCACAGACTCGATGCCCACAAATGGGCGATCGCAATCCTCGGTCGGTCCCATGATGACTGAAGACCCAAACGGCATCCAATCCATTTCCGATGGCGGCGAGGGAAGCAAACGTACATTCCCGTCTTCATACATCACGAATATTTGAGAATAGTTTGTCATCGTGGCGTCGGGAACCCTGGTAATGATGCGAAAATACTGCACCCCCTCTTCCACAATGGGGCCCAGTTCCGGATGCATAACCGTCACCGTCATACCTTCAGGATCGCGCCACCAGAAATCCATCTTGACGACATCAACCACGACATTGACAAAATCGTAAATACCCGGAATAACGGTTTCACCCGCTTCATCCCTTTTTCGTAGATGAATATAATCGTACCGCGCCCAGGCACCCGGGGTGGTATAGCTGCTCTCACTGGAGCCAACCGCCTGCAAACGAATCTTGTTTACGTCCTCTCCATCCAGCCAAGTATGATCAGGAATATCCCACACGGCCTCTTTTGCTATACTATCCACCACACGCGAACCCCGGTTCGTCCAATCCGTTCCATCCCATGTCAGCATGCGTATTTCCAAGATACCACTGACCTCCTGCATAACGACGGTGAATTTTGCGCCGATGAGTACTTCAATATTAACGTCCTCGTCGGTATCTGCCGTGAAAACAATATCCTGTTGCATGTGCGTGGTTTCATTAATTTCGTATGGAAACGCTGAATAGGCTTCATCGATACCCGCATGGGGCTCATCTTCGGCATAATATACATCACCATTGGTGTACCCGTTGGTTTTGAACTCGGCCCAACTTCCGTTGTTATCACCAATAAACCAGATGGTACCATCCGCCATGGTGCAATCGTCAAAATCAGCTCCACGCTCATTAATGCTCACCGGATAATAGTCCGGATGCGTCACCGTCACACGATAGGAACTGACATTCGTATGCATGAACGGGATATTAATGTTGTCCATCTCCGCACAGTCCGTCGGGTAGGAGAGATTTCTGATATTGCCCTGCTGTGTACTCAGGACAGGAATGTATACTTGGACCACCGGCCCAAAGGCCCCATAGATCTTGTTTTCGCCGTCCATAATATAGGAGCGCACGCGATAATAATACGTGCCACCTTCGGTGTATGAGTCCTTATCGAACGTTTTCGTGGTACCCGTCTGCTCGTAGGCCGTATACCCCGAGAATCCGGCATCCAACGATTCATGAAGCTCATATCCATCCATTCCCTCTTCAGCATTCCAATGGATGGAATAATAGTTAGTAGGGTCGGGATACGTGGCATCCAAGCCAGAGGGTACCGTTGGCATCACCGGAGCGTGACCACCGATCAGATTCAAATCGTCAAAATAGAGTACACAACCATCCGCATCGCTCATGTTGGGATAAGGAATGACAAAAATCTTCTCCACATTCGTACAAAGATCCAGCGACAACTCAGAGAAGTCCCAAACCAGCCGCTGCCATTCCCCAGTGGCCGTGATATACTGCATATCCACATCTGCATCATCCAACTTCAAAAGCATAGGAACATACGCATCTGTGGTACTCATGGCCCACATTTCAATCGTGCTATTATTGTTTACCGTCAAATCGCGGTAATTGCCGATACGCCCTCTTGGCGCATTGTTGGTGTCATGCCCCGGTTCATAAGTGATATTCGAATAGTTGC
>CAZBEO010000120.1:0-9254 GCA_964490935.1 uncultured Verrucomicrobiota bacterium
GGGTGCCCAAACCTTTCTCGATGCCTGTAAAAAGGACGGCATCCGCAACATCCTCTGGCAGGTACCCATCCTGCATCCCTCATCGCCTCACTTCGCCGTCGCCGCCGAAAAGGGCTACTTCGTCAAAGATCCAGAAGGCCACATCAGCTACCGTGAACACTGGCTCAACGGCTTTGCCAACATCGACTTCACCAATCCCGAAGCCGTACGCTTCTGGCAAGACCTCATCCGACCCGTCGTACGCATGGGCATCGCCGGATTCAAAGCCGACGACGGCGAGGCCATCAAACCAGACGATGTCTTTTTTGACGGACGCCGAGGATGGCAAATGCACAACGAATACTCCCTCCTCTACGGGCAGGCCCTGCAGCAACTACTCGACGAAGAAAAAGCCGACGGCCTCCTCTGGGCGCGCAGCGGCACCCTCGGTTGCCAACGCGTCCCCGCCCTCTGGGCTGGCGATCAATTTGCCACCTGGTCGCAATACCGTTCCCTCCTGCCCGCCGGACTCTCCTGCGCCATGAGCGGCGTCGCCTTTTGGGGACACGACATCGGCGGCTACATCGACCGCCCCTCCGAAGAACTCTACATCCGCTGGGTGCAATTCGGAGCACTCAGCCCCCTCATGCAGTACCACGGCATCCAGCGCCGCGAGCCCTGGGAATTCGGCCCTCAAGCCGAAGAGGCCTACCGACGCGCCGTCCTCTTCCGCATGAAACTCGTCCCCGAACTTAAACGCCTCGGGCGCATCGCCGCCGAAACCGGCCTGCCCATCATGCGCCCCATGCTCCTCGAATTTCCCGACGACCCCCGCTTCCGCAACGAGGACTCCCAATACCTTCTCGGTGAAAACGTCCTCGTCTTCCCCGTCTTTGAAGAAGGTGCCCGCAGCCGAAACGTCGTCCTTCCCGAAGGTCGTTGGGTATCCCTCGACGGACAACACACCTACACCGGCCCCGCCGATATCGAAGTGCCTGCCGATCTCTTGGACCTACCCGTTCTTTTCCGCGAAGTCCCGGGGTCTGCCGACCCCGGGCTAAATGCCTTCACCCCATCCGGGGTGACGGCCCCGGAAGGGCCAGGGAGAATAGACGGGATGAAGGGCCCCGGAGGGGCCGGGGAATATAACCCGGGGTGGAACCCCGGGATAACGCAACCCAAGGCAACATGCACCCCGGACGGGGTGAAAGGCCCCGGAGGGGCCAGGGAGTAAAGCCCGGGGTGAAACCCCGGGACGAGGTAAACCATCACAGCATGCACCCCGGACGGGGTGCAGGAAAACGAACAATGAAACGTGCGGTTCATCAAAACATTCCAGCACCCCATCCGGGGTGCACGGGTTATTTATATTCGCAAACCAGAAACCCGGGGTCTACCGACCCCGGGCTAAATACCCTCACCCCATCCGGGGTGACGGCCCCGGAAGGGCCAGGGAGAATAGACGGGATGAAAGGCCCCGGAGGGGCCGGGGAGTATAACCCGGGGTGGAACCCCGGGACAACGCAACCCAAAACAACATGCACCCCGGACGGGGTGCAGGAAAACGAACGCGGACGCCGCACCGGATTTTTCCAACCATTGGAACTTTTTCCCACCGTTTTTCCAATCATTGGAACTTTTTCCCACCGTTTTTCCAATCATTGGAAACTTTTCCAAAACCCTTTTAACGCCAAATCAACCAGGAGATGCTCATGTACTTTAATAAGATTCATCACCCTCTGAATTTTCTATTTGCTCAAAAATATCTCACCACCAAAAAGGTGCTGCAAATCGGCCAACGCGCCTTTCAACTCAACCTGACCGATCTGGGCGACGAGGTTTTTCAGGTAGCCATCGGGAATCGTCTATGGCCGCGCAACCTCAGTCAGGCCACTCTCGAAAAACAACTGTCCGAAGCTCCCTCGCGCGGCTCCCTCTCCATCGGAAAAACCGGCACATTCACCTTCACCGGCCCCGACGGCAAGACCCTCCTCGAAACCGAACACGGCAACGGCTTCGGCGTCAGCGGCAAGGCCTGGATGTTCAAATTCGTCTATTCCCCCTCCATGCGTTTCTACGGCATGGGCGAAAAAAACATCGGCTTTGAGCTCTCCAATCAGCGCACCAAATTCTGGAACACCGACCTCTGGGCCGATTTCCACTTCCACAAAATCGTCAACGAACACTGCGACCCGCTCTACATATCCATCCCCTACGTCGTCATCAAGCAGGGCACGCGCTACGCGGGCATTCTGCTCGATAATCCTCACGCCGCCTTCATGGCCACCAATCCACGACTCCGCATTGCCGATCAATCGGAGGCCGACGAAAAGCCCGAGGATGATTTCTACCTCGGTTCCGCCGACGGCATGCCCTCGGTCTATTTCATCGGCGGCCCGACCCTGGCCGACGTCACCTCGCGCATGCAGCGTCTCTGCGGCACCACCCCGCGCCCGCCCCTCTGGGCCATCGGCCATCATCAGTGCCGCTGGGGCTACCGCAACTTCGCCGACCTCGAACGCCTCGCCGATACCTACGAAAAAAACAAGATCCCGTGCAGTGCCCTATGGCTCGACATCGACTACATGCGCGGATTCCGCGTCTTCACCTTCAACGACGCCCACTTTGCCGATCCCCTCAAACAGTTTGAAACCCTCCTGCAACGCGGATTCCGCGTCGTGCCCATCCTCGACCCCGGCGTGAAGATGGATGAAAAATTCGAGGTGTACCGCGACGGACTGCGTGCAAAGGCCTTCTGCGAAAATCCCGAAGGCACCCCTTACGTCGGCTTCGTCTGGCCGGGTGCCACCGTCTTTCCCGACTTCTCCATAGAAAAGGCGCGTCAATGGTGGGCCAAACACGTCGCCCGTTTTGCCGAAAAGGCCATTCACGGCGTCTGGATCGACATGAACGACCCCTCCACCGGCGCCTCCGAATCCGACGAGATGCTCTTCGGACACGGAAAACATCCCCACCACACCTTTCACAATCAATACGCCCTCGGCATGGCCAAGGCCACCCGCGAGGGCCTGCTCAAAGCACGACCCGAGGCGCGGCCCTTCGTCCTTTCACGCAGTGCCTTCATCTCCATGTCGCGTCATGCCGCCGTCTGGAATGGCGACAACTATTCCAACGAGCACCACCTCTGGCAGAGCATACCCGTCTCCCTGAATCTTTCCCTTTCCGGCATTCCCTTCAATGGGCCGGACGTGCCCGGCTTCGGAGGTAATGCCGATGCCGCCCTCGCCGAAACTTGGTATCAGGCTGGATTTCTCTTTCCCTTCTTCCGCAATCACTCCGCCTGCGGAACCACCGACCAGGAGCCCTGGGCCTTCGGCGAAAAATCCATGCGCATCATCCGCGAATTCATTCGCCTGCGCTACAAGCTCCTCCCATATATCTACAACCTCTTCCTCGAACAGGAACGCCTCGGCCATCCCATCATGCGGCCCATGCTCTACCACTTCGAGAATACCCCCGCCCTCTCCCTTGATTACGTGGGCGATCAATTCCTGCTCGGACCCGACCTCCTGCACGCGCCCTTCCTCAATCACTCGGACGAACCGCGCAACGTCGCCCTCCCAAAAGGATACTGGTACGACCTCTTCGCGGATGAATGGCTCACCGGTGACCGCACCATCCAGATCAACCGACGCCCCGCCGACCAGACCCCGCTCTTCATTCGGCATGGTGCCCTCATTCCCATGGCCGCCACCGTGCCCGACCACGACCTGCCCAACCTGTCCGACATCGAACTCCACGCCTTCTTCGCGCCCGGCGTGCCCGCCAAATCAGCCTGTGCCTACGAATGGGACGACGGAGAAACCTTCGCCTATCAGGAGGGAATCTTCTCGCGCATGGAATTCCGCGCACGCGCCACGAAAAAGGGGATCACCATCGAATCCGAACCGACGAACATCGGCTGTGGCGACCTCGCCTGGCGCGTCGTCCCGCACGGAACAGACGCCCCGATCAAACTCATACACGCGAAGTGAAATTCATTTCATCAACAGCAAACCTTTTGGAGTGCGTGTGGCAAGGAGGCACGACGCGACACCGCTTTTTGGATATCGACAAGGAGGCACGACGCGGCGATAGGACACAATGGCAGCCGCCTCCTTCGTCGTTGTCTGCCGTGCGGCCAGGCATTGCTGCACCCCCTCAAAAGCTGTGCCGCCTCGAAGACTCGTTGTCCCAGCACTCCAAAAAATCGCTGAACACATCAAGAATACGCCCGAGAAAACCGTAAATACGACATTACCTCAGCGGTTCGCGGACCAAGGGCTGCGTGGCGCATCGAATGGAGCCGCCCTGACCATTATGCGTTCCGAAGTAGACCGGGTGGACGGTGATTCCGCGTTTCTCCAGCTCCGTGCGGATGAACGCATTATCCACATGATCGTTGTACGACATGATGTAGTTGGTTTCATTCACCGGAAGTCCATTGACTGCCAGGCGCGCAGCCTCTTCCAGGGGCACCTTGATTAGGTCCCAGTCCCTGATACATTCCGGAAGTCCATCCACAAAGGCCTCTTCGCACACAATGGCCAGGCCGCGACGAGGGATGGATAGTACGCAATCCAAGTGCAAAATCTGCTCAACCAGCGGAACCCGAATCACCTCGTACTCGTTCCCGACGATCCGCTTGAGCCACTCATAGCCCGCCTCATTGGAACCCACGGCTTGATTCATCGTATTGCCGACCAGGATGGTCCGTCCGACAAACACTACATCGCCGCCTTCGAGTGCAGGAGCATCCGGCGGAGTTTGCGCCAGCGGTTCCGCATGCGGCATGGCAATCCAACGCATGTTCCCCTCGTTGAATTTTTTAGATAAAATCTCCTTGAACCCGGAGATGTCCGCGCGACGAAGCATGGTGCGAAGATTGAACTCAATCACCAGATTTCCGATGGTGATCATGTTGTCGCGTGGAAAGTCCTGGGAGTAGCCGTTGGCCAACAGTTCCTTGCCGTAATTCCGCGCGATGAATTCCTCCGAAATCGGGGTCGGACGATAAACGCGCACCCCGAGGCCCTCAAGCACCTGAATCAAGGCGAGGTTTTCCTCCTCCAACAGGTCCGTTTCACTTTTCTTCTTCTCGGGATGAATCATTTTATCCCAGGAAAGCCCGGCCGTCGCACGTGTGTATTCCGCTTCATCAGCGGGCAGCACTTTGAGGGTTTCCTGCAACCAGGGGACATCCAGCTCCGGCGTCTTTCCATAAGGCAGGCCGACGATCACCTCCTTCAGGTCGCCGCACTCGCTGTCCACAAAGACACCGCCAGCCCCCGGTTCATAAGCAGAAGCTGCATAGCCCGCCTGAACCCATAGAATCGCCAGCCCCAACACCACACGTTGCAAACCACTCACGACACTTCTCCTTTCCCGAGGCATGACCTCGATCAATTTGAAAAGTGATATTTCACGATGCACCACAGGGCGCGGAAGCCGTCTTTCCAAGTGATTTTCTTGCCCTCGGAATAGGTGCGTCCGTAATAGGAAATGGGCACTTCATAGATGCGCCAGTTTTTGGCCTTGGCGACTTTGGCCGTGATTTCCACCTCGAAGCCGAAGCGGTTTTCCTTGATGGAGATGCTGTCGAGCACTTCTTTGCGGAAGACTTTGTAGCAGACCTCCATGTCCGTCAGATTGAGGTCGGTCATCATATTGGAAAAGGTGGTCAGCAGGCGGTTGCCGATGTAGTGCCAGTAATACACCACCCGGTGCGCTCCGCCGCCCAGAAAGCGCGAACCGTATACCACATCGGCCCGCCCACGCAGGATCGGGTCGAGCAAGTGCGGATATTCGGCGGGATCATATTCGAGGTCCGCATCCTGAATGATGACGATGTCGCCAGTCGCCTGCTTGAATCCCGTACGCAGGGCCGCGCCCTTTCCCTGATTCACCTCGTGAAAGGCCACGTTCAGGTCGCTGCTTTCCTTTTGCAGGCGCTCCAGCAGATCACGCGTCCCGTCCTTCGAGCAATCATCCACCAGCACGATTTCCTTTTCCACGCTGAGTGGAACCGCTCGGACGGTGTTGATCACCTCTTCCAAGGTACTGACTTCATTATAAACAGGTATGACGATGGACAGTTTCACAGATCACCTCAACGTTAGTCGTATGTTATCCAGTACGATGTATTCATCCGCTTGCGAGTGCAGGAAGAAAAGACCAAAACGGCGCACCTTGTCAAACTGCAAACGCCGACCCGATGGCGTAATTTCCAGTTCGGCCAGGGGCAGCCGGAATTCATTCCAACCCGGAGAGAGCGGAAGCGAGGTCTGGAAACGATCGGAGTAAGGAGGATTTCCGGGAAGATCATCGAGGCGGAACTCCAAATTGGTCGCCGTGGCGCCGGGCCAATAGACATCAAAGGCTAGGGCCTCTGCGTTGGTCCAGTTTGATTCGAGTTCCGTCAAAAAGAGGCCGGGATAGTCCAGTGCGGCATTCGTGAAGGCGACGCGCCCGGAAAAGGTGCCCGGCTCGCGAGCAGGGGTCTCCACGCGGATCAACGTCACCCCATTCAACTCCCAACGTCCCAACTCCGCCTCCGTCTCAAACGAGGCCAACACTGGAAAGGCCTTGTCGCGCGCAAATGAATCATTCAGCGCGTAGAGCAAAGGAACCAACGAAGCCGAGCAGACGATCACCCACGCCAAGGCAATCAACCAGCGTGGATTCGAAGCCGTACGCTGCATGACCAAGGCCAGTCCGGCCAACACCACGCCAGCCAGCCCCAACATCCAGTCGCCGAACGAACAGTCACGCCCGAATGTTCCCTGAAGAATCTCGACCGCGCCCAAAAGAACCAATGAGGCCGCCGACGAAACGACCAGACGTCGCCATGCCGCGCCGCGCGCCGACAGGATGAAAAACATCGCCAGGAAAAAACCCAGCGGAACATGCAGCAAATTCACCAACTCGCGAATCACGCGTGAATGCGCCTGGGCATCGTAAGGGCAGAACAGCGCTACGGCCCCGATCAAAAGAAGGAGTGCGCAGAGTGCGAGGAAACGCCGTGATTTATTCGACCGCAAGGACATCGCCCGAATCCTCATTCCAATGGCGTTCGTTCGGTCCTGGCAGATTGCCGGACACGTTACACCCGCTTGAAGCAGAGGGTGGCGTTGTGTCCGCCAAAGCCCAACGAATTGTTCAGACAAGCGCTTAGCTTCACTTCACGGGCCGTATTCGGAACATAATCCAGATCACATTCGGGATCCGGATTTTCCAGATTGATGGTTGGCGGGATGATTCCGTTTTGCAGAGCGAGTGCACAAGCCACGGATTCCACCGCGCCCGCCGCGCCGAGCAGATGCCCGGTCATGGACTTCGTGGAGCTGACGGCCACTTTGCGAGCCAATGCTTCCCCGAAGGCGGCTTTGATGGCCTTGGTTTCAGTTTTATCATTCAACGGCGTGCTGGTGCCATGCGCGTTGACGTAATCAATATTTTCGGGATTCAGCCCGGCATCCTGAATGGCCAATTTCATGGCGCGTGCCGCCTGAATGCCGTCCTCATGCGGCGCGGTGATGTGATAGGCATCACAGGTACGGCCGTAACCGGCCAACTCGGCATAAATATGTGCGCCACGGGCCTTGGCATGTTCCATTTCTTCGAGCACCAATACGCCCGCGCCTTCCGATGGAACAAATCCATCGCGCTGGGCATCAAACGGACGGCTCGCCCGCGCCGGCTCGTCGTTGCGCGTACTCAGGGCACGCAGGGCATTGAATCCGCCCACGCCCAATTCGCACAAGGTACCTTCCGTACCGCCGGCCAGCATGATGTCGGCCTCGCCATGTTGCATTATGCGCAGCGCCTCGCCGATCGAGTGCGTACCTGAAGCGCAGGCAGAGGTGACACAGAAATTCGGTCCGTTCAGGCCATACTCGATGGCGATGTGGCCTGCCAGGATGTTGGTAATCATTTGAGGAATCATGAACGGAGAAAAACGACCCGGCCCGCGCTCCATCAAGACACGCATTTGGTTTTGAAGGATGGGCAATCCGCCGATACCCGTGGAAACAATTACGCCGGCGCGTTCGGTGTTTTCCTTGGAAAAATCTAGGCCGGAATCCTTCACGGCCAACTTCGCGGCGGCCACGCCATATAGACTGAACGGATCAAGGTGGCGCTGCTCCTTTTTGGAAGCAAACTCTTCGGGGGAGAATTCTTTGACCTCGCCGCCGATCTGTGTAGCGTAGCCGGTCGTGTCAAATTTGGTCAGCCGCACCACGCCGGATTCCCCGGCCACAAGGCGAGCCCAAAACGAGTCCAACGTACACCCCAAGGGAGAAATCACCCCCATACCCGTAATGGCTACACGTTTACGATCCTGCATGATTCAATCCTCAATACTCTCTGCTGAAAAATCCGTCCGAAAAAAGGGACGGGGCGTCCCCGTCGGCATTCCGGCGCTTCATCCATTCCGACGCGCCATCAAAAACTCTATGGCGTCAACTGGACGCCATAGAGTTTTCGAAAAGCGGCACATCAGCATCTCACTCAAAACCTTTTTCGCGCAGGTATTCAACCACTGCGCCGACGGTATTGAGCTTTTCGGCGTCTTCGTCAGGAATCTCGGCGCCGAATTCTTCTTCAAACGCCATAACCAGTTCCACGGTATCCAACGAATCCGCACCCAAATCCTCGATAAATGAAGCTTCCGGCGTAACCTGTTCCGCGTTCACGCCAAGCTGTTCCACGATGATGTCTTTGACTTTACTTTCTAATGCCATTGTATTTCCTCCTGCTTATTGATTTCCCATCCTGGTCTTCCGACCAAAATGAGGCCATATCCAGTATCTTTTTTTTTTATTTATGCAATAAAAAAATCGTTTCAGTATCCCTGCAAAATCAGGCCGTGACCATGCCGCCGCAAATGGACAGCACCTGCCCGGTTACATACGCCGCCTCGTCACTGGCCAGAAATGCCACGACATTGGCCACGTCTTCCGGCTTCCCAAAGCGGGTCATCGGTATGTTTTTCATCATTTCCTGCTGAATGTTCTCCGGCAGCGCATCCGTCATCTTGGTTTGGATGAAGCCCGGCGCCACCGCATTCGCGCGCACATTACGCTTCGCCAGTTCCTTCGCCACCGACTTGGTCAGCGCGATCACGCCGGCCTTTGATGCGGCATAATTGCACTGTCCGGCATTGCCGATCAGCCCAATCACCGAGGCAATATTCACCATGGCCCCGGAACGCTGTTTGGCCATGATTCTGGAGACCGCCTTGGTGAACAGGAAGGTACCCTTCAGGTTCACAT
>CAZBEO010000121.1:0-9127 GCA_964490935.1 uncultured Verrucomicrobiota bacterium
ATCTGGTGCTTCGAGGAAGACGTCTTTGGCATGCTGCACGAGGCCTCCCGCGGGCTCCCGCGCATCATCAACAACATCTGTGATGTCGCCCTCGTTCTCGGCTACTCCATCGGCGCCCGCCGCATAGGCCAAGTCATCATGCGCCAGGCCATTGACGAGGTGAATATCCCTGCATTTAATCAACTCGCGACCGAGGGAGAACCCACGCCATGATGAACGATCCCGATGCCATGTTTACGCTAACCGGCGTCATCGCCACCATTCTGAGCGTCTTCTTCGCCATTGCCGCCTTCATTGTACGGCTTCGGGGCAAAAAACAAACCGCCAGCAGCAAAATCAAAGAAGAAAACACCAAGGTCGTGCTCGAAGCCCATGAAGTTCCGCACCTGCCTTCACCCGAGCAGATTCTCGCCCGCCAGGAAGCCGAACTCGAACCCACCCCACCCCCTCCCGCCCACGCGCCCATGCGCACCGTACGGCCCGCCGCAAAAACGACCGAAAACATGCACGCCCCCGTCGCTAGCCATCAGAAAATAAGCGACGAAATGCCTGGCGAAGAGGAGTTTGCCGTGCCCTCCAACTATTTCAAAAAATATTCCGCCACCCACAAGACCGAAGACATCCTCCCCGCTGAAGACAAAGAAGTCTACGTCTGGGAATAGCGCAACAGACGGAAAAAAGATCGTCTTCCCCGCTGAAATGATTTACACCAGTCGTCCTTCTCATGCAGGCAACAACGGAACAGCATTCATCCTCGGGTCATCACACCTTGCGTGCCGTATCAGGCGGTGCCTTTCTGCGCGTCCTACGCTATCCCTTTGTCATGCTCTCCATGGCCCTGCTACCCCGACTGATGGGCGATGCCGCCTACGGCGAATACGCCTACTACATGTCCATCTTTCTCGTACTCGACATCTTCACCGACATCGGCGTGATCCAGATGTTCGGACGCTTCGTTCCCGAATGTCTGGCCCGGGGAGACCGCGCCGGTGCCCGCAATCTCCTGCACGGAAGCCTCACCTTCAGCCTCAGCCTCACCGGACTGCTCATCACCGGCATACTCCTCTACACCACTTTCTTTCCCATTCCAAATTTTCGTCCGCAATGGACGCTCGCCCTCTGCCTTCAACTCCTCTTCACCCAGATTGAAGGCATTCTCTTCTCCTTCGTCTACAGCCTCAACCGCATCGAACGCTACTCCCTCAAGGAAATCTACCGCAGCGCCTTCACCTTCTGCTTTGTTTTTTCAATGTACTGGTTTTTCGGTCTTGATGGTGCCCTCTGGGGACTCGTGATGAACGCCTTTCTCATGGCCCTGATCGCCCTGCGTTGGACTTGGCCGTGGCTCATCGAGCAACCTGTGACCGTCACGCCAAAAGCCTACCTGCCCTACCTCTTTTTCGGCGTCCAATTCTACATCCCCGCCTTCTTCTACGGGCTCATGCAGCGCTCCGGCAACGTCTTTGTCCGGCATTTTTCAGGTGCCCCCGATCAAGTCGCCTATTACGACGTGGCCAACCAACTCCTCCTGCTTCTCTCCCAATTTCTCTGCCTCATCCTCAGCACCCTCATCCCTTCGCTCACCCACCTGCACGCACGCGATGAACAGGACCGTATCGACCAATGGCAGGGCAAGGCACTCACCTGCTGTCTCGTCATCGCCTTCTTCGCCTTCAACGCGCTCGTCTGGTTCGGCGATGATATGATTACCTTGGTCTTTGGTGCCGAGTATGCTCCGGTCTATCCCAATGCGATCATTGCCATGCTGGGCCTGGCCGCCCTGCTCCCGGCCTCGGTCGGCATGAACTACTCTCTGCTCCGCAAAGAACCCTGGGTCTACGCCGTCGGCGTCAGTCTCGGCCTTGCCGTGATGGCGGGCGGAAGCATTCTGACCGTGCCCATCTGGAAATCTGCAGGTGCCTCGGCCTCGACCTGCGCGGGCTACATTGCCCTGAGCCTCTTCTTCATGCTGAAATACCGAAAACGTTTCCGGGGGATGATGCGTCCCGTCCTGGTGGTCGTCGGATCGGCCGCCCTGCTCGCGCCAAGCTACCTGCTCAAATCCCACTTCGGTCTGCCCGCCGCCATCGCCCTTTTCGTCGCAACGTCGATCCTCTACGCCGCTCTCATGCTCTTCACCCGTACCCTCACCCTAGACGACGCCCGCCAATTGATCCTCGCCTACCGAAAAAAATAACTCTCATCCCTGCGTCATTCCTTCTTGGCAGCCGCTCGCTCGCTGAGCGGACGGGAAAGCGCGCGTCACACGGCCCAACATCCCGTGACGCTCGGAGAGCACCACGCTACCAACACGGCCACGTTCACTCCTGGACGGCACATGGCTCATGCGCCGTTCATTCATCGTAACGGACTTTGATGCGGTAATACAGGGACTGCTCGTTGGTGTGAGTGTCATCCTCCAACACCATGTTCATGGAAATGGCGGTGTAGAAATTGAATAGACTGTTGGTGAGGCCTGTCAACAGATTGGTCGAGCATTGGAGAGTGTAGGTTCGGTCAGCCATGGCCCGCCAGAAAAGCATCACGGGCTCTTCGCCGCCACCGGTGGTCAGCAAATGCAGAACGGACAATTCATTGGTCGGAATGGTGCCGGCGAAATATTCATCACCGGTCGGCGCGCCATCCTGATCGGAATCGGCGGCGACGGCTGTTTCGAAGTCGTTGGTCCATCCGTATTGGGCCAGCCACCATTGCGGAACGCCGCTGGAGGTGCGCAGCGGGGTGAATCCGGCCCAGAGTTCCTGCGCCCGAATCATGGTCACGCCGAACGGATTTGCAACGGATGAGGTGGTGCCGGTCCATCCGGTGAATCCGTAGTAGGTTTCGGGGTGGGCCAGAATGCTCATGGTGCTGTTCAGGGCATACCATTCACCGGTGGCTCCAGAGACCGTGCCATGCGGATGGGCGTAGGCGATGCCAAAGACGTTGGTCTGCCACAGCCAAGTAAGGAGTCCGCTGTTCGTCAGGGTGAGGGATACGACGGTGTCCGTGCCACTGCTTTCGCCCGCCAGATCCAGCAGCCCATTGAGCGCCCACCCCTGCCCGACATATTGCGTGGTCGTGCCGGTGATCACCGGGTTGGTCAGCGAGCAGGAAATTTCCGCGCCGCGTGGGTGAGCGTATATGCCGGGCTCGGGATCGGCACCACCATGCGTGGATACCACCACTATTTTATAGGTGTTGGTATCCCCTTTGGATGCCTGTGTGGATCCGCCGTAGGCACCTAGATTGATGCGTGTTCCATTGGGGGCCGGTTCGAGGGAATAATCGGAGGCAGGATCGCCCATATCGATGCAGGGGCTGGTCACGGCATCATTACTCCAACCACCGCCGTCCACGTAATGCCCGAGCTCGCTCTTCAGGCGCAGGTCGCGTGAGTCGGCATTCACGAAGAGTGGGTCGAGATCGAGCCCACCCGGCGCACCGGGATTGGGCGAGGTGCAGCAGTAACGAAAATCCTTTGGCGTCCATTCATACCAGTTGTCGCCGCCCGCAACGGCCGTGTTGGAAACGATGATGGTGTTATATACGTAGCCGAGGTCGCCCACATCAATGCCGCCACCGGTGCCGCCGCTCTGATTGAAAGCCACGGTGCAGTTACTGACCACGCCACCCCAGAATTCCATGCCCCCGCCATCCGAAACGGAAACGTTGTCATAGATCAGCGAATGTTGAACCAAACCACCAAGGATGAGAATCCCGCCCGCGTAACGATTGGCGGTGCAGCGCTTGACGATGCAATCCTCCACCGTGCCGCCCACCAGATAGATGCCACCGCCATAGCGCTCCGCCTCGCAGGAATCCACCACCGAGGACGACAACGTGCCGCCCTGCATGAACACACCCCCGCCATCCGTGGCGTAGCCGCGATACAACGTGAACCCCTCCACCCACGCACCGTCCGCCAGCAGCGCGAGGCAAATACGCACGTCCTGCCCGTCGATGATCGTCTGGACGGCTCCGTTGACACTGTGCAGGGTCACGTCCTTTTCCACGATCAGGGTATTCTCACGGTAGACACCATTGGTAACGGTAATGACAAAGCCGTCCACGGCACCATCGAGCGCCTGCTGGATATTGGTATAGGCTGTTTCCCACGTGTTGTACGGCCATTGGGATGCACCGCCGGGGGCGACAAACAGGTTGGTGGAACTCACCAGCAACTGATTGGTGGCACTGAAGGCAAATTGAAATTCAAAGGTCATGGCATACAGGGAATAATCCACCACATCGCCTGCTTCAAACGGCGGCAGCAGGCCTTCATAGGCGACCACCCAGTCGTTGGTTTCCACCGGTGTCATGAGGAGGTGTTCCCAGGCGTTGCTGTTCACCCGATACGAGGTCACCACGGCGGCCAAACCGCCCGCCAGGGTGGAAACCCCCACCTGCACCTTGGCCTGCTCGTACTCAATCGGATTGGCTGGATCGATGGAAAATCCATACAATCCCAATAGCGGCGCCGGGAAACCATCGGTCTTGATTATCAACGCGCAAGGCTGCGGCCCCTGCGGCACATTGAACCCGCTGACTTCGATCCAGTTGGTACCTATTTTCCCTTCGGCCACCTCCAGCCCTTCCACATTATTGGTGTGATCGGGACTCGTTGATCCATTGGGATGTATCACCGTGCCATCCGGCTCGACCAGGCGCAGGTCCAAATCGTTCACCAGTTGCTGCGCGGAGCTGAGGGCGGCGGGATAATCACTCCAGGTAAGCGTCACCGAGAGCGGAGCCGTACTCGTCAGCACCACGGGATAGCGGTTCGTCAGGCCCGTCTGAAGATAGTGCCGGTCGGCTAACAAAATGGCGCGACCGTCCTCCGGGAAAAGGGATTCCGCCAGATCGACATGCCCCCACCCTTCCACATTGTTCGGGCGGGCGGGCACTTCGAGAAATTCGTCGGTGCCGTATTGTCCGGGCGAGAGAGACCGGGCCCCGTTGATGAGGAGTCCCTTGAGCAGCGCCGCGCTCGGATTGGCCAGGCCGCGCTGTTCCACCAGATACTGGCGCGCGAGGGCGGCGGACCCGGAAGTCAGCGGGGTGGACATGCTGGTCCCGCCGGAAAAACAATAGTCGTTGCTGGCGTTGTTCGCCAGAATGCCGGTGCCCGTACCCCACAACACGCCCGCGCCGGTCTGATGCGAGCGACACGAGATCACGTCCGTCCCCGGTGCCACGATATCCGGCTTGATGCGCTGATCAAGGCAGGGCCCTCGGCTCGAAAAGGCGGCCATGCCCTGATTTGTGCCATCCCAGGACGTGGAGATCAGATCATCACGAATGGGATTGGTGGGATAATGCGCAAGCCAGCTTCCCTTGCCCCACGGATCGGACGAATAGCCACCCGAACCGGCGGGACGATCCGTTTCAGCCGCGCCCACGGTAAGACAATTTTTAGCGGTGCCGGGCGAACCCATCGAACCCAGATCAATCACCCCATCCTGATTGGCATCCTCCCCGGAATTGCCCGCAGAAAAAACCACGAGCATGTCGTCCGTATCCCACATGAATTCATCCACGTAGCGGGCCATCGAGTCGTATGCGCCGTTGGCGTCGCCGCCCCAACTATCAGAATGAATACGGGCCTCGTTGGAATGAGCCTGCGTGAAAAGCAGCGTCAGCGGCGAGGGCACATAAATGCCTGACCCGCCCGAGGTGCTTCCCATGGCCTGAATCACCAGTTCCGCTTCATAGGCGACGCCGCGAAAGAGGCCGTTGCTGTAGGCCGCGCCATTACCCAGCACGGACCCGGAGGTGTGCGTGCCGTGTCCATTGTAATCGCTCCAATCATTGGAACTCACCAATCCGAAGGCCGCGTGAATCCGATTGCTGAAGTCCGGATGAATCGTGGCCGGATTACCCGTATCCAGCCCCGAATCTCCCACCGCCACAATTTGGCCCGCACCGGTCAGCCCGTAATTCGTCCAGACCTGCCGCACATTCATCAGCTCCGAGCCCACCGCCACGTTGTTGTTCAACTCCGGCTGCAGATACGGCTCGATCCACTCCACCTCCGACCGAGCCGCCACTTCTTCCAGCGACGAAACGGCCACCCACGCACGCACCGTACCCCAACGCGACCCGCTACCCGTCTCCACCACCTCACCGCCAAGGTCTTCTTCCACCAAGGCCGAAATGACATGCACATAGCGCGGGCGCAGCACCGAAATCACTACTTCTGCCACGGCGTCGCCCGCACCATCCATCCGAAGAGCCGGACCGGAGGTCGGCGCCGGAAGCAAAGCCTCATCCAGTTTCATCTCCGCAGGATACGCGCCGATCCAGCGAATGCCCTCCATGCGGCGAAGCGCGGGCACGGCATCGGAACGAATCAAGAGCAGCAGAGCCTGGTCCGGCACATAGTTCACCACGGTCGCGCCCCCGCGCGCCAGGGCCTTCCGATCGGCGATGGTAATTGGGCGGCTGAACTGCGCCAGCACCGGAATAAACCCATCCAGCGAAGAGGGCTGTAGGGCGGCAATGCCCTCTTCATCCACATACGCCTCCTCGGCATTCGCATCCATCATCCGAATAGCCACAGACAGGGAGGTATCCAGCATGCCGTTGCGGAAACGAATGGCCGAGGGAGTCTGCGCACCACAGAGACCAGCCATTGCCAGAAAAAATAGAAATCCTCTGCCTATCCTCATATGGCTCCTTTTTACGGTGCAACCTTAAAACCCACACCGCTTACCCTATCCTTACTCTATTGCGTACACCCCGTCGTCCACCGCGTTCAACCCGCATCGAGCTGACCTATCAAGGTTCTTCAAACATCGCCTCATTAAACACGTTCGCTTCAAACACCTCAAATTGGCAGCCCTCTTTCCACGCTTGCGGAGAAAGACCCGCCTTCATGGAAAGATGCGTCAGCGTGGTGGCCAGATCCCAGCCCTGCTCCGGTGCCACCTGCGGAAGAAAAACCGCCGAGGCATAGCCCTTTTGCAGAATCATGCCATGCCGACCGATGACAATGTCCTCATACGAGTCCACCGGCTTCGGAGGCGTCAATGCCGAAATTTCCATTTCAATATCCGACAGTTCACCGGCCTGTACCGGCGGAAAGCGGGGGTCCTCAAGCGCCGCGCTCAACACCCGTTCCGCCACGCCCTCCACCAACGGACGACGAGGCAGAATCTCGCCGATACATCCGCGCAGCTCGCCGTATTTGGTCAGGGTCACAAAAACGCCCATGACCTGCTTCATGGCCGGCGTAACCGTCACACCTAGGTCTTCCGGCGAGGGCTTGCGCCGGTTTTTCAAATAGGTCTCCAGCGTACCCCGCGCCAGTTTCAACAAATCCTTTTTCTCCGCATCGGTGAAAATCGCCGGCGTCTCTTTATCGCTCATGGTGTTCTCCTCGCCGCTTGTTTTCCACGGCCCGGTCACGGCGGCGGAAATATAACTGACCGAATTCTGCCAATCTCCTGTCAACTCGCCCGAGGTGGTGTACTCCAGCAGATGCACCTCCTGTTCCTCGCTCAACATGGCCAGCAGAACGCCAATCGCACAGCGCCCACAGATCGTCGCTCCGGTCTGATCCAGATACTCGAACCAGCCGCCCAGATTCTTCTTCCGAATCTGCTCGAACGCGCCCAAATCCAGTTCCTTCAGGCGCGCGGGCACGTCCTCGCGAAAAGGCAGATAGTCGAACCGCGGACCGAAGTGTGTGAAATCGCCGCTGATCACCAAAAGGGTATCTCCATCCATCGTTTCCAGCAGTGCCTTCGCCACCTTGCGCGCACCGGCCTCATCCAGTTGACCTACCACCAGAATCACCAACTCAAAATCCTTCAGCACCACCTGCAAAAAGGGAATTTGCAGCTCCACGCTGTTTTCGCTTTCATGGGCCATCGGCACATAGCGAACAAAGGGGTACTTCTTCAGACGGTCGATCATTTCCGTGTCCATCGGAATTTCACCCAGCGGTGTAGCGAAATGGGTGGCATCGGCCACGCTGACCTGGTTGGGCAT
The DNA here is from genome assembly GCA_964490935.1 of uncultured Verrucomicrobiota bacterium. Classification (GTDB taxonomy): domain Bacteria; phylum Verrucomicrobiota; class Kiritimatiellia; order RZYC01; family RZYC01; genus JAQVYB01. Next base: position 7,996 of record CAZBEO010000121.1, read on the forward strand.
GCTCACGCGATGCGTGGGGCCCACCACAACCACCCGCTTGTAATCACGGCCGCCCACCTGCTTCATCCCGTAGGCCGCCGTCGGCCCGGAATAGGCATAACCGGCATGCGGCTGAATCACCGCGCAAACGTCCGTGTAAGACGCCTCGCTCACCTCGGCCAAGTAGCCTTCCAGCTCCTGCCTTAGCTTCTGCGGGTCCGCCGAATACCACGCGCCCGCCAGCGTCGCCCGCATCACCTTCTTTTCCCGTTCGGTCCCGCCCGTTTTTTCTTCAAACCTGCTCATGAGCTGCCTCCCTTCGTTTCCACAGGAAAAGAACAACCCGCCCAGCAAAAGCAGCAGTATATTCCGTATTCTGAAACACCGTTTAAACACGGCCATGACTCTCCTCCAGTAGGAAACGGATTATGAACACGGCCCCCCGCCAAAGAACACCTTTTTCTCACAAAAAAAACGACCGGAGAAATTTTCTCCGGTCGCTCAATAACTGAAATTTCAGCCCGTCATGCTGCGCTGGCGGCCATCGCTTTCGCTTTGACCTTCAGCGGGCGGCGAAGCAACGTACGCACTTCCTTGGAGTTCAGCTTCAGCACGGAGGCTTCGTCCATTCCCAAGGTTACCAAACGTTTACGCTGTGTCTTTTCGCGGCGTTTGCGTTCAACAGGACCCTTCGTCGGGCGGCGCAAATTCTTGTTTCTGTGTTCTTTACAGCTCATAGCATCTTTCCTTCCAGCTTCTGATATTTTGCAAAATAGTGGCGTAAACTAGCCTGCTTTCCCCTTCGATGCAACAGATTTCCTGTGTTTTTTTGCATTTCGGCGAGCGAACGATTTTTGTGACCATCCGCCCCCGGAAATCGCAGATCATGCTATTCAAAAGGAATCGTATTCACTTCGACCCGATAATACTGGCACTCCACGCCAACCGGAGGTGCCGCCGTATACGTGTTCATCGGCGGCGTAGCCGGGATATTATTCGCTCCCACGATGGAAAACGCACCCGACATCAGATTCGTGCGACCCGATATCTGATAGTAGCGTCCTTCCACACTGCCCCAGCGAAGGATGACCGACTGGCTGCCAGCAGACGCGCGGGTCGCATCCATAGCCAGATAGGAGGAGATCAAGGTCGG
>CAZBEO010000122.1:0-9122 GCA_964490935.1 uncultured Verrucomicrobiota bacterium
TTGGGGACAACGTCCCTCCCGGGAGGGCCCGTGTCCCCACGGGCCATGCGGAGAGCGAGCGTGATTTGGGAGGGCGAGCGTCTCCGCGAGCCGTGCGGAGAGAGAGCGCGTCCCGCGAGGCGTTGGATCTGAGATCGCCCAACGCACCGCCTCTCCTCTGGACGGCGCGCGGCTCGCGCGCCTGGGCGTCAAAGCCAAAACCACCAGCCGTCAAAACATCCCAACGCCGGAGTGGCTCCACACGCCCAAGGCGTCGGGGCCCGACGCCCTCCAGAATTTGTTCCGGGAGGGCCCGTGTCCCCACGGGCCAAGCGGAGAGTGAGCGCGTAGATTGGCCGCGACAGAACGCATAGAGCGTGCGAGAAACCAAAAAAAAGACGTGGAATCGCGTGGCGTATGGTTTATCTTCACGTCTTGCGTGTTGGGATGTGTTGCGGAAGGAGTGAAAGGTTGTTTTATGGAAACACGGTATTGGAACAGAGAACGCGAAACGATGGATCGCGAGGCGCTGGAAAAGCTGCAGTTGGAGCAGTTGCAGGCGACGGTGGATCAGGCGCTGAAAACGGTCTTTTACAAGCGGCGTTTGGGGAAAATCGGCATCACATCGGGCCGGGACATTTCCTTGCTTCGGGATATTGAAAAGATTCCATTCACCACCAAGAATGATTTGCGCGAGGCCTATCCCGACAAGCTGTTGGCGGTGGATCGCGATGAGGTGGTGCGGCTGCATACTTCGAGCGGTACCACGGGAACGCCGACGGTGATTTATCATACGCAGCGCGACCTAGATGCCTGGACCGAGCTGACCGCGCGCGGGGTGACAGCCACCGGAGCGACGCGTGCGGATGTCTTTCAGAACATGATGACCTACGGACTGTTCACCGGCGGACTGGGCCTGCACTATGCCGCCGAGCGGATCGGCATGGCCGTGATTCCATCGAGTTCGGGGAACACGCCGCGCCAGATGAAGCTCATGCGTGATTTCCAGACCACGGTCATCCACGCCACCCCAAGTTATATTCTGCACATTCACGCGAAGCTCGCGGAAGAAGGGTATAGTGTGGAAGATCTCAATTTGAAGAAGGCCTTCATAGGCGCGGAGGCGCATTCGGAGAATACCCGAAAGAAGATCGAGAATCTGTTCGGCATGGAGGTATATAATTCCTACGGCATGAGCGAAATGAATGGGCCGGGCGTCTCGTTCGAGTGCGTGTGCAAGGAGGATATGCATATTTGGGAGGATGCGTATCTGGTGGAGATGATCCGCCCTCAGGCGTCGGACCGGATGCCGGATGGCGAAGAGGGAGAGCTGGTGCTGACGACGCTTCAGCGGGAGGCCACACCGCTCCTGCGCTACCGCTCGGGTGATTTGACCTCGCTGAACACCGCCCCGTGCGCCTGCAGGCGTACGCACCACCGCATCAAGCGGATTCGCGGGCGCGCGGATGATATGATGATTGTCAACGGGGTGAATATGTATCCCTCCACGATCGAATCCATCATTATGGCCGTGCCGGAGGTGGGCACGAATTATCAGATATGCATCGACAAGCAGGGCTCGCTGGACCGACTGACTGTGCGCACGGAAATCTACAGCAAAATGTTCACCGGCGATATCAAAGCACTGGAAGCCTTAAAGACACGCATACGGGAAAAACTAAAGAGTGCCATTATCATTTCGCCGGTGGTGGAACTGCATGAACCGGGTGCCCTGCCAACCTACGAGGGCAAGGCGGTGCGGGTGTTTGATCTGCGGGATAAAAACGACTGAGAGAGGGGTGTGATATGACGAAACAGATAAACGTGTTTGTCGAAAACAAGCCGGGACGGTTCAAGAAAATCACGGGCATATTGGCCGAGAACGGGATCAACATCCGGGCCATCGAGATTCAGGATCGGGGCGATTACGGCATTATGAAATTGCTGGTCAACGATCCCCTGCGGGCACATTCGGCGCTGACGGAGGCGGGCTTGGCGGCTGCGCTGCGCGATGTGGTGGCTATTTCCATCAAAGATCATCCGGGCTCGCTCTTTAAGCTGGCCGAGCTGTTTGAAGTGCGCGGCATCAATATGCTGGATGCCTATGGGTTTGTGACCCAGGCTCAGCAGGAGGCGATCTGGTGCGTGGAGGTGGAAAATCCCTCCGAGGTCACGCGCGTGGTGGCCGAGGCGGGCTACCGCGTCTTGGCCGAAGACGAACTTTACGAGAGCTGACCGCTCCTTTATTCCAGCGGAACGTCGGCGGAGGAAATGTCGCGCTCCAGCACGGGGATGAATCCGAGAAAGAGTTTGGTTTCCCGCCGCTGCACCACGCCGTATTGATTCATCTTGGCTTCCTGTCGCGTGGCGCATCCGGAGGTCAGCCCCGCCGCCAGAATCAGGATGAACAACAGAATGGACTTTTTCATCGTTAAGTTCTCCTACTGCAAGTAACGTTGCGTGGCCTGCGCATCCAAGACGCCGACTCCATAGTGTGCGTCTTTGCCGGGTTCGCCGGCATCGCTGACGGCCTCGGCAAGGGCGCTGAGCGCCTGTTGCGGGTCGGCGTCCGGGTAGCGGGTGAAATAGGAGGCGATGGTCTTCGAGGTGTAGGCTGCTGCTGCGGAAGTGCCCATGTAAGGGCCGGCTGGGCCGTTGTATCCCACGGGAAAAACAGCGGACCCCGGCGCGGAAATATCCAGAAAATCGCCGTAGTTTGACTTTTCCCAAGCGGACCCATCTGGATTCACGGCACCGACCGCCAGCACGCCGGGATAGGCTGCGGGATAAACCGGCTTGCCGGTCGCTTCATTGCCCGCCGAAGCGACCACGATGGCTCCGCGTGCCTGCGCATACGCTGAAATACGCCGGAGGAGTTCGCTTTCGGTTTCCGTGCCCCAACTCAAATTGATGACGCGCGCGCCGCGATCGAGTGCATAGTCCATGGCGCGAAGCAGTTCGGCGGTGGAGGTGTAGCCGTTGGAGTCGAAGGCGCGAACGGCAAGGAGCGGTACGCCAACATCAGAGGGAACGCCGCCATCCGGGACGACGGCCCCCGAGGCGATCAACGCCATTTGTGTGCCGTGCCCCGCCGGGTCCGAAATCTCTCCCTGCGGATCGAAGGAATCGTAGGCTCCGACGATGGCCTCTTGCAGTTCGGGCAGGAGGGTCAAGCCGCTGTCCAGAATGGCCAGAGAATTGCCGGTGGATGTGGGTGCGTCGACCTTCCGCAGGCCGGAGGGGAGCGCGGAGGAAAGCGGCGCGTATTCGCCGGTGGGCATGCGATAGGCGTAGTTGGGTTCGACGTGACGAATGAGGGCGTTGCGGGCCAGTTGGGTGAGCAGGGCTTCGATGTTGGTCCCCGGCGGGAAGCGCAGACGGTAAATGCCGAGTCCGGGATGCGCCTCGATCACCGTGGCTCCGAGTTGCGTGAGTAGGAGTTGAAAGGCATCAAGCGTGGTTCCCGGCGCGAGAGTGAGCAGCAGTTCGTCGGCCACAAAGTCCGTGCCATTCCATCCGCGCACGACATTCAGGTTGCGGTTGATGGCCAGTGGGCGGGCTTCGATTTCCTGTCCGATGCGGAACACACGCAGGGCATCGAGCCGGGCGGTGTCATTCGTCATTGTCCAGACGAGCGCATATCCGAGTGGACGCACCAGTTCGGCGATGCCCTCTTCCAAATCAATTTTCCGTACATCGAGCGTGACCGTTTGGCTGATTTGAGGGTCCATCTCCACCTTCACGCCGAACTCGGCAATGGCCTGAAGCACGTCGCGCAAGTCCTCCTGCTCGGCGTGGATGGAAATTTCCGTCTCCTTGAGAAAGACCTCAGCAGCCTGCGTACGCGAAAGAAAACTCAGGATTCCGACCAGGAGCATAAAAAGTGAAATTAGGGTGTGATTTTTTAATTTCATGGCGTGTAGTATAGCCATCGAGAAGCAGAATGACCAGTGGCCCTTTCGGGAATCTTGGGCGGTGGCGAAGCGGGGAGCTGGAAGAGGAGTAGCGCGGTGATGAAGTTCGCTATAAAAACGATAGGAGTTTTAGGAGTTACGCTCCTGCTCAGCGGGATTTTTGCCTGCGATGCGATAGCGCAGGAAGAGGGCGCCCAGCGCCGAAAACGGGAGAAATATCTGGAATACAGCCAGACCATCAACTGGAGTGCCAGCCCGTTTGATGCCGAAGCCCATCGCGAAAAAACGGAAGAGAAGGATGACATCGCCACCGAAGATAATTGGTTGAGCGCGGCGGAGTCCAGAGCGACTACAGGGTCGGAGCACTTTCCGGACAAAATGGTGGATGACTATCTTGCCCTGATGCGAATGGACCAGAATCAGGCCGGCCAGGCCGGGCTGCGCCGCCGCAACGAACAATCTGTGGAAAAACCCTCGCTGCTGGATATGGATATTTCCGCCGAACTTTCCGGGGAAAAAGAAGTCACGCCAAGCGGATGGGGCTGGCTGGCCGACAGTATGCTCGCGGAGCGGAATGCCAACGGCCTGGAGCCGCAAATGGAAAGAACCGGCCATGCTGATTCTTATCGGGGCGCACGCGATGAGCGTCATGCCGGAAGTATCACCGACTCTCTGGCACCGGGCAGCGCTTCGGGAAGAGATGGCCGCCTCGCATCTCCCGTCCTGCCGCCGGGGGGAGCAGGTGCTGGGTCGCAGGCGGAACGTGAGCCGGGTCTGGATAATGCCGCAGCGCGCGCCTCGTCGGATGCGACGGCCCGCAGCACGACCGGAACCGAAGACGTGTTGGCCATATGGGAAAGAGACATGGGGCTGACGGGCTCCATGGCCAACGACGAATCGGCCATGCCGCAGACCAAGAAGATTTTGGAGGAATTGACTCGTTCGGTCATTCGCCCGCAGGAAGCAGCGGTCGGCGAGGCACCCTCCTCTTCGCGACGATATCTTTCCGGGGCGGCGGGAGGAGCACCAGATTCATCCCTGTTCAGTCAACGCCAAGCGGCCGAGGCGGCCGGGCGAGGCTCATCGACGATGGGCCAGACGCCTTCGGCCTTCACGCCGTATGAATCCAGTTACACGCGAAGCGGCAGTTCGTTGGAGCGGAATGCGGGGACCTTTTCACAGGATGCCTACAAACGAACCTATTCATCCGGTGCGTTTGATTCGGATTCCCGAAGCCCTGCTGGCGGGACGGCGTTCGGGCAGGAGCCGTTTGGCTCGACAGAATCGCCCTCCTCCTCGCTCGATTCCTTCCGGCAGATGCACCGCGACTCGGGCAGCATACGCCCATTCGAATCCGGAAGCAGCGCAGGGAGCCGGTAGCAATCCGTCGAACTTTAGGTGTTTTTATACACCATCGCGTTGATCAACTCTGATCGCTGCGACGTGCTCTAGGACATCATGACGGATTGCTTTATGAAGAAGCCGTGCGCTCAGTATAACGGTCCCATTCGATGAGACCAAGACACAACAGCGTACTTCGCAGAGAAGAGATTTTCACACAAGGGGCCCGGTCTTTGGTAGGGCGAATGCCTCCGGCTGAGCCGTTATCTGGGCGAGTGAGTGAAAATAAGCGTGGATCAGTGGCCCGTTTTCCCCCTTCGGCATTCCTTATTTACTATTTAAGGGCTGACCCTGATGGGGGTTGGGTGCGCCAGCGGCGGTGAATCCATATCCAGTCTTCGGGGTGTTGGCGGATGTAGTCTTCCAGGGTGCGTGTGTAGATTTGGGTGGCGTCGTGAATGGCTTCGGGTTCTCGGGAGGCGGGGGGCTCGATGAGGGGTCGAATCTGAATGACGTGCCCGCCGTCTGGACGGCGGCGGATGAAAGCAGGGATCACCGGTGCCTGCGATTGGGCGGCCATGTAGGCGAGACCTGGCGAGGTGCAGGCGGGTTTGCCGAAGAAGTCCACAAAGACGCCTTCGGTGTTGATCATGTTCTGATCGAGAATGAAGCCGATCAGTTCGTTGTTGCGCAGGGCCTTGAGGCATTGACGGTAGGCATTGTGCGCGGGAACGAACTGCACGCCGAAGCGCTCGCGGATGTCCAGCCAGAGCCGGTTGAGGGATTCCTGTTTGATTTTTTTAGTAATGACGGTCAGGGGGTAGCCGAATCGCGGAGTAACGGTGCAGAGCAGGTCCCAACTGCCAATGTGGCCAGTCAGAATCAATGCGCCCTTCTTGCGCTCCAAGGCCTGACGGATGTGCTCTTCGCCTTCCACGCGGATGTAATCCCCGGTGAGTTGTTCGGGATTGAGGGAGATTAGGCGTATCAATTCGACCAGGTTCATGCCGAGTCCGGCATACATGCGGCGAATGATCTGGCGGCATTCGACGGGTGTATTTTCGGGGAAGGAGCGTTCGAGTGCCTCCTGCGCATCGCGTCGGTGATAGCGGATCACGGAGCCGTAGAACCAGCCCAGGCCGCGTCCCAGGGCAAGCGCGAGGGGCAGGGGCAGGGCACCCACGCCTTTGGCGGGAAGAATCAGCAGTTTTCCAAGCATAATTTTCTTTCGTATTCAGGTGTCAGGTTTGGGTTGCGTGTATACGGGATCAAGGGCAACCTTTCAAGGCAGTTCTGCTGCACGGCCTAGCAATCCGTCGAACTTCAGGCGTTTAAAACCCGATCGCGCAAATCAACCCTGATCGTTGCGACATGCTCCAGGATATCATGACGGATTGCTTTATGAAGAAGCTGTAGTGCCCCTTTATGCGCTTAGTCCATTTCTTGTCGAGCAACGCATGAAAGAAAGCAAGCATGCCTTCCGGGGAGACTTTGTTCGGACTGGTGATATCTATTGTCGCACCGTGCATATCTGGCATGGACTCATCCTCGTCACAGCCCATCCACTTCCGGTAAAACTCGGGGGACTCCCATCCAAAATTGATTGTGGCTACGTGGTTACCATCGTGCATAACCTGAATCATTGTCTTCCTGCAATCGCAATCGGGATCGCTGCAATACATATCAACAAATGTGTAGTCACCATCCGGCAGGTGTGGACTCTTTCTCAGTCCTACGGTGCGAACCCGATGCGCGTCGCCGATTATTTCACCTGCAGGCAAAAATTCCATGATACCGTTTCCTCTTATTACATGCGCCGGACGCCCACCTCATTTTCGGCGCAAAGCGACGTAAAATGCAGGCGGTTGTTGGCCACTCACTTGATACCTTTTGCAGTCGGACATAAGTCCTTCATGTAGCATTTCCCACACTCGGGTCCCCGCGGTTTGCACCACTTCCGCCCAATTTCCCAACTCGGCAAGTCCATCATTCCAGGGAATTCCGGATACAGTGCCTTTGCCTTGTAGATCACCTGTTCCACTGTGGCATCGGCGCCGCAAAGGCCAAGGCGTCCAAAGACTCGGCGGACGTGCACGTCCGCCGAGATATCGATCGCGAAGTAGTCCGCGAACGGAATCTTGAACTCTCGCGCAAGGATGTTGGCGGCCATGTTCCCGATTTTTGGGCCGACACCGTCGAACTCCAGAAAACGATAGACAACTTCTGCACTGGACGGCCGACCAGCCCAAATGCGAGCGGCTTCTCCCGCGTAGTTCTGGTTGATCCGTTGTACCGCTGAATGGAAGTTGCCGGCCATTGTGTCAACGAAACGGTGAAGGGGTTCCGGTTCAGCCATGAGGCGATTCACGTCTGTCCGCGAGAGTGCGCCGAGTGCCTCCATTGAGAACCCATCAATCTTCTCCGAAATTTGGTATGGAATGATCCAAGCCTTTTCGGCCTTGATCTGGCGATCCATGACACATGCGAGAACAAACGCATGCGGGTGACTTGTCAAATCGTTCAGCAAGTTGTCCGCCTGCTGCACCTTGGTGAACTCAACCAGTTGCTTGGGTGCAGAGAATAGCGTCTGCCCGTGCTCAACCAGCCTGTCGCGTATCGGCTTCTCATTCATTCTAGCCCTCTTCGTGCCACGGCTCTACCTGCGCCTTCAGCCACTTCAATTGTTGCCCAATTCTCCATCGATCAAATCGCGTATAAAAGGCTAACATGGTGCCGAAGCAAAGGCTATTTGTATATTTTCCGCTCTTTCGGAGAACGTTCGGAATCACCGGCGCACCCTTGAGGCGCGTACGCGTGGAGCGCATGGTTCGCTATTCTTTTCTAGGCCAAGGAACGCACATGAACCTCGCGGCGCAATTTTTCTCCAAACTGATCTTCCTCTTTAGCAAGATCAAAATGCGACTGAAGGTTAAGCCAAAAATGTGGTGAAATGCCAAAATAACGGCCTAGCCGAAGTGCCGTGTTGGCAGTAATGCTCCTCCCGCCATGAACGATTTCATTAATACGTCGAGGGGGGACACCTATGTCCTTGGCAAGGCGATACTGCGAAATGTTCATGGGCTTAAGAAAATCTTCCATGAGTATTTCGCCTGGATTAATAGGGGGTATTTTGTTTTTTTTCATCTTTGACTCCTAATGGTAATCAATAATCTCTACATCATACGCATGGCCGTCAAACCACCGAAAACAAATGCGCCATTGGTCATTTATCCTGATACTGTGCAGTCCTGATCGATTCCCAGCAAGCGCCTCCAAACGATTTCCAGGAGGCACTCGTAAACTGCCTATATCTGGTGCCGCGTCAATCATCCAAAGCTTTCGCATGGCTACTCGTTGTATGTCACGGGATAACCTTCGGACATATTCTTGTTTGAATATCCTTTCAGTATCCTTGCAACGAAATGTCTTAATCATCAATTATACATAGCGAGACGCGTTAATAACGTCAAGCGGTATTATGTTTGTCCGGGCGAACGTTCGGAATCACCGGCAAAAATTTTGCGGCCTGTGGACTTTGCTTTCACCAAAAAACGTTACTCCGCAAAACGTTGTCAGTGATTTTCCTGGTTCGGGAATTATTCTCTTTAACGCTTTCTCAACTCGCTGTGAGGTGCTGCGAGGGAAGGCTTGCGAAGCCCAAAAATCCCCTTATATTCTATTTAATGGGTGACCCCGTATCCCCCTCAAATGGCATTAATGGAGGGCGTCGGGCTCCGACGCCTTGTGTGCGAGAAGTCACTCCGACGTAGGGATGTTTTGTCAGTTGAGGTGCGCGGGGCGCGCACCGTCCAGGGAAGAGGGAAATGGCACGACATCCGCTACGAGGTGAATGAAGTGGCGTGGACTTCCAGTCCGCGATCTTTTCAA
>CAZBEO010000123.1:0-9107 GCA_964490935.1 uncultured Verrucomicrobiota bacterium
CAAATAATAGTAAAGATAGTACTTGATTTCAATCTGGCACCCTAATGGTTGGAAACTTTCTTGGGTACTGTTTTGAGAGATACTTCTGAGACTGCGAGGGCTCGGAGGGGGGAGATGCGGTAGTTTTGCTAAAAAAGGACGTTGGGGACAACGTCCTTCCCGGGAGGGCCCGTGTCCCCACGGGCCGGGCGGAGAGTGAGCGCGGAGAGTAAGAGAAATAAGGAATGAGTCGGGGAAAAATAAAAGGACGCTGAGGACCATTCTGCGCTGAAGCTACGAAGGGCAAGCAGCATCCCTCCCGAATTTCACGAGACTTGCTTCTCTGCGTTCAGCGTCTTTTCAATCTATCGCCGCGTCGTGCCTCCTTGTCGATATACAACAAAGCGGGGTCGCGTCGTACCTCCTTGCCACACACACTCCAAAGGGTTTGCACAACAGCGTAGACGCTGTTGTTGACTAGCAGGATGGCGGGCCCAAGCCCGACATTCTGCTAGGGTTCGAAGAGGTTTCGGCTGGAGAATTTTGGGTCGGAGGTGAGTCGCGCGCCGAGTTGGCGTAGGCCGGCTTCATCGCCCCGGGTGGGGATGTGGGTGAGGTGGAGTTCGCAGTCGCGCAGGAGGGGGAGTTTATCGAGTGCGGCTTGGACGGAGGGGTTGCTGGTGGCGCTGATGCTCAGCGCGATAAGGGTTTCGTCAAGGTCCATGCTGATGGATTTTCGTTTGAAGACGTGATGTTTGAGGTGGGAGATGGATTCGAGAATGTTGGGAGGCAGGAGGTGGATGTTCTGCGGAATGTCGGCCAGGGCTTTGATGGCATTGATGACGACGCTGGAGGCGGCGTGCATTTCGGTGGTGTTGTGGCCGGTGATGATGCGTCCATCGTCCAGCTCGATGGCGGCCCCACAGTAGACGCCGTCGTTGCCTTTATTTCGTTCGCGTCCATAGTCGGCGGCCTCGTAGGCGTGCCGGACGACGGTTCGGTCTTCCGGGTTTAGGCCGACCATTTTCATGAGGCGTTCAATGCGATTGATGGAGTCCTGATCGGCGAGGCCGACGGCATATTCGGTGTGGCAGCGGAACCAGCGCCGAATGATTTCCTGCTTGGCGGCTTCGCGTACGCAGTCGTCGTCGGATATGCCGAATCCGGCGCAGTTCACGCCCATGTCGGTGGGTGAGGCGTAAAGGACTTCCTCCTTCACAATTTTTTTGAGGATGCATCGGAGGACAGGATAGGCTTCCATATCCCGGTTGTAATTGACGGACTTTTCTCCGTGGGCATCGAGGTGAAAGGAGTCGAGCATGTTGCAGTCGCCGAGGTCCACGGTGGCGGCTTCGTAGGCGATGTTGACGGGATGATTGAGCGGGAGATTCCAGATGGGGAAGGTTTCAAATTTGGCATAGCCGGCATTCACGCCGTTTCGGTATTCGTGGTACATCTGGGAAAGGCAGGTGGCGAGTTTGCCGCTTCCAGGTCCGGGGCCGGTGACGACAACCAGTGGTTTGGTGGTCTCGATCAGCGGATTAGCACCGTAGCCTTCTTCGCTGACGATACGGTCCACATCGGAGGGATAGCCCCGGGTGGTGCGGTGGTAGTAGACGCGGATGCCGCGGCGTTCGAGGCGTTCTTTGAACATGCGAGCGGCGGGTTGATCGTCATAGCGGGTGATGACGACGGCGGTGACTTGAAGGCCCCACTCCTGAACATCATCAATGAGTTTGACGGCGTCGGCATCGTAGGTGATTCCGAAGTCGGCGCGTATTTTTTTGCGCTCGATGTCGCCTGCAAAGATGCAGAGAATGATGTCGGCTTGGTCTTTGAGTTCGCGCAGGAGGCGCATTTTGACGTTGGGATCAAAGCCGGGCAGGACGCGCGCGGCGTGCATGTCGTAGAGGAGTTTTCCGCCGAATTCGAGGTAGAGTTTGTCGCCGAAACGTTTGACGCGTTCGAGGATGGCCTTTTTCTGGCGTTCCAGATATTTCTCATTGTCGAAGCCGATCTTCATGCGGTTGGTTCTCCTGTTCCGGTGTTATCCTGTTGCGGTGCGGTGTGATTATTGGGGCATGAGATGGTTTTTCACATAGTCTTCGATGCCTTGTTCCAACGATTGGAAGGGGGCCGTATAGCCTGCGCCGCGGAGTTTGCGGACATCGGACTGGGTGTGATACTGGTATTTGGCGCGCAGGGTTTCGGGCATATCGATGTATTCGATGCGCGGTGGCCGGTCCATGGCGGAAAAGACGGCGAGTGCGAGATCGTTCCAGGATCTGGCGGTGCCGGTTCCGCAGTTGAAGAGACCGGATGTTTCGGGATGGTCGGCAAAGAAGAGGGACACGACTACGGCGTCGCGCACGCAGATGAAGTCGCGGACCTGCTGGCCGTCGCCGTATTCCGGGCGGTAGGATTTGAAGAGACGCACCTGGCCGGTCTCTCTGATTTGGTTGTAGGCTTTATGCACCACGGAGCGCATGTCGTCCTTGTGGGCTTCGCCGGGTCCGTAGACATTGAAGTATTTGAGTCCGGCGATGCGATCGAACAGGTTGTTTTTCATGGCCCAGAGATCGAACAGTTGTTTCGAGTAGCCGTACATGTTGAGGGGGCGGAGGCTGGGGGTGGTGGCCTCATCGTCGCTGTAGCCGAGGGAGCCGTTGCCATAGGTGGCGGCGCTGGAGGCATAGACAAATCGTATGTTGCGTTCGAGGCTCCATTCACAGAGGCGCCTGGTGTAGCGGTAGTTGTTTTCCATCAGATAGTCGGCATCGGTTTCGGTGGTGCTGCTGCAGGCACCAAGGTGGATAACGGCCCGTACATCGGGAAAGGCGCCTGCCGCGCAAGCCTCGAGCAGGGCGGTCTTGTCGAGATAGTCTTCATAACGCAGGCCGTTCAGATTTTTCCATTTTTCGCCGTTGCGGAGGTGGTCGGTAATCAGAATGTCTTGTTCGCCGCGTTCATTCAGGGCCTTGACCACGTTGGAGCCGATGAATCCGGCACCGCCTGTCACGATGTATTGAATGCTCATGTGTTCACCCCTGTTCGGGCCCGTAGACCCGGATGATTTTATTTATAATGTCGGTGGTGGATTTGCCCTCGACGAGTTTGGCCAGGGCGACGCGGCCCCCGTGTTGTTCCACGATATCGCGTCCACTGACGTAATGCGCCCAGTCTTCGCCCTTCACCAATACGTTCGGGAGGAGTTCGCCGATCAGGGTCGCGGGTTCATCTTCATCGAACAGCACGACGGCATCAACGCATTCAAGCGCGGCCAGCACGCGGGCGCGTTCCTGCTCGGGCACGATGGGACGCGAAGCGCCTTTGGCGCGGCGTACGGAGGCATCGCTGTTGAGCCCCACCACCAGCAGATCGCCCTGCTCGCGTGCCCAGGTGAGATAGTCCACGTGGCCGAGATGCAGAATGTCGAAACAGCCATTGGTGAAGGCAATGACCTTCCCGGCCTGGCGCAGGTCGGCGCAGTATTGCTGTGCCTCTGTGCGTGTCCACATTTTTTCCTGACAGTTTCGCATCATGTCCTCATTACGTCGCGGTTCTACATGTGATCGGCCACGGCCTGCCCGAATTCGCTGCATTTGAGCAGGGTGGCACCTTCCATTAGGCGCTCGAAATCGTAGGTGACGAGTTTGTTATCGATGCAGGCTTCGATTCCTTTGACAATCAAGTCGGCGGCCTCGTTCCAGCCCAGATAGCGGAACATCATTTCACCGCTGAGGGCGAGCGAGCCGGGGTTAACCTTGTCCAAATCGGCATATTTCGGGGCCGTTCCGTGGGTGGCTTCAAAGATGGCCGCGCCGGTGACATAGTTGATGTTGGCGCCGGGGGCGATGCCGATGCCGCCCACGCAGGCGGCGAGTGCGTCGGAAATGTAGTCGCCATTGAGATTCAGTGTGGCAATGACATCGTATTCGGCGGGGCGGGTAAGAATTTGCTGCAGGAAGGCGTCGGCGATCACATCCTTGATTACGATGTCTTTCCCGGTGTTCGGATTTTTAATGGTCATCCAGGGGCCGCCATCCAGTTCGACTGCGCCGAATTCCGTGCGTGCGGTTTCATAACCCCAGTCGCGGAATCCGCCTTCAGTGAATTTCATGATGTTGCCCTTGTGTACGAGCGTAAGTGAAGCGCGGTTCTGGGCGATGGTATATTCAATGGCAGCGCGGACCAGGCGCTGCGTGCCTTCTTTAGAGACCGGCTTGATGCCGATGGAACTGGATTCCGGGAAGCGTATTTTTTTAACGCCCATTTCCTTTTGGAGGAAGGCGACGATTTTTGCGCATTCAGGAGTTCCGGCCATCCACTCGATGCCGGCGTAGATGTCTTCAGAGTTTTCACGGAAGATGACCATGTCGGTCAGCTCTGGTCGTTTGACGGGCGAGGGGACGCCTTTGAACCAGCGCACGGGGCGCAGGCAGACATAAAGATCAAGCATCTGGCGCAGGGCCACGTTGAGGCTGCGGATGCCGCCGCCGACGGGTGTGGTCAGGGGGCCTTTGATGGCCACCAGGAATTCATTTACGGCGGTGAGTGTCTCTTCGGGAAGCCAGACGTTTTCACCGTAGACGCGACACGACTTTTCGCCCGCGTACACTTCCATCCAGGCGATACTGCGTGAGCCCCCGTAAGCTTTTTCGACGGCGGCATTCCAGATCGTCATGCAGGCGCGAGTGATGTCGGGGCCGGTTCCGTCGCCTTCAATAAAAGGGATAATGGGGTGGGAGGGGACCGTCAGTTTCCCGTCCGCTTGGAGGGTGATTTTTTCTCCGGCGTCGGGCACGGTGATCTTGTCGTAAGCCATGGTCAGAAATCCTTTCCTTAATCCTATCGTCTATCGCTGAAAACAGGGGTGGTTTATACGGTTAAGTCGTCCGGGTGTCCAGTCAGCTTCCATGGGAATGTGTGTGTGGAATTCATTTTCATCCATCACTTTACGGTTGCATTTGAAGTTTATTACAGAGTTTTCTTTTCTTCGGGGGGGCAATCCTGTAAGAACCTACGACTTTATTCAGGCGCGGGCCGGGCCGTCTGGAGATACGCTTTTTAACATCCGAATGAGATGGAGAGTCGATTATGCAGGAAATGCTGGAACGGATTGATGTATCAAAGGACTTGAAGGAAGGCGCTCTGGTTTATGAGAAAAGCTGGGGCTCGGGGGTGGTTCGGCAATTTGATCCGTTTTACGGGAAGGTAGTGATCGATTTTGACACGAAGTTGGGGCACCGCATGATGCTTTCCTATGCGGCGGAATGTCTGCGGCTGATGGATGAAGAACATCTGCATTTCATTCGCCGCCGCGATCCGGAACGTTTCAAAGACCTGCTCGAAAACCATCCGGATGAATTGATTCGTGTGCTGATCCGAAGTTATGGGCCTCAAACGATTCAGAACGTGCAGAGCATTCTTATTCCCATCATTCTCGCGGAGGGCGACTGGAAGCCCTTCTGGGAGCGCGCACGCAAAGAATTGAAGAAAGACCAGCTTTTTGAAATCCCGAGAAAACGGAATGAACCACTGCGCATTCTGAAGGTGGAAAAGGGATACAACGAGCATTGGTATGCGCGTCTCCGCAAGGAGCGGGATATGCAGGAAATCATTCGGTCGGTGGATGAACTGGTTAACGCCAAGGATCGTCCTGAGATTACGGAGGATTTCACAGGCGTTCTGAGCAACCGTCTGGCCTTTGTGGTGACTGGGGCGGGAACCCGGCAACCGGGACTTGCGGCACGGGCCGTCATGGCGGCACGAGAACTGGGCGTTCAGACGGAGGAGATGGATACCGAACGACTTCTGCGAGCACTCTTGGATGAAGTCGCATTTCTGGGGTCTATTCGGGATGTGCCCGCCAAGGAAATTCGCCGCTTACTGACTCATCTGCGTGCGGTGGATCATGAACACATGGAAGCGCTGCTGCTGCGTTTGATTCCTAAACTAGACATGCCGGTGCTCAATGAAACACTTCCGTTGCTGATGGAACAGGGGCGCACCGAAGAAGTGGCGGCGATTATTCGCGATCTGACCAAGGAACGGCAGGTTGCCGATGTGGAGGTGCTCTATTGGATTTATCGTCATCCGGACGTGATGGAGCAGTGGAATCTGGGTGGTCTTCCCGAGTTGGTTCGGTGGTTGCTGCGTGTGCTCAACGAGCAGTTGAACGGAGAAAAGCTGAAGACGCAAAACCTGATTCGTGATGCCTTCGAGCGGAAGGATTGGCTGAAGTCCGTGATGGAAAGCATGAATCACACCGAGGCGCGCGAGTTCATGCGCCGGGTGAAGGACAGCATCGCGTGGGATTCCATCACGCAGCGTTCGATCATGGCCAATCTGATTAAAATGAAGCCGGAACTTCACGAGGTGGTGGCCGAAGACCGCGCTCCAGAAAAGAACAATTTGACGGGACGTGTGACCTCGACGCATTCGTATTATGAGCGGCAGGATCAATTGGAGCGCATCATTACCGTGGAAATTCCCGAGGTGGCGAAGGAAATCGGCGTGGCACGAAGTCATGGCGACCTCCGCGAAAATTTTGAATACAAAGCCGCCAAGGAGAAACAGGCGTTTCTTCTGCGTCGCCGCGCCGAACTCGAATCGATGCTTTCGCAGGTAGTTCCTTCCGATTTTTCCCATGTGCCTTTCGGCTTGGTCGCCCAGGGGGCCGGGGTGTTGCTGGAGTATGCCGATGGCCATCAGGAGCGGTATTACATTCTGGGCGAATGGGATCGCGACGAAGAGCTGGGCATTATTTCCAGCGCGAGCCGTCTGGCCCAGAAAGTGATCGGCGCGAAAGAGGGCGACGTCGTCCAAGTGCCTTCCTCGCTCGAAGAAGATCAGGAATGTCGCGTGCTGGCCGTCGAACCGCTTTCTGAGGCGGTGCGCACTTGGATTGAAGTGGAGTCATAAAAGAAAAGGTCTGCGTGAAACGATTGATTCGACAGTTCTTCCAGCGCGAGGCGCATCCGGTGGTGCAGTTTTTAAAGTACGGCATCGCGGGCGGTGTGGCGACCGTTGTGCAGGTGAGTGTGTTTTATGCGCTCAGCCTCTGGGTGTTTCCCTGTCTGACCGAAGGCGATAAAATTGGCGACCTTTTTCAGCGCTGGTTAAGCATTGCGCCGGCGGATATTCCGGATCAGGTTCGGGCGTTACGTTTTGTGTTGAACACGTTTATCGCGTTCCTTTTTTCGAATCTGGTTTGCTACGTCATCAATGTGCTCTGGGTATTCAAGCGGGGCAGGCATCACTGGCTGGTGGAACTGGCGCTCTTTTATGCAGTCTCAGGTATTTCGCTGGGCGTGGGCACTTTCCTGGGCTGGTTCACCATCTTTGCGTTCGGCATGCACACAACCTATTCCTTCTTGCTGCAAATGTTCGCCTCGCTGATGATCAATTACGTCTGCCGGAAATTCATCATCTTCAAGGGCTAGCAATCCGTCGGGCTTCAGGTGTTTAAAACTCGATCGCGCAGATCAACTCTGATCGTTGCGACGTGCTCCAGTACATCATGACGGATTGCTTTATGAAGAAGCTGTGCGCTCGGTATAGTTGTCCCCTTCGATATGTCCAGAGATTTTTCTTTTCATCGGACGCGGATTCGGGTAGCTCGGGTTGCTGCATTAAGCAATTGGGCGAGTGGTGAAATTGGCAGACACGCCAGACTTAGGATCTGGTGCTTTACGGCTTGCGGGTTCGAGTCCCGCCTCGCCCACCATGCTATGCTCGATCAGTGACCGCGTTATCGGACTTTGTAGGCTACTGCACCACCCACGAGCAGTGAACAGGTGTCAATTTGCTCCCGGCCCACGTTGTAGTGTTCTATGTCCGTGGCGTGAAGATATTCTCCAACATCCTTCCACTCCACACTCTCGCCGTCGCTACCGCCCACATCCATGGCATATCGAGCAATGGCACCTTCGATTTGTTTGCAGTTGGCTGCTTTACTGTTGGCCAGCGATTTTACCCGGGCTTTCATGAAGGACGGAATCCCAATGGCGGCCAGGAGGCCAATGATCGCTACGACGATCATGATCTCCACCAGGGTGAAGCCCTGGTGGTTCCTGTGCTTGGTTGTTTTCATTGTGGCGTTTCTTTTTCATGGGTTTTTTGTTTTTTTCAGATCCGCCTGACGCTCTGGAGAACGTGGACGCAGAGAATAGCATTCTCCGCAGGCCTCAAGAAGACAATAGCTTATTTCAGCACAAACGATGCCAAAATAAAAAGGCCCCCGGATTTCTTCGGGGGCCGTGAATCTTGGTTGATTCTTATCTACAGGACTTCGTTAGGGAGTGTAGGTAACCGAACCGCCGATAGTAGCCGGGAATACAATGATCTTCGTGGCCACCGTGTAGTCGGCCGCGTTTGTCATCTTCAGATATGGTGCAACGTCAGCCCATGTGACCGCCACAGTATTGTTTGTCGCGCCATTATCCAGCGCCCACTCCTGAATGGCGTCTTCAATCTTGGTGATATTGGCATCTTTCGTGGTGCCCAGTGCTTTGGTACGGGCCTTCATGAAAGAAGGAATACCAATAGCGGCCAGCAGACCGATAATAGCTACCACGATCATGATCTCGACCAATGTGAAACCGGCTTTAGTTTTTACTGTCTTTTTCATTGTCCCATGCTCCTTTGATTTATTTTCAGTATTTCTCATTTATTGTTGTTCATCCTGCAGGAAGGCCCACAGACAACTTCGCGCTGGTAGTGAGCCTCTCCGCTCCCCACCGATCTGCCGGATTCCCGGAACAGATGTACTATTCAGCAAAAGACGTGCCAAATATGGGCAACATCCGCTGAATGGTTTAAATCATAGTAAGAATCCCAAAAGGAGCAAGAAAATAGTGGGGCATGCGTGGGCATTCATTCTCAAATACAAGAAATAATCAGTTATGAGAAAAATGGAGAGAGGGGGGAAAGGGGGCGCTTTTGAAAATGGAGGGCGTCGGGCTCCGACGCCTTGGGCGTGGGGAGTTACTCTGGTGTTGGGATGTTTTGAGAGGCCGGTGGGCGATAGGCTTTGACGCGCGAGGCACGCGAGCCGCGTGCCGTCCAGATTTGTGGAGGGCGTCGGGCTCCGACGCCTTGGGCGTGGGGAGTTACTCCGGCGTTGG
>CAZBEO010000124.1:0-9053 GCA_964490935.1 uncultured Verrucomicrobiota bacterium
GTCCGCAGAAGGTGCAACCGCCGCCGCAGCCGCGGACGACGGTGATGGAATCGCGAATCATGACCCATGCCGGAATTGGCTCGCGGTAGGAGGGGTGCGGATGTCGCGTGTAGGGCAACTCGTAGACGCGGTCGAGTTCCTTCGTGCTCAGCGGCTCAGCGGGTGGCTCGATGAGCAGGGCCCGTTCGCCATGAAACTGTATGAGCGGTTTCCCCGTGAAGGGATTCTGCTCGCGCTCGATTAATTTAGTGAGCTCGATCAACGCACGAGGTTCTTTGCGGCATTCTTCCCAGGAAGGCAGGCGTACGGAATGAGTGAGATCGAGTGCTGCGGAGTCGTTGCCGCCGAGGAGTCGGGCAGTGCCCGGTATGCCTGCGAGCGGTTGCTGATGAAGCAGGCGGTGGGCAATTTCACGTATGGCGCGTTCGCCCATGCCGTAGACCAGCAGGTCGGCCTTGGCATCGTGTAGAATGGAAGGGCAGAGTTTGTCCTGCCAGTAATCGTAATGCACCACGCGCCGCATTCCGGCCTCGATGCCGCCTAGGATGATCGGCAGTTTGGAAAAGGCTTGTTTGGCGAGCTGAGTGTAGACAATGCTTGCGCGATTCGGGCGTAGGCCGGTGATGCCGCCGGGGGAATAGTCGTCCTCTTTACGTTTATGGCGTGCGGCGGTGTAGTTGGAGAGCATGGAGTCGAGGTTGCCAGCGGTGATGCCGCAGAAGAGGCGGGGGCGCCCCATGATGCGCAGGCTTTCCGGTGTTTTCCAGTCGGGTTGCGCGATGACGCCCACGCGAAGGCCTTCCGCTTCTAGGACGCGCCCGATCACAGCGGGACCAAAGGCCGGATGATCCACATAAGCATCACCGCTGATCAGCAGAACATCCAGTTCCTCCCAGCCGCGTGCGGCCATCTCCGCCGCCGTCATAGGTAGACAGCTCCCGCCGGCGTTTTGGTTCACAGCTTCACCGTGCCTTTGCATTCTGGGTACCCCGTGCAGCCCCAGAATGAATTGCCCGTGTTGGGTCCGCTTTTTGCCGTGCGCAGGGCCATCAGTCTACCGCATTGAGGACAATGCGGAATATGATCCGTCTGATCCGACTGATTGGTCTGATCCGGCGGGTTTTCTGCTCTTTTCCTTGCGCGTTCCGCCATTCGTGCGCCGGCGAGTTGCTCGCTGTATCCGCCGTCCAGAATGAATGCCTGCTCCAATTCGGCAATTTGTCGATCAAGCAGGTAGTTGGCTTGATTTATAAGACAGATTAGTGCATTGGCACGAATAGCCGGGTCTTCGTTTTCGAGCCAGGGCGCGTAAAATGCCGCTCGCTCGGTATCTGTCAACGTTGCTTGGCCGGGGTCATTCGATTGACTCCGACCGAATTGTTGTGCCACCCGGCGTACAGCCAGTGCCTCGGGGCTTTCAGATGACCACATGGGCTTTCGGCGGTGACGAAGATAATCCTCGTAGTCGAGAAGGAGTTCATCAAGGCTGGAACGCGCTACGTTCATCAGGCGCAGCTCCGTTTGCGTGGAGGTCGCTGAGGCGCGGCTTCCTTCCGCAATGTTTTGGCGTCCAGAGCGTGCGGCCTGTACCATTTGATCCGCCATGCGCGAGCGGGGAGCGAGATGCTGCTCGCAAAACCAGTACGTGGCATCATAGATGATGGTGGCCGTTTGAAAACTGCTCAACTGACGATAGCCGCCGCTTGGTCTGATTTTGCTTGGCATGATGCTTTCTCTGTATTGATTAAGACATGATTTCAGAAAGAGCGCGTAATTTCGAGCCTTCCAATCTATTTTTTGCGCATCCCGGCCCTTGCATTTAGCGGGCATCGGGCGCAGAATGATTTCCTGAAAACCGGGAGTCATCGTTCGAAAGGCCGAATATGCATACGCTGGTGCTGCTTCGACATGGAGAGAGTACGTGGAATCAGGAGAACCGATTCACCGGCTGGACGGATGTGGACCTCACCGAGCGCGGAAAAGCAGAGGCGCACCGGGCTGGAAAACTCCTCCAGCACGAGGGTTTCGTTTTTGATACGGCCTTTACCTCGTTGCTCAAGCGGGCGATTCGTACCCTCTGGATCGCGCTCGATGAAATGGACCTGATGTGGATACCGGTGCATCGGTACTGGGAACTCAATGAACGGCATTACGGAGCGCTACAGGGACTCAACAAGGCTGAAACAGCCGCGAAGTTTGGCGACGAGCAGGTACATATCTGGCGGCGCAGTTACGATATTCCACCCCCGCCGATTGAGCCGGGCGACGAACGCTGTCCGAAGCATGACCCGCGGTATGTCGCCTTCGGCCCGGCGGCTTGGCCCTGTGCGGAATCGCTGAAAGACACGGTGGAGCGGGTCTTGCCGTGCTGGGAGCAGGTTGTCGCGCCGGAACTGCGGCAGGGGAAGCGGGTGCTGATCGCCGCGCACGGTAACAGTCTTCGCGCGCTGGCGATGCATCTTGAAGGACTCTCCGAAGACGACGTGTTGAAACTGAACATTCCCACCGGCGTACCGTTGGTGTATGAACTGGATGAGCATCTTGCGCACCTGGAGCATCGCTATCTGGGTAATCCGGAGGAGATCCGAAAAGCGGCTGAGGCGGTCGCCAATCAGGGAAAGACCCGCGCCTGAAATTCGAACTGCAACCACACAACCGAAAAGGGGACGAGCATGAAAAAACGCATCATCGAGCCGAGAGAAACCGAGACATCACCTGAACAGGACGCCTGGTTGAACGTGGAGGAGTTGGCTCAGGTCGAGTTGCAGTCGGAAGATCCGGCGCATCCGATCGAGTCGGCCCTGATTCCAGGGAAGGGCGACGGTTGGCGTGCAGATGCGCCCGGCCCGCAGACCATTCGCCTGCTTTTCCATGAGCCGCAGACGCTTCGGCACATCCAATTGTGTTTTCGGGAGGCGGAAGTCGAGCGCACACAGGAATTCGTGCTGCGCTGGTCCGGAGGCGATTCCGGCTACCACGATATCGTGCGGCAGCAGTGGAATTTCACTCCCTCGGGAAACACCACGCAGACCGAAGATTATCATGTGACATTGCCTGGCGTCAGGGCGTTGGAATTGCAGATCATCCCAGACATCAGCAAAGGTAGCGCACGGGCCTCGCTGGCGCACTGGCGGGTTGCCTGATGCTTCTTTCTTCCTCCGGCTCTGGATTGTCATAGAAGAGCGCGAGGGGGCGTGAAGTATTTTAGTGAAAATCGCTGCCGATGGGTGGTTTTGTCCTGTATATTTCGGGGTATGAATAAAAAATCTTTTCTTTTGCTGCCTTGCGCAGGTGGCGCCACGGTGCTTTCTGGAGGACGGGAAACCACGGTGATTACCCCGGAATCGCCCTTGGGATCGAAGCTGCTGAACCGAAAGGAAGTGGACGTTTTTTCTCTTCGGCCCGTCGCTCCTCTGCGCTCATGCTGCGTCGGCTATCTGTTCCGGTGTAGATTTTCGGGAGAGCAGGAAAATAACGATCGCCGTGATCAGATAGGCGGAAAAGAACTGCCAGGCGATTTGCTGCGGCATGCCCTCGGCTTTCCACGGTAGGAGCATGTCGCCGTTTGGATAGGGGGAATGAATGATGCCGAAGAGACTGAGTACTGCGCAAATCAGTAGGTAGATGGAGGAGCGTGCGAAACGACGGTCTATCATCTCCGCCATGAAGCCTCCCCAGAGCATGCCGGTGAGAATGAAGCCATTGCCCAGTACAAAGACAATGAGCATAGAGGGGAAGCCGGCTCCGGCGGCATCGTTCATCAGGCGGGAGAGTGTTTCGGGTGGAATGACGTTGGGGTCGGAAAAGTATATGGAGAGGAGTCGAGCCAGGCCGGGCAGAATGGCGAGGCCCACCGCAGCGGCGTGACGTTTGGGGGTGCAGAGATAGGGTTGCGCGGTGACTTCGAGCGCCAAGAAAATCAGGATGGGAGCCAGGACGGCGGCAGGGATCAACTCCACAATAAAGGAGACATAGCCTAGGATGCCGCCCAGGCCGATGAAGAGACCAACGAGCAGTGTGTAGCCTGCGCGTGCATCCATCCGCTTGTAGGCGGGGAATCCGGCGTAAGGTGTGGTCTGCGCCACACCGCCGAAGAAGCCGGCCACGAGGGTGGAAACGGCTTCGGTCATCAGGACGGAACGCGTGTTGTATTGATCCCCCTCGGCGTGTGCGCTGGCGGTGACGTTGATGCCGCCGATGATGGTGAGAATGGCAAAAGGCAGCGAGACGGTGACATATTTAAGTGCATCACCGAGGTGTAGTACGCCTGCGAGGGTCGGTTTGGGCAGATGGAAATAGAAATTCATGGGTGGTTTGGTGTAGGCACCCGGATTGATGCCGTAGACACCCATGACATGGTAGACGATGGAGCCGATGATGATGGCGGCCAGTACCCCCGAGAAGTTGAAGGGCAGGCGCATGCGGGCTATCAGCGAAAAGAAGAGAATGGAGAGGGAGAGCAGGCC
Organism: uncultured Verrucomicrobiota bacterium; assembly: GCA_964490935.1. Lineage (GTDB taxonomy): Bacteria > Verrucomicrobiota > Kiritimatiellia > RZYC01 > RZYC01 > JAQVYB01. Next base: position 4,467 of record CAZBEO010000124.1, read on the forward strand.
AGCCACTGGCACAGTGAACAGGTTGGCCAACTGCATAAAGCCGAGGAGCGCAATGCCCACGCCCGCCAACGAGCCGAGGAGTGCCGCAGCAGGCGTCTGCCGCTGAATCCAACTGCCGCAAAAGGACATGATCAGTTTGAAAATACCGATTAGCAGCATGGTGGCAATTCCAATGTTCCAGGCTACCAGACCAGCAGCATCAGGTGATAGGCCATCCTGGCGTGCGTTCAGAAAGACGGGGCCGAGTACGCAGATAACAATGCCAATGGAAGAGGGGGTATCGAGTCCGAGGGGCACGGCGCAGGTTTTCGGATTCCCGGAACGTTTGGCAAGTCGTATGGCCAGCCAGGTATAGAGGAGGTCGCCCGCAAAAACCCCTAGTGCTGTGCCGGGCACCATGCGCCCCAGCACGAGGTCGGCGGGAAAGCCGAAGCCAAGCAGAATCGCGACCATGACGGCGAGCGTGGCCATGTTGTCGGGCATGAGGGCGAAAAAAGCACTGATATCTCCACGACTGAACCAACGATAGGGCGCGTTCTCTTTTTCCATGCTGCTTGATCCTTTCGGGTGAGGGGCGTCAGACCAGTTCAATCATACGTTTCACAGAGTCATAAGCACGCAAGCGAATGGATTCTTCGATATGAATCTCATGTTGTTCTTTTTCGAGTGCTTCGGCGAGGTCCACGAGTCGGGTCATGCGCATGTTACCGCACGAGGAAAAAATAAGTGCCGGGTAAAAGCGTTTGGCGGGGTATTTTTTTGCAAGCACATCGACCATGGTGATCTCGGTGCCGATGATGAATTCCCGTGCCGGATTTTTTCCGCAAAAGGCGATCATGCCGGAGGTGGAGCAGATTTCATCGGCCAGGTCGAGCACTTCGGTTCGGCATTCGGGATGGGCAACGACCACGGCCTCGGGATGCTCGGCGCGGGCGGCGGTGATATCATCGGCCCGCATGATCTCATGGGTGGGGCAGAAACCGTCGTGAATCACATAGTTTTTTTCGGGGATCATGCGTTTGGCGTAGTTGGCTAGATTGCGGTCGGGTGCCATGAGGATGGTTTCATTCGGGAGCGAGCGAATTACTTTCAAGACATTGCCCGAGGTGCAGCAGATGTCGCATTCGGCTTTGACATCGGCGGAGGAGTTGACATAGAGCACCAAGGGCGCGCCGGGGTGCTCTGCCTTCATGCGGCGGGCCTGTTCGGATGTGATCATATCCGCCATAGGGCAACCCGCCTCGCGTCGGGGCAGAAGCACCTTCTTTTCTGGTGAAAGAATTTTGGCGCTTTCAGCCATGAAGCGTACGCCGCAGAACACGATGAGATCGGCCTTGGTTTTGGCAGCCTCGATGGAAAGCCCGAGTGAATCACCGGTGACGTCGGCGGCGGCCTGAACCTCGATCGGCTGATAATTGTGCGCGAGAATAACAGCGTTTTTTTCTCGTTTTAGGGTGGTAATTTGCTCGATTAGCTCTTGCTGCCGGTTCATCATTTAAACTCCATGATCTTGCGGATCGTTTCTGTTGTCACCGGATTGCCGTTCTTTGAATGCAGGGTCGTCTGCTCGTGCGATGCTCAGGAAGCCTCTGCAGCCATTTCCATTTTTACGGCCTTGTGAGCTTTTTGATAGCGTTCATGGCTTACTTGCTCAAGGGTGCTTAGATTTTCACGCTGCAAGGTACGATACGGCGCCAAGGCCAGCCGCAGCACATGCCAGAGTCCCTGAAGAATATCCTCGGCGCGGCGCCCGTAATCCATGGCTGGGAGGGTATAGGCATCATTATCCGTGCTGAGAAAATTGCGCAGAAAACTCTCCTCTTCGCCGAGGTGCATTTGGTTGAGCATCATGGCGTGAGCGGATTGTACGTTCTGCGCGATGAGTTCAACAAAATGGAGGAAGTCGCGTTCGCGGTCGGATGCGTTAGGCGAGTGCGCGCTGAGGAACCCATGCTTTTCTGCGCGGCGCAAGAGGGTGAGTACCTGTTCGACCTGCACCAGGCGGGATGCCAAGTCGTTTCCGGGAGTTCGCGGTGAATACAGGACTTCCACGGCGCACTCGAAAAAGGCGTCTCTGCGGGCCAAGTGTACCGGCCTATTTTGGTCTGGAAAACAAGATTTCATAACTTGAATAGAATGAAACGTTTAGCAGTTAAGCGAATTGAAAACATAGCAATTGTCTTGTCAGAACGCAATACGGATTGTAATGGAAACTGCATTCTATTAGCCTCTTTCTTTTTGAATGGAAGAACAATCGGGAAAGCGAAACCATTATGTTGGATATCAAGGTCATACGGGAACGGGAACAGGATGTACGCCGTGCGCTGGAACAGCGCGGAATGGGAGTGCAACTGGATGAACTGCTGGCGCTAGACCAGCGTCGCCGCGATTTGCTGAGCGAGGTGGAGCGGCTCAAATGCGAGCGGAATGCCGCATCCAAAGAAATCGGGCAGAAAAAAAAGGGTGGGGAGGATGCCTCGCCGGAGCAGCAGGCCGTACGGGAGATGGGCGATCGGATCAAGGCGCTGGATGAGGACGTTCGAGAGGTGCAGTCTAATCTGCACGAAATAATGCTTCAGGTGCCGAACATTCCGCACGCCTCGGTACATCCGGGTGAAGATGCCTCCGAAAACCGCTACCCACGCTCATGGGGTGAGCCGAGGAACTTTGATTTTGAGCCAGCTCCGCATTGGGTGATCGGCGAGAGGCTCGGGTTGTTTGATTTTGAGCGGGCCACACGCATGACTGGCGCGGGCTTTCCCTTGTTGCGCGGGCAGGGTGCCCGGCTTCAGCGTGCGTTGATTCAGTTTATGTTGGATGTGCATACGCGCGAGCATGGATACGAGGAGATTCTCCCGCCGTTTGTCTGCAATCCGGAGGCCATGATTGGTACCGGTCAGCTCCCCAAGATGGCGGAGGATATGTATTACATCGGCTTGGACAATCTGTATCTGATCCCGACGGCGGAAGTGCCTGTCACCAATCTCTATCGCGAAGAAATTATTCAGGAGCCGCTACCTATTGCGCTGACGGCCTATACTCCCTGTTTTCGTCGTGAGGCGGGTGCAGCGGGACGCGAGACACGCGGCCTGAATCGCGTGCATCAATTCGACAAGGTGGAGATGGTCAAGTTTGTTGTCCCGGAGACCTCGTATGATGAGTTGGAAAAACTGCTGCACGATGCGGAAGACATCCTTCAACGTTTAGAACTGCCGTATCGCATTTGTGAGTTGTGCAGCGGGGACTTGAGCTTCGCTGCCGCGAAATGCTACGACATTGAACTCTGGGCGCCGGGGCAGCGCGTATGGCTCGAGGTTTCCTCGTGCAGTTGTTTCGAGGACTTCCAGGCGCGACGTGCTGGAATTCGTTATCGAGATGCTCAATGCAAAGTGCGCTATGTGCATACCCTCAATGGCTCGGGCGTTGCATTACCGCGTCTGATGGTGGCCATTCTGGAAAACGGACAGCAGCGGGATGGCACCGTGAAATTGCCGGAGGTGTTGCGGCCCTATCTGCACGGTGATGACCGGCTGACAGTTCCGTCTGCTTTAGTACCTTGATGAAGGCAAGTGGAGGTCCTGCTGCAAAAAGCCGCCGGGGAGGCGAAGAGTGATACAGCGTTGGCCAGAATGATGAAAGTACTGAACATATTCATGGTGCACCGCGTGCTGCCGGAGGCTATGCCCGGGGCCGTGAGCATGATGACGCTGCGCAAGCAATTGCGTTACCTTCGCAGGCAGTATCATGTCTTGACCTGCGGCGAGTTGCTTGCCTGGTTGGACGGCGTGTTTGAGACATCGCGTCCCTGTGCTGCCGTAACCTTTGATGATGGATGGTATGATAATTATCTCTATGCCACGCCGGTTCTTCGCGAGTGCGGCGTACAGGGGATTCTAGCCTGGAGTTCCAGTTTTCTTCATGAAGCGAAAAGCCGGGCTAATCCACATCAGGATGCCGCACGGCCCTCGGAGGAGGCCTGCCGAAAAGCACTCTATGAAAACGACTGTTCTGCTTTTCTCACACCCCGGGAAATCCGAGAGATGTCTTCATCGGGTGTTTGGTGTTTTCAGGCACACGGCGTGCGCCATGTGCGACATTACCATACGCTTCAAAGTGGATTGCGACATCAACTTTCACCGAATGATGAATCATTGCCTTATGCACTAGATGGGAGAACGCCCGAGGAGGTGCCGCCAGCCGGTACGCTGGTCAGTTCCCTGGCCTGGCCCAAAACCTATGTTCCCGATGAAGCCCTTTTGGGTGATGGACGGCAGGGCTGCCTGCTCATGACGCAGGAAACCCGGGAAGTTTATACGAAGCGCGTGCGGGATGAACTGGAGCAGAATCTTCGGGACATCGAACACTATGCAGGAAAGCGCCCGACGCTGCTTTTCTGGCCCTGGGGTGATTATTCTCCAGAGGCATTGGAAATCGCCCGCAGTCTAGGCTTCCGCTACACGTTTTCGGTCGAGAAAGGTGCGATACGTTCCGGCGCGTGTGATGGCGTACTTCCGCGTATCGGGGTCAGTGGGGAATGGCACTAGCTTAAGGCCATTTAGCATGAGAAAAAGCCTGAAAACATTGGGT
>CAZBEO010000125.1:0-9045 GCA_964490935.1 uncultured Verrucomicrobiota bacterium
GCCGGTTGATCTGGCGGGGAATCCGCGTATTTCCAATGGCACGGTGGATATGGCGCGTATGAACGGCAACCGCCGAAAACCATTTATGTGGATGCTTCGCGTCCGGGTGATTCGGGTGCGGCCACGAACTGGGCCACGGCGAAGAAAACGATTCAGGCGGCGGTGGATTTGGCGGAGGCCGGGGATACGGTGTTGGTGACCAATGGGGTGTATGATCGGGGCGGCACCGTTGCGCCGGGGTATGCGCTGACGAACCGCATCTATATTTCGACGCCGATTGCGGTACGTTCACTCAATGGTCCATATGTTACCTTCATTGAAGGGGCTCCGGGGTCAAACGGCAGTAATGATGTGGATTCGGTTCGTGGTGTTTGCATGACCAACGGTTGTACGTTGATCGGTTTTACTGTCACCAATGGCTATACCATGAACGACGGCGACGCGTGGATGGACAGTTCTGCTGCCGGGGTGATGCTTTTTACAAATTGCACGGTATCCAATTGTTTGATTGTGGGTAATACGGCTCGTAATTCGGCTGGTGTACTTGGTTGTGCGGGGGTGTTGTACGACAGTACCATTAGCGGTAATACGGCGCACAACTACTATGGAGGAGCGGCAGGCGGAGGAAGCATGGATGAGCCAGTCACTCTGAATCGTTGCACGCTGAGTCAGAATACGGCGGCCTATTGTGGCGGCGTGAACAATGGGGTTCTGAACAACTGCATCGTGAACGAAAACCAGGGATCACAGACAGCCGGTGGCGTGGTGAGTTCTACGTTGAACAACTGTTTGGTCGTGGGCAACTCCGGCAAAATCGGTGGCGGCGTGAATTCCTGTACGATAAACAATTGTACGATCTATGGAAATACGGCCGAAAATGGTGGAGGAATGTACAGTGGTCGAGCGAAAAACTGCATCTTCTGGGGAAACACGGCCTCGGTATCGGATGACAATATTCACCAGCCCTTGTCAGTTGAATATAGCTGTTCGCCTGACGGGGTGTCGGAGGGAGGTAGTGGATGTACCACCAACAATCCGCTTTTCCAGGATGCGGTGAACAGCAATTATTCGCTACAGGTCGGTTCTCCGTGTATCAATACGGGTAACAATGCCTATGCGCCGACGAATGTGACCCCGGTTGACCTAGCGGGGAATCCGCGCGTGCTCTTTGGCACAGTGGATATGGGCGCGTATGAACGGGTGTCGCTGATCTCTGCCGAGAGTGGACCCTCCGCAGGAGGAAATACGATCATGGTGACCAATGGCGTTGCGCTAGGGAATGGCACGGATATCACGAATGTGACGGTGTGCGGTGTGGCGGCAACGATTGTGGGCCAGGGCGCAAACTGGGTGAGTGTCATGCTGGGTGCCGGACTTGCGGGGGGCACGACGGGTGATGTTTCTATTCAATCAACCAGCGAGGGCACGACGACCATTTCGAATGTCTATACCTACAACCCCATGGGGCTCATCAGCCGAGTGACTCCGTCTATCGGATCGGTGACAGGTGGCTATCCGGTGGTGATCAGCGGAAGCAATCTGGGGAGTGGATCGGACGTGAGTGCGGTCACGTTGTGCGGGGTGAGCGTGCAGTCCATGGTCAGCCAGAGCGCCACGCAGGTGGTGGTGAGGGCCCGCGCCGGATTCCGGGGAGTGGGTCCTGTGGTGATTCAATCGACCGGCTATGGAACGATTACGCTGGTGAATGGCTTCACCTATCGCGATCCGGTGTTCTTAGATTTTGATGGGGATGGCAAGGCCGACATCGTCACGTATTACCCCGCTGCGGGCATGTGGTCTATTCTGCAATCCAGCCTGAACACCGGACGCTATCAAGCGTGGGGCTGGCGTGACGCCATTCCGGTGCCGGGCGATTACGATGGCGACAGCCTTTTCGATGTGGCCGTGTATGCGCCGCAAACAGGCACCTGGCTGATCTGGCAGAGTGCCACCCAAACGAAACGTGCGCAGTCGTGGGGCTGGAATGAATCCATCCCCGTACCAGGTGATTATGATGGCGATGAAAGGTGCGACCTAGCCGTCTATGTGCCTGCGAGCGGCGTCTGGCATATCTGGCAGAGTGCCACGCAGACCGAACGCACGCAGTCGTGGGGCTGGAGCGGTGCGATGCCGGTTCCGGGTGATTACGATGGCGACGGCCTGACGGACGTGGCGGTGTATGCACCCGCGAGCGGCACATGGCACATCTGGCAGAGCGCGACGCAGTCCGCTCGCATCCAGTCGTGGGGCGGGGCGGAAGCCGAACCGATCCCGGGTGATTACGATGGCGACGGCTTGACCGACGTGGCGGTCTACTGGCCGGAAAGCGGCATGTGGTACGCGTGGCTGTCAGCCACGCAAACCGGGATGACTGCTTCCTGGGGTTGGAATGCGGCGTGGCCGGTGCCGGCGGACTATGACGGCGACGGCATCTTCGACCGCACCGTGTATGCGCCTGAACTCGGCCGGTGGTACCTTTGGCAGACCGGCTCGAACACCCAACGCATCCAGCCCTGGGGATTCGAGCAGGCCGAACCGGTGAATTAGTTGGGATGTTTTTCACACGAAGGCACGCCGTACAACTTTACACGGAACTCGGCGGCACGGTTGCCGCGATTTCGTGCTGGGATCAGGCGGACAAGACTTCGTATATCTATCGTAAAAATAGACAGCCTTTCGCTGCAGGAGCTGCGTATCGGACCGGGCGGACGGCTTGCTGGATGTTCATCTCGTCACCGATGAAGACATCGCGGTGCGCACCAGCTACGCCGTGAAAATCGGTGCGGTGACCGACCCCGCATGTTTCCTGGGCATGATGGAAGAGCCGCGCCCCGCTACTTCAGGCTCGGGATGAGGATCACCAAAACGTTTTGATGTGCTCGTAGTCTTGGAGAAGTTTGTCTTTGGTAATAAGAATCGTTTTTTCTTCACGTGCTGTAGCAACAATAATTTGATCGGCAGGGTCATCGTGAAAAGGTTGAGGAAGTGCCGTCGAAAGATAAGATATCCTTGGAGTTAGGGGTATTAAGCGAAGCTTTGGCATCCGCAACCCTTCTGCGATCCATTCCTCTGGATTACAGGAGATGCCAATGCGTTTCTTTTCAATGAGTTTGCTAAATTCCCATGGAGAGATTGCAGAGAGTAATAATTCGTCGTAATTTTCAGCGCTTTCAAGGAGAGAATATACCTTGCGGGATAAGTTCTCCGGGCGCATGTTCCACCAAACCCATACATGAGTATCTAATAAGTATTTCACTTGGAAGCATCCCACATATGCTCCCCAAGTGGGGTTATGATATCTTTTTCAAATAGGAGCATATCTGATAAGTTCCCCGGAGAAGACGTCTTGTTTGAATAGGGAATGACTTCTGCAATTGGGCGGCCCCGCTTTGTTACGAGAATAGTTTCCTTGTGTTCGGCTACTTGGTTGAAAATTCGCAAAGCGTGCGTTTTGAAGTCGGTAATCGTCATGGTTTTCATTGCGGGCCTCACCTTCGCCGCTCAAAGTAGTCATTATAAATGACTATGTAAAGGCTTTTTAAGCCGAACGTCAGCCATGATAACTCCAATAAATGAATGCCCAACTCCCGAGCAATTTCATTGAGTCGACGATCCAGTGACAAAAGGTGTAAACGATGCTCAATGGCACACGGTAGAAAATATAAATCATAAGCGGAGTTGCCAAATATCGATTTTTGAAATCAAAATGACACCTTTTTCTGATCTTCCTGTGCCATATGGTTGAACTAGTGCTCTTTTTGTTACCCGCAGATTACGCAGATTGGGATGAGGGGAGGGCACAGGGTGGCGGAGGGGGCCTTCCTTCCTAAATTCCGGCAAACGATCGTTTGCCATTCGGCAATCCGTCACACGTCCAAGGGCTTGTCAAAACTCTCGACTTTTATGGCGTCACACGCCCATCAGTGTCAGTCACCCGACGGATTGCCAGGGGTTTGTGCCAGATGTTCATGTGTTCAAGTTGGCCGCAGATCTGGGTGTTGTTCCAGAGGGTTCCGCCGAAGTGGTAGCCGCCGCGTGCGAAGGTGATGTTCATGCCGTGCGATGCGGCGCGCGCAATGGTGTAGGCGGTGCGAAAGCCGGCGGCGGGTAATTCGTGGTCCATGTGGGCGAGGAGGTGACGTGCGAGGGCGGCGCCGCGGGCTTCGGGGTCGGTGGCAAAATCGGTCATTTCCACGGAAAGCGTTTCGGGGCGCGTCTCGGCGGAGGAGAGAGCGAGTAGGCGGTCGTTTTGCCATACGCCATAGTAGAGGATGTGTTCTTTCATGGTTTGAAGGAGGTAGGCCGGGTCGTGGATGGGGAAGGGATAGGTTTCGAATACGCGCCGGTAGAGGCGGGCCATCGCGGGAGTGTCGTTCGGGGTGGCGGCGCGCAGGGTGGCGCCTTCGGGCAGGGGGGGTGGCGGGGTTGGTTGTTCTGCCTTTTCTTGGGCGGTTTTCAGGATGGCGATGGTTTCCGATTCGTCGTGTTGCGCCCGTTCAGGGGTGAGGTAGCAGGCGAGTAGATCGGCGGTGGACTGTCCGTGGAAGTAGCCGGGGATTCGGGCTTCGACCTGATAATTCAGGACGGCAAAAGACGGAGTGGTTTCCTCGGGAACGACGGCAAAGATTTTTCCGTAGGCGCGTGCGCGTGCGAAGTCGATCAGGTTTTGAGGTAGGTCGGGGAGGTCCGCTCGGTCGAGTTTCATCAGGTAGATGCGTTGATTGGCGGGGCCGTGCTGAATGAGGCTGCTGCCCAGTTTTTCCATGATATCAGGGGTGTCGGCTGGCGTGGTCATGATGGAACGGTCTCCTTGAGTCGTGGCGCGTCGGGTCGCATCAGGGAAACGATGACATAGGTCAGCGCGGAGAAGGCGAGTCCGAAGACGGTGGGGTCGAATCCGCCCAGATGGACGGGCAGGAGTTGTAGCAGGACGGTCAGTCCGCCGCCGGCGAGCATTCCGGCGAGGGCGCCATCGCAACTTCCGCGCGGCCAGAAGTAGGCGCCGAGGGTGGGGAAGAAGAGGCCTGAAACGAGGAAGCCGTAGGCGTACATGATGGCATCGAGTACGGTGGTGAAGCGCGAGGCGAAGAGTAGGGCTAGGAGGCCGAGTCCGAGGGTGGCGGCTTGCGAAAGGCGCATGAGGGCGGTTCCTTGAAGCGGGGTTTTGCGGAATCGTTGGACGAGGTCGGAAATGAGATTTCCAGAGGCGGCCATGAGGGTGCTGTCGGCGGTGGACATGATGGCAGAGAAGTAGGCGGCGACGACGATTCCAGTGATGCCGATGGGCAGGATTTCCCGAATCAGCATGGGCAGGCCGCGTTCGGCATCTTCCACACCCAGATCAGGAAAGAGTACGCGTGCGCACATGCCGAGGATCACGCCGGTGAAGGCCATGATGGGATATTCAAACAGCCCGGCGATGAACCAAGCGCGTTTGGCTTCTTTGGCGCCTTTGCAGGCAAACATGCGCTGATAGAGGGTCATGCCCACGAGCCAGATGGGAATGATGGTGACCATCCAGTTGATGAAGGTGGTGGGTTTGATGTTGCTGATGGAGAAGAATTCGGGGGGGAGGGCAGCGCGCAGGCCAGCCCAACCGCCGATCTCGCGTAGGGCCAGGGGCAGGGCGAGGCCAAGGAGGCCGAGAATGAGGATGATCCACTGAATGCAGTCGGTATAGATGACGGCTTTGATGCCGCCGAGGACGGTATAAGCGATGATGATGCCTCCCATGAGGTAGAGGGAGAAGGTCATGGGGCTCCATCCGAAGGGGGCCTGGGTGATGGCGGTATCGGCGGCGAGTCGCGCGCCGGCGAGCATTTGCCCGCCAGTGAAGAGGAGGTAGCCGATGCCCGAGATGAGTGCGGCAATCAGGGCGACGCGCCCATTGTAGCGGTAGCGCAGGAAGTCGGGATAGGTCAGCATGGAGTTGGATTCGCGGATGGCCTTGAGACGGGGGATGACGAATAGGGCGGAGAGCCAGGCGCCGACGAGTCCGGTGAAGAGGAGCCAGGTTCCGGCCAGCCCCATCAGAAAACCCACCCCGCCCAGGCCGATGGAAAAGCCGCCGCCTACATCGGTGGCGACCACGGAGAGGCCCACAGCCAGCGGCGGGACGTTGCGCCCACCCACGTAGTAATCTTCTTCACTGCGGTTTCTTTTGAAGTGATACCAGCCGACGCCGAGGATGCCGAGCATGTAGATGCCGAAAATGAGGTAGTCCAGCCAACTCATGAGGGGGTCCCTTTCTTGGCGGGTTTATCTTTTCGCCGCCCATGGCGTTCATTGTGAGCGGGCACGAGGGCGATGGTTTTGTCGTGATCGGCGAGGAGTTTTTCAATGCCGATGGCGCGATATTCTTCGGCACTCTCGAGTTTGAGGGCGAGATGGCAGTCGGCGCAGTTTCGGTCGCAGAAGTTTTGTTCGTAGGAGTCTGGTTCGTGGTAGGTGGTGATGACCCCTTCGTAGTTGCGCAGGACGACCTTGTTGGTGTTCCACGAGATGAGATAATTCGGCATGATAGGGATTTTTCCGCCTCCGCCGGGCGCATCAATGACGTAGGTGGGCACGGCAAAGCCGCTGGTGTGGCCGATGAGACTTTCCAGGATTTCGATGCCCTTGCCAACGGGCGTGCGGAAATGCTCGAGTCCTTCGGAGAGGTCGCATTGGTAGAGGTAGTAGGGGCGCACCCGGTTTTGGACTAGGCGGTGGACTAGGCGCCGCATGATGCGCGGGCAATCGTTCACGCCGGCGAGCAGGACGGTCTGGTTGCCCAAGGGAATGCCTGCATCCGCGAGGCGTGCGAGGGCCGCGCGGGAGGAATCGGTGATCTCGCGGGGATGATTGAAGTGGGTGTTTACCCAGACGGGTTGATACTTGCGCAGCATGGTGGTCAGTTCGTCGGTGATGCGGTAGGGGAGCACGACGGGGGTGCGTGTGCCGATGCGGATGACTTCGACGTGAGGAATGGCGCTCAGTTGTTTGAGAATCCATTCGAGGTAGGTGTTGGAGAGCATAAAGGGATCGCCGCCGGAGAGAAGGACATCGCGCACGACGGGGGTTTGGCGGATGTAGTCGATGGCCTTGGAGATGGCTTCGCGCTTGGGGATGGAATCTTTATCGCCCACTTTGCGTTTGCGGGTGCAGTGTCGGCAATACATGGCGCAGACGTTGCTGACGTGCATGAGGACGCGGTCGGGGTAGCGGTGGGTGAGGCCGGGGACAGGGCTGTCGGTATCTTCGGCGAGGGGATCGGCCATGTCGGTGCGGGAGATTTTCAGTTCGGAAGGCGAGGGGAAGCACTGACGGTAGACGGGGTCGTTACGAAAATCTTCGGGGTCGATGAGGGAGAGATAATACGGGGAAACGGAAAGCGGAAAGCGGCGGAGTGTTTCTTCAAGCTGTTGGCGTTCTTCGGGGGGATGTTTGATGCCGAGGACTTCTTCAAAGGTGTCGATGTCGCGTACGGTGTGGCGCACCTGCCATTTCCAGTCCTTCCATTTGTTGTGTGAGCCGGAAGAACCAAAGCGGTGAAAGAGGGTTTTCTGTCGTTTACTGATTGTCATAGCTGTTTCCTTATGTTGTTGGTCGGCCCGCAGGGGAGTGACTGGAAGCGTCGGCGCCTCTAAGCGAGGCGGGTCCGTTTTATGAGACGGTTCTTCCGTATCGGTATGATTGCGGGGTTCACATGTTTTCCAAGGTAACGTACTGAGCACTCAGATCAACCGTAAACCCGGAAAGAATCCTTTGCTCGGGGGGATCAGCTTGCGTAAAACTTTGCAGCGGAAAAGGAAGAGAGGGGTATTGCGGCTAGAAGGAAGAGGGCTGCGATCCATCCGATTGGCCCGAAAACAGCGCAGAAGGCGGCCTGAATCAGCAAAAGATTCCGAATGAAGGCACCAATGAGGCGCGGGGTGCGGGTGGGCTGCAACACGGAGCCTAGGCGGTATCCCGTCGCTAGGGCCCAAAGGCAGGAAAGAAGGGCCGACACGGAGGCAGCCGGAAAAAGGGAAATGGAGGAAAAGAGGAGGCTCCAGCCGGCCAGGAGGATGGCGGCGGGCAGCCAGCGTTGTATGCCGGTGCGTTGCGGCTTCATTTCGCGTGCGGCGAGGAGGGTGACGGCGGCAATATATAGAGTGAGTATCAGGGCGGCGAGCCAAACGGATGGCGCCATTGGCGGGGTTGCTGCTGCGGCACCGAGGAGGAGGGAGGTGCCTCGGCAGGCCCCCATGCTGAGCGGGCCGATGAGGGGGATGTTTTTCAGGGCGAAATTGTAGGCAAAGAGGAGGGCGGTCAGGAGGAGTGCGCAAAGGAGTGCGGTGGTTCCCGCTTGGTGAGCGCTGAGCAGTCCGGCAGCGGTCAGGGCGAGGCAGGCGGCCCAGGCCGCCCGAGGGCGTATGCGGCGGGAGGGGAGAGGGCGGTTCGGGCGCTCGCGGGCGTCCACCCGCTGGTCGGCCAGATCATTGCCGATGAGACCGGCCATATAGAGCAGCAGGGCAGAGAGCATGGGGAATAGAACGCGGCTGATGCCGGGCGTTGTTCCTAGATGTGTGTGGGCCAGCAGCAGGCCCGCCAGGGGGTCGCCCGGCACCGTGAACAGGTTGGGCAGGCGGAGCAGTTGCATCCAGGCATGGAGTTGTTTGCCGAATGAAAGTCGCCGCGCCGCCGTCATGAAGGCACCCTCCGTTTCATGAGCAGCAGGGCAGCCAGAGGCAGTAGAATAGCCCCCGCAAACGACCAGAAGAAAGCGCCTGAATCGGCGGAGAATGCGCCGACGAGGGCATACACCAGCGAGATGCCGAGATTGGAAAGAGTGGAAAGGAAGAGAAAACGTGCAAACGACATGCGGCCCATGCCCGCCACAATCACGGCTGCTTCGGCCAGAACAGGCACCGGGCGCGTGACCACGACCAGCCAGTCGCCCGTGCGTTGATAGAGGCGCTCCAGGCGTGCCAAATCGTTTGCCGAGAGTAGGCGATCGCGCAGGGCTGTGCGTCCGAAACGCCCGAGGGCATAACCGAGTGCACAACTGATGGACATCCCGAG